>NZ_JBXARE010000002.1:14825-499227 GCF_058807935.1 Pseudoduganella sp. GW821-FHT11H04 | reverse complement strand
GGTGGGCGGTGAGGAATTCGAATCCCCGACCCCTTGGATGTCGACCAAGTATTCTAACCAGCTGAACTAACCGCCCGTTTGTCTTTTGCAATGGTACTACATTAAATTGTCCTGGTGGGCGGTGAGGAATTCGAATCCCCGACCCCTTGGATGTCGACCAAGTATTCTAACCAGCTGAACTAACCGCCCGAGAGCCAGCATTATAGAGAGCACTTCCCTCTATGACAAGTGTTTTCCGAAGAAAACATTACTGATATATTCAGGGGCTATGCAAAACCACGATTCCACGCACCTCCACGCTCATTTAGACGGCGACGCGCAACACGCGCACTTCAACGAACACCGCAGCCAAACGGCCCTTGCCGTTGCCTTGGCCATGACCTTAGGCTTTGCCGTGGTCGAAGTTGTCGCCGGCTTTATGGCCAATTCGCTGGCCCTGATTTCCGATGCGGGCCATATGGTGACTGATGCCGCTGCGCTTGGCCTTGCACTGATGGCGCAACTGATCGCCAAGCGCCGCCCTTCCGCGCGCTACTCTTTCGGCTTCGGCCGCGCCGAGGCGCTGGCCGCTTTCGTGAATGGCCTGGCAATGTTGCTGGTCGTTGGCTGGATCGTATTTGAAGCAGTGCAGCGCTTCTCCGCGCCGGTGCCGGTGCAAGGCGGCACTGTGCTGGTGGTGGCGGCGATTGGCCTGGCCGTAAACGTACTCGTCGCGTGGAGCCTGTCGCGCGACAAAGAGAGCATGAATGCGCGCGCCGCGCTGGTGCACGTACTCGGCGACTTGCTCGGCTCCGTTGCCGCACTGATTGCCGGCGGCGTCATCATGGCGACCGGCTGGATGCAGATCGACCCGATCCTGTCGCTGCTTGTTTCCCTGTTGATTCTCAAATCAACGATCGGCGTGCTGCGCGAGTCTTTCCACCACCTGATGGAAGGCGTGCCAGACAGCGCCGACTACGCCCAGATCGGCGCAGACCTGGCCGATGTGCCGGGCGTGCTTTCGGTGCACGACCTCCACGTGTGGGAAATGTCGCCAGGCCAGCCTGCACTGATCGGCCACCTCGAAATCAACGACCTGCAGGAATGGCCGCAAATCCTGCACAATGTCAAAGCCATGCTTCTGTCCAAACACGGCATCGATCACATCACCCTTCAAGCCGAACCTCACGGAAGATGACTACGCAAGCGTACGACGATGCCCTATTCCTGATTCGCCTCAATCGCAAGCTGATTGACGCCGGCATCGCTGCGCTAACGGACGAGCAAAGGATGTTTCTCGCCGTGGACATTCTCAACACGGCGGCAATGAATAACGGGCTTCTACACTTTTTCTATTACGACGGATACTTGTACGAATCTGCGGTTCGTGGTCTTGAACTGATCGGACTTCCAACAATCGCCGAGCGACTACAGGCATATGCCAAGACTGTATTCGGAAGCACCTACCCAATGGACTTGGCCACACGCCAACAAGTCCTCGATGAAATCGAACTCGAATCAGAGGCTGCCGACACCGCATTTGGCATACATTTCGACATCGAGCCGCTGGTCACCGAGGCCTTAATCAAATGGGCAACTGGAAATATGGAAGTGTTTGCGGGGCTTCCTGAACAGTCTCCACAATGATCATGACACTGATTGTCGCAATCACACTGATTATGCTAGGCCTGAACGTATTTGCGACGATCCTTGTTCGTCGGGATGAGTTCTCTGAGAAAGCTCAGCGTAGAGCGCAAATGCTCTTCGTCTGGCTGGTGCCGCTCATTGGGGCGATCGCGATTTGGGGAATGTATCGAAGCGAAGAAAAGTCGCCGGGCCGATACCGCGAAATCGCGGAACCGGATGACAACCTTGATCCGCCCGAATCGCCCCTCCAATCGCTCAATGATGCCCCGGACGGCGGCGGAGATTAGCGCGTTCGCCGCCAAACTGAAATTGGCACGTCCCCATCTGGGCGCGGCGGCACGCGCCACTCAAGTACATCGCCCTCCATCTTATATGCCCGTCGCTGCACCGTTCCATCCCATTGCGGGTTGGACGCGGCGGTAATGCGGAAGACAAGCTTGCCCTCCTCTACTGCCATGCTGCCGAAATGCGTGCTCATGGCGAGCAGCAGGCGCTTGTACTCGGACGGCTCCGCAGTACGGAAGTTACCCTCAAAAGGTGGTCGCTCGGCATGATAAATCTGAAGCGCGTAGCGGCCGTCGCTGCCAACGGTCAGCGTGCCGCGCGGCTTGGCGCCGTAGTCGTCGCTGCGGCTGCCGTCGCGATGCTCGCGATAGGCCCCGATTAATTCCCAGGCGCCAGCCAGGGCTGCTACGCCTGCAACACCCGCTGCACCCGGCGCGCCGCCACCTTCCGCCTCCATGGCGAAGCCTGGCAGCGCCAGCGCTGCGAAAATGAACCTCTTCATTGCAATCTCCTTCGGTTAATTGTGTTGAAAACGATAACCGGATTCACCTCGGAGCAAAATTGCAAAAACTTCGCGTCATCCGTGCATAATTGCACCGATGGATACCCCTGACTGGAACGACCTTCGCTACTTCCTCGCCGTGACTCAAGCTGGGTCGCTTTCGGCTGCCGCCAGGGCGCTCAGCGTCGAGCACACGACGGTTTCGCGGCGAATCGAAGCGCTTGAACGCGTCTTAGCCGTGCGGCTGTTTGATCGATTCGCACGAGGATGGGCGCTAACCGAGGCAGGCAAAGCCCTGCTGCCCCAGGCTCAGCGCGTAGAAAGCGAAGTGCACGGCTTGCTGCGCCGGGCTACCGGTGCGAGCGCTGGGCGCGGCACGGTCCGCGTTTCCGCGCCGCCAGCAATTGCCGCGCACTGGATCGCACCCGGCTTGCCGGCATTGCGCTCGCTACTCGATGATATCGATATTGAACTGGCCGCCGAACCGGCCCAGGTGGATTTGTCACGGCGCGAAGCCGATATCGCAATCCGTTTTCAACGCCCGCAAGCATCCGATATGGCAGTACGGCAGATCGCGAACATTCAATATTTTCTGTGCGCAGCACCTGAATATCTCGCCACCCGCAGCCCGGACGAATGGGAATTTATCGGCTACGATGAAAGCCTGGCAAAAACTCCGCAGCAGGAGTGGCTCGATGAATTCTCCGCCGGCCGGCGATTTATTTTAAGCAGCAACGATTTAGGCGTAATTACCTCAGCAACCCGCACCGGCTTGGGTGTAGCGGTGCTGCCCGATTATCTCGCCAACGGACTGATTATCCCCGACAGTGAATGCCCGGTTCAGCGCAAACTCTGGATGGTTATGCACGACGACGTCCGCAAATCCCCGCGCGTCCGCCGCACCGCTGACCTCCTCGCCGAATTGTTTGACCGCCCCGCGCGCTAAATGTTGGCGGCAACACGCCAATCCGTGGCATACCAAATGCGAACGCGTCCGAATGATGGACGCGAATCGCGGTCAAGCGCGGCGGGCTTCGAGGATGCCGGTGACTTCGCCGATGGCGGCGAGGGCTTTTTGAAGGTGGCTGGTGGCGCCGATCTCGACCGTAAAGGTCATGCGGGCCTGGCCTTTTGCCGATTGGGTATTAACGCCGGTGACGTTGATTTTCTCGCGCGAGAAAATCTCGGAAATATCGCGCAATAAGCCCTGGCGGTCGGCTGCCAATACGAATAGATCGACCGGGAATACGGTATCCGAACGCGCTGCGCCCCATTCCGTGACAATCACCCGTTCCGGCGCCTTGGCGCGCATTTCGGCAAAGTTTTTGCACGAGGCACGGTGGATCGATACGCCTTTTCCACGTGTGACAAAACCGACTATTGGATCGGGTGGCGCCGGCTTGCAGCATTTGGCCAATTGCGTCATCAGGCCATCGGTACCCACTACCAGGACGCCGGATTTGGCGCCTGACTCGACACTGGAATTGCGGCTCTTGCTGACTGCGACCTGGTCGGCAACTTCTTCCTCGGCCTCACCCGGATCGCGCAGGGCCATTTCAACGTGCCGAAGCGAGAACTCATCCTTACCAACGGACAGGAACAGGTCGTCCACCTTGGGGAAGCCCAGCTTTTGCGCCAGCGCTTCAAGGTTGACTGCGGTTTTGCCTTCGCGCTGCAGCGACTTCTCAACCAGTGAGCGGCCGTTTGCAACAGTCTCCTGGATGTCGATCGCGTGGAACCAGGCACGCACCTTGGTTCGCGTACGGTTCGACACCGTGTAGCCGGGGCTCAGCCAATCACGCGAAGGCCCGGCCGTACCGGGGGCACCTTTGGCGGTAATGACTTCACAAGTTTGACCGCTCTTCAGCGGCGTATTCAGCGGCACCATCTGGCCGTCGACGCGGGCGCCGCGGCAGCGGTGGCCGACATCGCTGTGCAGGTGGTAGGCGAAGTCGATCGGCGTGGCGCCAACCGGCAACTCGATCACACGTGCCTGCGGCGTCAGTACGAAGATGCGGTCGTCCAGCGTGGCCGACTTGAGCTTCTCCACCCACTCGCGCTGCTGGTCTTCGTTACCGACCACATTGTCGGCAACCTCAGTCTTCCAGGCCAGCAGTTGGCGCAGCCAGGCGATCTTCTCGTCGTACTGCTGCCCTTTGAAATTGGAGCCGCCTTCCTCCTTGTAGCGCCAGTGCGCCGCCACGCCGTACTCGGCGAAGCTGTGCATTTCCTGGGTGCGGATCTGCACTTCGAGGGGACGGCCATCGTCCGCCGTCACCACGGTGTGCAGCGACTGGTAGCCATTCGGCTTTGGACGGGAAATGTAATCGTCGAATTCTTTCGGGATCGGAGTCCAGATATTGTGGACCACGCCGAGCACCGTGTAGCAGGTCTTCACGTCGTCAACGATCACGCGGAAGGCGCGCACATCGTACAGCTCCGAGAAGTCCAGGTCCTTGCCCTTCATCTTGTTCCAGATGGAGTAGATGTGCTTGGGCCGGCCGAATACTTCAGCCTTGATGCCTGCCGATGCCAGTTCGGACTGCAGGCGCGCAATGGAAGACGTGACGAAGCTCTCGCGCGCCATGCGCTTCTCTTCCAGCATCTTCGCAATGCGCTTATAGGTTTCCGGCTCGATGAAGCGGAAGGACAAGTCCTCCAGCTCCCATTTGATCTGCCAGATGCCGAGGCGGTTAGCCAACGGCGCGTAAAGGTCCAGGGTTTCACGGCCGTAAGCGCGCGTCACTTCATCGAAACGCTTGATATCGGAGAAGTAACGCAAGGTGGTGCAGCAGGAAGCCAGCCGCACCAGCACCACGCGCATATCGGTGGCCATCGCCAGCAGCATCTTGCGCAGCGATTCGACCTGGGCAACAGCCTGCTGCGCCGCAGTCTTGGTGCGCGCCGCACTGCCGGAGGACGCCAGCGTCAGTTCGCGCAGGCGGATCAGCTGGCGCACGCCGGCTACCAAGTCGTTGACTTCCTGGCCGTAGCGCGGTTCGATCGAGGGAGCAGTGTCGGCGTCGAGCAATGTGAGCTCGAACATAAGTGCCGCGATGCGGGTTTCCGCATCGGTGCGCAGGATGGCCAGTGTGCTGGCGACCCCGATGGCGAATTCCAGGGCATCCTGCCCGTGACCGGTAACACGGCCGCTGTACGCCTGGCTGGCGTGATCCAGCGCAGCCAGCACGCGCGCGCCGTCGTCGGCGGATAAGCCTTGTACCAGTTGCTCCGTCGTTGCGCTATTGAGAGCCGCGATTGAAACCATTACGAGAACCTCTTACAACATGAACTTTATTTTTGTGCGGCAGTCACCACGATTTCGATGAGCCATTCAGGATTTGCCAGCTCCGCTTTCACGGTGGCGCGCGGCGGGGTATTGCCTTCGACAACCCACGCTTCCCACACTTCGTTCATTGCGGCGAAGTTGGCGAGGTCGGTGATGTAGATCTGGGCGCGCAGGATGTGCGCCTTGTCGCTGCCGGCTTCGGCCAGCAGACGGTCGATGTGGCCCAGCACTTCGGTGGTTTGCGCCTTGATGTCGCCCAGCTTTTCGGCGATCTGGCCGGCCAGGTAGACGGTGCCGTTGTGAACAGCCATTTCGGACATGCGCTTACCTACGTGAAAACGTTTGATTTCCATGCTCTTTCTCTTAGTGGTTCAACAAAAAATCTTTGGCGATCGCGATCTGGTCGGCATGCAGGAAGGTCGGCGCATGGCCCACGTTCGGAATTTCCACCAGCTTCGCTTTCGGGCCGCGCTGCGTCATCGCCTCGGCGGTCTCGCGCGACAGCAGATCCGAATTGGCGCCGCGCACCAGCAAGGTCGGGCAGCGGATCGCATCGTAGGCTGCCCACAGCATTGCTTCGTCGGCCTTGGCCGATTCCGGCGTCACCGATTGGAACGGCAGCGCCAGCCCCATATCGTAATGGCGCACCCACGAGCCGTCTTTATCCTGGCGCAGCACATCGGCAGCCAGCTTATGCCATTCCGCGTCGGTGTGCTCGCCGAAGGTGACCGAGACCATCTTCACGAACTCGGCGCCGGCCTTGAAGCTTGGGAAGCGCACTTCCTGTGCGATGTAGTCGCCAATGCGCTGGATCGCTACTGCATCCAATGTGGGGCCGATATCGTTCAATACCAGCTTGCTGATCGGGCTATCGGGCAGCGAGGCCAGGCCCAGGCCGATCAGGCCGCCCATCGAGGTGCCGAACCAGTCCACGGTCTGGCGTTCGCCGTTAGCCAGCACGCGTGCCAGCAGCGTCACCATATCGCTGACGTATTGCGGAAGACGGTACAACTGCGGGTTGACCAGGCTGCCGGAACGGCCGCGGCCCACCACGTCGGGGCAAACCACACGGTAATCCTTGCACAGTGACTGTGCGAGATTATCGAAATCGTCAGAAACGCGGGTCACGCCGTGCACGCAAACGAGCACGTTCGGATTGTCTTCCTCCCCCCATTCCTTATATGCCATCTGGTGCAGGCCAGACATGGAGAAACACTGAACGGACTTTATTTTCGCTTCTGGCATTCGGTTCCTCACTCCCCGCGCTATTGGATCGCTAGTGGTTTTTGCGCTACATTCTACATTGGCTAACAAATTATAGGGGACCAAATGGTCAGCACCACTTTGCGCGGCAAAACTGCGCTCGTCACCGGCTCCACTTCGGGCATCGGCCTGGGCATCGCGCGCAGCCTGGCCGCGGAAGGCGCCAACATCATTTTGAACGGCTTTGGCGACGCCGGCGAGATCGCCCAGCTGCAGGAATCGCTGGCCGCCGAGTTCGGCGTGCAGGCTGGCTATAACGGCGCCGACATGAGCAAGCCGGCACAGATCGAAGCGATGATGAATTACGCGGCCGACGTGTTTGGCGGCGTTGACATTCTGGTCAACAACGCCGGCATCCAGCACGTCGCCAATGTCGAGGATTTCCCGCCCGAGCGCTGGGACGCCATCATCGCCATCAACCTGACCTCCGCCTTCCACACCACGCGCCTGGCGCTGCCGCATATGAAAGCGCGCAACTGGGGCCGCATCATCAACCTCGCCTCAGTGCACGGCCTGGTGGCCTCGGCCGGCAAATCGGCTTATGTAGCGGCCAAGCACGGCCTGGTAGGCTTTACCAAGGCAACCGCCCTTGAGACGGCCAAGACGGGCATTACCTGCAACGCGATCTGCCCTGGCTGGGTATTGACTCCCCTGGTACAAAAGCAAGTCGATGCGCGAGCCGAAAAAGAAGGCTTGTCGAACGAGGCGGCCAAGGCAGCCCTGCTGGCTGAAAAGCAGCCTTCAGGCGAGTTTGTGACACCGGAAGAGTTAGGAGCGATGGCGGTATTCCTGTGCTCCGATGCAGCACGCCAGATGCGCGGCGTAGCCTGGAATATGGATGGGGGCTGGGTGGCGCAGTAGCTTTGTGGTTTTCCCTACAATACGGGAAACACACAATAGCGCGGGCACAACCCATTTGCAATGATGAGGATATTCGGAGACAAACAAGGCCCCTCATCATGGAAAAGAAACCCTTCTACAAAATTCTGTACGTACAAGTACTGTTCGCAATCTTCTGCGGCGTCATGCTCGGCATTTACCTGCCGGCGGACGCCGTGGCAATGAAGCCGCTAGGCGACGGCTTCATCAAACTGATCAAGATGATCATCGCCCCGGTCATCTTCTGTACCGTGGTGAGCGGCATCGCCGGCATGCAGGACGTTAAGAAGATCGGCCGTGTCGGCGGCAAGGCCCTGATCTACTTCGAAGTCGTTTCGACCTTCGCCCTCGTCATCGGCCTGTTCGTAGCCAATTTCATCCAGCCTGGCGCCGGCTTCAACGCCGATCCGCACACCCTGGACACCAAATCGATCGCCCAGTACACCGACAAGACCAAGTCGCTGACTACCGTCGACTTCCTGCTCAACATCATCCCGAACACCGTGTTCGACGCCTTTGCCAAGGGCGATATCCTGCAAGTGCTGCTGGTGGCCATTCTGTTCGGCTTCGCGCTGTCGCTGCTGGGTGAGCGCGGCCGTCCGGTGCACAAGCTGATCGACGAGGTGTCGCACGCCTTCTTCGGCATGGTCAACATCATCATGAAGGCCGCCCCGCTGGGTGCTTTCGGCGCTATGTCCTTTACCATTGGTAAATACGGCATCGCCTCCCTGCTGCCGCTGGCCAAGCTGATGGGTTCGTTCTACCTGACCTGCGGCCTGTTCGTGTTCGTCGTGCTGGGCCTGATCGCCAAGTACACCGGCTTCTCGATCTTCCGCTTTATTGCCTACATCAAGGAAGAGCTGCTGATCGTGCTGGGCACCTCGTCTTCGGAAAGCGCCCTGCCTTCCCTGATGCGCAAGCTGGAAAAACTGGGTGCCTCGAAACCTGTGGTTGGCCTGGTGATCCCGACTGGCTACTCCTTCAACCTGGACGGCACCAATATCTACATGACCATGGCTGCCCTGTTCGTGGCCCAGGCAACCAATACCGACCTGACCCTGATGCAGCAGCTGACGATCCTCGGCGTTGCCATGCTGACCTCGAAAGGCGCGTCCGGCATTACCGGCGCCGGCTTCATCACCCTGGCCGCCACCCTGGCCGTCGTGCCGACCATTCCAGTCGCCGGCATGGCCCTGATCCTGGGTATTGACCGCTTCATGAGCGAGTGCCGCGCCCTGACCAACTTCTGCGGTAACGGCGTTGCCGCGCTGGTGGTCGCCAAGTGGGAAGGCGAGCTCGACCATGACACCCTGCAGCGCGAACTGGCCAACCCAACGCCCCTCGCCGACCTGAGCGATTCGCTGCCGGGCGAAGATGCCCTGGCTGCTACTGCCGAATAAACAACATTTCCATACCGAAAGTCAGGCCCCATGCAAGATTGCGTGGGGCCTTTCTTTTTTTGTGGTTAGAATGTAACGAAAAGTCGCAGGGAAAAAGTTGACACACGGCAACACGCCAACTAGAATAAAGTCACTAAAAATGTATATCTACGGACGCCAGGAATGAAACTACCCAGCCACCGCGGCTTTACCCTGATGGAAGTGTTGATCGCCATTGTGATCATCGGCGTCCTGCTTTCCATCGCCATGCCCGCTTATACCAGCTACGTCCTGCGTGGCAACCGCGCAGCCGCCCAGCAGCACCTGATGGACTTGGCGCAGCGCGAAACCCAGATCCTGGCCGACGCACGCGCCTACAAGAACACGGTCGCCGGCCTGAACATGACTTCGCCGGCCACCGTGACCAAGAACTACACGATCTCGATTGTGGCCAGCGACGGTCCGCCGCCAACCTTCACCATTACCGCCACGCCTATCGTCGGCAGCAAGCAGGCCGCTGACGGCGCCCTGAGCATCGACCAGGCCGGCACCAAACTACCCGCTACCAAGTGGTGATGCCATGAAACGCCAAGCCGGCTTTAGCCTGATTGAGATCATGATCGTAATAGCCATCATGGTCGTCCTCGGTGGCATTGGCGTGCCGGCCATGCAGGAAATGGTCGTCAACCAACGCATCAAGACCACTTCCAGCGACCTGTTCGCCAGCATCCTGCGCGCCCGCAGCGAAGCGATCAAGCGCAATACGAATGTTTCGATGAATCCCACCACCGACTGGAGTACCGGCTGGACTATCCCCAGCCCGACTAACGGCGAACCAGACCTGCTCAAATTGTCGACCCGCTCCTCGATCACCGTCACGGGCCCGGCCAACGGCATCACCTTTACAGCTGCCGGCCGGCTGACTGGCGCCAGCAACGTAACATTCAATGTGAGCTCCACCAAGGGCACCCCGCGCTGCATTACCATTGACCTGGGCGGGCGTCCTAACGTGCAACCCCATTCATGCTCATAAGGCCTGCCATGCGTCACCAACACGGCATTTCTATGATTGAAGTCCTGGTCACCATGGTGATCCTCGCCTTCGGCTTGCTCGGCATTGCCGTCTTCCAGTCGAAAGCCAACCTGGGCTCGGTCGAATCCTATCAACGCGCCCAGGCTGTGATCCTGCTGGACGATATGACCGCCCGCCTGCAAGCCAATCCAGCCAACAGCGGCAGCTATGTCGTGGCCGAAGTCGGCACCGGCGACACCCAGCCAGCCGATTGCACCACTGTCGCCATCGGCGCCGCACGCGACCTCTGCGAATGGAGCAGGACCTTGAAGGGCGCGGCCGAAACCGACAGCAGCAATAACAAGGTAGGCGCCATGATCGGTGCACGTGGCTGCATCACCCAGATCCAGGCGCCCAACCCGAACGACGGCGTCTGCCTGCCCGGCATTTACCAGGTTTCCGTTGTCTGGCAAGGCTTGCATGCCACCCAGGCGCCGACCCTGACCTGCGGCCAGAACAAATTCGGCGCCGATAACTATCGCCGCCTGATTGCTGCCCAGGTCATGATTCCTCAACTGTTATGCAAATGAGGACCGCTCCCATGCCTCTGATCCACCGCCGCCAGCAAGGCTTTACCATTGTTGAACTGATGGTGGCAATCGCCGTCGGTTTGCTGATGCTGGCTGGCCTGTCGACCCTGTTTGCGGGCAATAACAACTCGCAAATGGAAATCGAGCGCGCCAACCGCCAAGTGGAAAACGGCCGCTACGCCATGCAGGTCATCTCGGGCGACCTGCGTAACGCCGGCTATTTCGGCGAATTCGACGCCACCGGCATCGTCCCTGCGACCCTGCCCGACCCCTGCTCCACCAGCATCGCCGATATCACGGCCGCCATCCCCTTGGCAGTGCAAGGCTATGACAACGTCACCGCCAGCACACTCGGCTGCTTGTCGGGCGCCGGCGTCAAGACCGGAACCGACGTGGTTGTCGTGCGCCATACACAGACCTGCGTAGTGGGCGCTGCCGATTGCGAACCGGCGTCGGCCGGCGGCCCCTTCTTCCAGGCTTCGCTGTGCAACAATAACTTTGAACTCGGCGGCGGCACCCTGGCGGGCGCCTTCCAGGTGGGCACCAGCTCGAGCGGCTTCGGCCTGCACCAGCGCAATTGCAGCTCCGACGGCACCGCCGGCACCGCTGCCGACGTGCGCCGCCTGCTGATTCATATCTACTTCATCGCTAATAACAGCGTCTCCACCGACGGGATCCCGACCCTTAAGCGTGCGGACATCGTCAGCAGCGGCACCACCGTCTCGGTCTCCATCGTGCCATTGGCTGAAGGGATCGAGAACATGCAGATCGAGTACGGGATCGAGGACCCGGCTGACGACACAGCCCCAGCCGGACCTGATGGCGTCGCCGATGTTTACACCCCCGATGTGAACGCCGCTTTCGCCTGTACTGCAGCCCCGTGCAAGCTCGCCAACTGGAGCCATGTGGTCTCGCTCAAGGTTAACCTGCTGGCGCGTACGCTGAGCCCTTCACTCACCTATACCGACAACAAGTCCTACGACCTGGGCATGAAAGCCGATGGCACGCCAAACGTGATTGCAGCAGCCAACGACAAGTACAAACGACACGTCTTCACCCAGATGGTAGGCCTGCCTAACGTGGCGGGAAGGATCAAATGATGAAATTGCACGCATTCCACCGGCAGCGTGGCATGACCCTGTTCGTGGCGCTGGTCATGCTGGTGCTGATCTCGCTGCTGGCCATGTCCACCTTCAACCTGGGCAAATCCAGCATCCAGGTGGTCAACAATATGCAAAACCGCGACCAGAGCATTGCCGCCAGCCGGCGTACCCTGGACGAGGCAATGTCCGGCAACCGCTTCTTCGATACACCGCAAGATGCGCTGGGTTCACCTTGCGGAACGGCGAACCATCGCTGTCATGACATCAATGGCGACGGCGTCAACGATATCGTGACGACCCTCACCCGGCCTGCCTGCGTCAAGATCAAGACCATCCAGACCAAGGACTTGAACCTGGCAAATAGTGAAGAAGCCGGCTGCGCCGTTGGGGTGCAACAGGGCCAGAGTGGACTGGTCGGCGCAAAGCCAGGCAATTCGCTGTGCGCCGACACCACCTGGGAAATGACGGCAGCAAGCGAAGACAGCCAGACCCAGACCAAAGTGGAAGTTGTACAGGGGGTCGGTGTGCGTATTCCACAGGCCAACGCAGAAACCAGCTGCAACTGAAGTACTAGCCCGCTTTTTATTTAGAGAGCCAGCCATGCAAAAAAAGCTAATCACCACCCTGGTAGCAACCAGCATCGGTGCATGCGCCACCCTTCTGTCGTTCCCGGCTGGTGCTGACGACATCGACATCTTTACCGGCGCCTCTGCCGGTACCAAAGGCAACCCAAACATCCTGATCGTGCTGGACAACACGTCCAACTGGTCGCGCCAGGCGCAGCAATGGCCGGGCGGCCTGACCCAGGGCCAATCGGAAGTGCGGGCAATCAAGCAGGCACTGGGCGAACTTGATGACACCGTCAATGTCGGCCTGATGGAGTTTGTCACCGGCGGTAATGCCAACGACAACGGCGGCTATGTGCGCTTTGCCATCCGCCCAATGAACAACGCGAACAAGGGCTTGCTGGGCACCCAGCTGGACCGCATCGACAACAACATCAACTCGCCGTCCGAAAAGCGCAACTCGGGCACCATGTACGGCAACCTGATGTACGACATATACAACTACTTCGGCGGTTTCGGCAGTTACTCGCCGGCCGCAACCGGGGGCAGTTATGGCCCCGATCCTGCCGCGTATTCCCAACAGTGGGGAACTTTCAAGTCGCCGCTGAACGTACTCAATAGCTGCGCCAACACCGTCGTGGTCTTCGTCACCAACCCCGACCAGAGCGGCCCAACCACGGATAGCGGCGCGAATACAACCACGCTGAGCACCCTGGGCGGCAATACCGCGCAGCTGAAACTGCCTAACTTCACCTCGCAAACCGTCGACGTGAAGACCACGCTTGGCCAGACCAACCTGTGCTATGCAACGCCGACCGCAGCCGCGACCGAGCTTGGCGTCGCCCCCTGGACCACCGCCTGCACGCCGTACAGCAAAGGCTGCTCCATTGGATCGCCGCTGAACGACGGCAGCAAGGTTTGCCCGGCCGGCCAGGCTTCGTATGCGATCATCGGCACCAACGCCGAGACCACCAACGTCATCGCCACCACCGGCGAACGCAACGATACCAACCCCTACAACGCCGACGAATGGGCGCGCTTCATGCACGACAAAGGCGTGCCGATCGCCAACACGACGCTGATGTCCAACGTCACGTTCTACACCATCGACGTTTATAACAAACAGCAAAATACCGACCACACTGCCCTGATGCTGAGCATGGCGCGTGCGAGCGGCGGTAAATATTTCGCGGCCAAGAGCCAGCAAGCGATCTTCGAGGCGCTGAAGCAGATCATTGGCGAAATCCAGGCGGTCAACTCGACCTTTGCATCGACCTCGCTGCCTGTGAACTCGACCAACCGGTCGCAAAATGAAAACCAAGTGTTCATCGGCATGTTCCGTCCCGATCCGAACGCCAAGCCACGCTGGTTCGGTAACCTGAAGCGCTACAAGCTGATTGCCCAGGGTTCCGACGTCAAGCTGGGCGACAACCGCAATCCATCGCAACTGGCAGTCAACGACAACACCGGCTTCATCACCGATTGCGCCGTCAGCTACTGGACCAGCGACAACGGCGCGTACTGGAAAAACCTTGGTATCGACCCCGACCCGGCCGGCAAATGCTCGGGGCAGGATCCTTATTCCGACTCGCCTGACGGCCCGCTGGTGGAAAAAGGCGCGGTGGCGCAAGTACTGCGTAACGGTAACAATCCGCCGACCACCAGCGCCAACCCGACTTATGCCGTGAACCGTACGATTTACACCCGTACTCCGACCGGTTCGGCCCTGGTCGATTTCAACACCACCAATAGCGGCCTGGCAAGCGACCTGGTCAACTACATCAAGGGCGCCGACGTCAATAACGAGCGCCCTGCTGGCGGCCCAACCCTGACCCGCCCATCGATCCACGGCGACGTGATCCACTCGCGTCCACTGCCACTGAACTATGGCGAGTCCCGTGGCGGTGTGTTCGTGTTCTACGGCGCCAACGACGGCTACTTCCGCGCCGTGGAAGCGGAAACCGGCAAAGAGCGCTGGGCCTTCATTGCACCGGAATTCTTCAGCCGCCTGTCGCGCCTGAAAGACCAGACCCCGCTGGTGAACTACCCTAACCTGTCCGGTCCCGGCGACGTGTCGGCAACCGGTACCCAGAAGGACTACTTCTTCGACGGTTCGACCGGCTTCTTCCAGAACGCGGACAGCTCGCGCGTCTGGGTCTTCCCATCGATGCGCCGCGGCGGTCGTATGCTGTACGGCCTGGACGTCAGCGACATGAACCATCCTTCGCTGATGTGGTCGGCCGGTTGCCCGAACCTGAACAACGACACCGGTTGCACCTCCGGCATGTCCGGCATCGGCCAAACCTGGTCCACACCGGCAGTCGCCTTCGTCAAGGGCTACTCGGAAACCGTTCCGGTTGTGATCGTGGGCGGCGGCTATGACAACTGCGAAGACGAGAACAAGGGCGCCCCAACCTGCACCACCGGCAAAGGCGGCTTCGTGTACGTGCTGAATGCAAGCACCGGCGCCCTGCTGGCGAGCTTCCCGACCCGCCGCAGCGTAGCGGCCGACGTCTCGGTAATCGACGTCGACGGCGACGGCATGATCGACTACGCCTATGCGGCTGACCTCGGCGGCAACGTCTACCGTATCGACTTCGTGAGCGGCCCACCGCCAGCCAATGGCGTGACCACCCCGCTGGCACAGGCTTCGTGGGCAATGTACCGCGTGGCTTACACCAACCAGACGACCAGCCCACGCAAATTCATGTTTGGCCCGGCCGTGCTGTACAACAAAGGCTCGGTCTACCTGGCACTGGGCAGCGGCGACCGCGAACACCCGCTCGGCTGGCAGTATCCTTACTCTTCGGTGCGTAACCGCTTCTACGTGGCGCTGGACAATCTGAACAACAAGCCGGTGACCGACGCCACCAGCCTGAACCTGGATACAGCGCTGACCGACAGCTCCGACCCGACCGACTGCAACTCGCCAAAGACCCTGCCAAACGGCAGCAGCAAAGGTTGGTACATGCAGCTGGGCGTGGGGGAACAGGTCGTGACCTCCGCCTTGATCGCAGGCGGCGCTGTGACCTTCTCCACCAACCGACCAATCGTTGGCGAAGAAGCATCGTGCGCCACCTCCCTGGGTGAAGCACGCGGCTACATGGTCAACCTGTTCAACGCCTCCGGCACCCTGGGCGTGGATGGCATCTGCGGCGGCAACCGCTCCTCCGTCTTTGCCGGCGGCGGCCTGCCCCCATCGCCAGTGCTGGCAACCGCCGTACCGATCCAGCTGAACGACGGCACCGTGGTACGCCGCGACATCGAAATCGGCAGCCCGAAATCGAAATCGCCGATCGACTCCAGCAAAGTCGGCCCGCTGATCAAGTCCGAACGCAAGCGTAAATACACCTACGTCAAAGGCCAGTAAGCCCGGCCAGCAAGGAACAAAAGAAAGGGGACGCCGCGGCGTCCCCTTCTTCTTTGAAAGTCGGGGTCAGGTCGAGCAAACGGACACGGGCTCATGCGCTGCGCGCATGAGCCCGTGTCCGTTTGCTCGACCTGACCCCGACTTTAATTATGCAAACGACAGTTCCACGCCGGAGGCGGCGGTGATTTCTTCGCGGGTGACGCCTGGCGCCAGTTCGGTGACTTTGACGCCGGTCGCAGTGATTTCCATCACGCCGAGGTCGCTAATGATCATGTCCACCACGCCGACGCCGGTCAGCGGCAGGTCGCATTTCTTCAGCAGCTTATGGGAGGTCGAGCCGTCTTTGGCGGTGGCGACGTGCTCCATCAGCACCACCACTTTCTTGACGCCGGCGACCAGGTCCATCGCGCCGCCCATGCCCTTCACCATTTTGCCTGGGATCATCCAGTTGGCCAGGTCGCCCTTTTCCGATACCTGCATCGCGCCCAGGATCGCCAGGTTAATCTTGCCGCCGCGGATCATGGCGAACGAGTCAGCCGAGCTGAAGTAGGCTGCGCCCGGCAGTGCGGTCACAGTTTGCTTGCCGGCGTTGATCAGGTCAGCGTCCACTTCCGCTTCGGTCGGGAATGGGCCGATGCCCAGCAAACCGTTTTCCGACTGCAGGAACACTTCCATGTGTTGCGGTACGTAGTTCGCGACCAGGGTCGGCAGGCCGATGCCCAGGTTTACGTAGAAGCCGTCTTGCAGCTCTTTTGCCGCGCGTGCGGCCATTTCATCACGAGTCCATGCCATGTTGTCTTCTCCTTAGTTGGCACGCACGGTGCGCTGTTCGATGCGTTTTTCCGGGGTGGCGTTGAGCACGATGCGGTGCACGTAGATGCCCGGCAGGTGCACGGCGTCCGGATCGATGGCGCCGACTTCGACGATCTCTTCCACTTCCACGACGCAGACCTTGCCCGCGGCGGCCACGTTCGGGTTGAAGTTGCGCGAGGTCTTGCGGAAGACCAGGTTGCCCGATTTGTCGGCCTTCCAGGCTTTAACCAGGGAGACGTCGGCGACCAGGGAGCGTTCCATCACGTATTGCTCGCCGTCGAATTCACGGATTTCCTTGCCGTCGGCGACGATGGTGCCAACGCCGGTTTTGGTGAAGAAGGCTGGGATGCCTGCACCGCCGGCGCGCAGCTTTTCAGCCAGTGTGCCTTGCGGGGTGAATTCCAGTTCCAGTTCGCTGGCCAGGAACTGGCGTGCGAATTCCTTGTTCTCGCCCACGTAGGAGGAGATCATTTTCTTGATCTGGCGGGTTTCCAGCAGCTGGCCCAGGCCGAAGCCGTCCACGCCTGCGTTATTGGAAATGGCGGTCAGGCCGGTGGCGCCGGTATCGCGCAGGGCGGCGATCAGGGCTTCCGGTATGCCGCACAGGCCGAAACCGCCAACGGCGATCGTCTGGCCGTCGGCCACGATGCCGGCCAGGGCGGCCTTGGCATCCGGGTAAATTTTATTCATTATGTCTCCTTGCTTGAATGGCCAGATTGGCGTTTGAGGATAGAATACGCCCGCGCAAACTTCAATACCGTAGAACTACCGCAATGTCGATCAATTACGAGTCCATCTTCAAATTTGCCCCGGTTGGCATGTGCGTTTCCGATAACCGCGTGATCCAGGCCAGCAATGATGCGCTGGCGGCCATGTTCGGCTATCAGGCGGCGGAGCTGGATGGGCAATCCTTTCAGGTGTTGTATCCGACCCAGGATGAGTATTTGCGCACTGGTGACCGGATTATCCCGATCATGAATGCGCGCGGGCGCTATTCGGATGAACGGATTATGCGCCGCGCTAGCGGGGAATTGTTCTGGTGCCATGTGACCGGGCGGGCGCTGGACCCATCGCAGCCTTTAGGCGCGGGCATCTGGACGTTTGAGGATGTGTCGGAGCAAAGGCCGGTGTCGGCTGCCCTGACCCCGCGTGAGCGCGAGATTGCTGCGCTGCTGGTAGAGGGCAAGACCAGCAAGATGATTGCGCGCGATGCGGGACTGTCGCCTCGCACGGTGGAAATGCATCGGGCCAGCCTGATGCGGAAGTTCGGCGCCTCGACGGCGACCGAGCTGGTACATAAGCTGGCTGGGGCGCGCTAAAACCGCCAGACCCGGAAAACCAGGGTACGACCCAAGGGGCGGACCCCGTCGGCGCGACTGCAAAGGGTTTCGGTTGTGCGCTCTTGATCTTCGCAATAAGTCAAAGACCTAGAACCAGCCCCGCGGTCTTGAGACTGTTAAGGGGTTTCAGCCAGCCATCATGCCGTCGTCGGCAGAAATAATGGCGCCATTGATGAAATGCGCCTCATCGCCCGCCAGCAGCAACAGCAGGCCATCCAGATCCTCCGGCTTCCCTGCCCGCTTGCGCGGCAGCATATCGATCAATCGCTTGCCCTGCTCGCTGGCGAAATAGTCCTCATTGATCTCGGTCTCGATGTAGCCAGGGCAGATCGCATTGGTGTTGATCCCATACTTGCCCCACTCCACCGCCATGGCCTTGGTCATCTGCACCACGCCCGCCTTGCTCATGCAATACACGCCAATCTGCGGCAGCACCCGCAATCCCGCCACCGAGGCGATATTGATAATGCGGTGCTGCTTGCGGGGATCGCCCTTGGCCCGCGCCACCATGCGCTTTGCGGTCTCTTGCGCCACAAAAAACGCGCCGCGCAGGTTGCAATCCATAACAAAATCATAATCTTCCGGCGAAACGTCGAGCAAACGTTGCGTCATAGACACACCGGAATTATTGACCAGAATATCAATCGGACCCGCCTCGGTCTCGGCATGGGCGATCGCGGATTTGATACTGGCAAAGTCGGTCACGTCCAGCGTGACCACATGGGCGGCGCCGCCGTCGGCTTCGATTTCGGCGCGCAATTCCTTCAGGCGTTCGATCCGGCGCGAGGCCAGTACCACCTGGCATCCGGCCTTGGCCAGCACCTTGGCGAAACGGGCGCCAAGCCCGCTGGAAGCGCCCGTGATCAGGGCGATTTTGCCCTCAAAATTTACTTCAATCCCCACCGGCTACTCCTTTTGATTCTGTTCCGCCATGATGACACAAAAAACCTCCTTATTAGATTGCCACGTCTAATATTAGCCCTCACAATGGCGCCACCGTTGCATTACCAAGGGAAAAAGAGCACACTCGTTCTATTTCCAGCACGAATTTTTCCATCATTCTTATAAAAAATTATGAGCAACCTTGTAGAACAGTACGGCCCACGCGAGGCAATGGAGTACGACGTTGTGATCGTTGGCGGCGGCCCTGCTGGCCTGGCGGCAGCGATCAAGATTAAACAGCTGAATGCGGATACCTCCGTGGTCGTGCTGGAAAAAGGCGGTGAGCTGGGCGCCCACATCCTGTCCGGCGCCGTGATGGACCCGAAAGCCATTACCGAGCTGATCCCTAATTGGAAAGAGCTGGGCGCGCCGCTGAACACCGAAGTCACCGAAGACCGTGTGCTCTTCCTGACCGAGACCAAGGCTTACAAGACCCCGAACATGCTGCTGCCGAAGTGCTTCGAGAACCACGGCAACTACGTGATCTCGTTGGGCAATGTGGTGCGCTGGCTGGGCCAGCAGGCTGAAGCCCTGGGCGTGGAAATCTTCCCTGGCTTTACCGGCGCCGAAATCCTGTACAACGACGATGGTTCGGTCAAAGGCGTTGCGACCGGCAATATGGGCGTGAAGCGCGATGGCGAACCAGGCCCTGACTTCCAGCTGGGCATGGAATTGCACGGTAAGTACACCCTGTTCGCCGAAGGTGCGCGCGGCCACCTGGGCAAGCAGCTCATGGCCAAGTACAACCTGAACAAAGACAAAGATCCGCAGTCCTACGGCATCGGCATCAAGGAACTGTGGGAAATCGACCCGTCCAAGCACAAGCCTGGCCTGGTGATCCACACCACCGGCTGGCCGCTGGACACCAAGACCTACGGCGGTTCCTTCCTGTACCACATGGAAAACAACCAGGTCATGGTTGGCTACGTCGTGGGCCTGGACTACGAGAACCCGTACCTGTCCCCATACGAAGAATTCCAGCGCTACAAGACCCACCCGGAAATCCGCACCTTCTTCGAAGGCGCCAAGCGCATTTCCTACGGCGCGCGCGCGATCACCGCGGGCGGCCTGCAATCGCTGCCTAAGCTGGTATTCCCGGGCGGCGCACTGATCGGCTGCGACGCTGGTTTCCTGAATATGAGCCGCATCAAGGGTTCCCACGCTGCGATCAAGTCCGGCATGCTGGCTGCTGAAGCTGTCGTGGCAGCGCTGGGCGCCGGCCGTACCGGCGACGAACTGGCCGCTTATCCAGAAGCGTTCGAGAAGTCCTGGCTGCACGAAGAACTGCATGTGGCGCGTAACGTTAAGCCATGGCTGAAGAAGGGCCTGTACCTGGGCTCCCTGATGACCGGCATCGACCAGATCGTCTTCCGCGGTAAAGCACCTTGGACCCTGCATCACTCGACCCCGGACCACGCCTGCCTGCGCCCTGCTTCGGACTTCACCCCGATCACCTATCCTAAGCCGGATGGCAAGCTGACCTTCGATCGCCTGTCCTCGGTCTTCATCTCGAACACCAACCACGCGGAAGACCAGCCTATCCACCTGACGCTGAAAGATGATTCGGTGCCAGTGAACGTCAACCTTGCCAAATATGCAGGTCCGGAATCGCGTTACTGCCCGGCCGGCGTGTATGAATTCGTCAAGACCGACGAAGGCCAGGACCGCCTGCAGATCAACGCGCAGAATTGCGTGCATTGCAAGACCTGCGATATCAAGGACCCGACCCAGAACATCGTCTGGATCACGCCGGAAGGCGGCGGCGGTCCGAACTATCCAAATATGTAAGTAACAAGGGAGCTTCGGCTCCCTTTATTATTTCCACTCGGCATTTAATGCGCCTGCCCCTGCGGTCGTCTTGTACTTCTGAGAGCGCGCAAATCGCTCCTCGACTTGAACCACTTACCAGGAGCTTGCAATGCTGAGCCTTCACACCAACGCAGCGGCCCTGTCCGCGCAAAATTCGATTTCGCGGACCCAGTCCTCGCTGTCGACTTCGATGACCCGCCTGAGCACCGGCTTCCGTATCAACTCGGCAATGGATGACGCTGCCGGCCTGCAGATCGCCACCCGCCTGAAGACGCAGACCAGCGGCATGGGCGTTGCCATGCGCAACACCCAGAACTCGATCTCCCTGATGCAGACCGCAGAAGGCGCGCTGGACGAGACGTCCAACATCCTGAACCGCATGAAGGACCTGGCAACCCAGGCAGCCGATGGCTCGTCCACCGCCGCCGACCAGACCGCGATGCAAAAAGAATACGACTCGCTGACCGACGAACTGTCGAACATCTTCACCAACACCAAGTTCGGCGGCACTGCGCTGCTGAATTCCGCCAGCGGTAAGATGATTGCGCCGATTACCTTCCAGATTGGCGCAAGCTCCGGCGAGACCCTGTCGGCCGACTTCAGCGCCGAACTGGGCACCACCGGCGGCGGTACCGGCGCCGCTGGCAAGATCAAGCTGGCCGCCGCTGGCTTCACCGACGCCGGTGCCGGCGCAGCTGGCGGTACCGAACTGACTGCAGCGGGCGCTGCCAACCTGACCATCGACAAGCTGTCCACCGCCATCGATGCCGTCGGCGCACTGCGTTCGAAGCTGGGCGCCGTGTCGAACCGCCTGGACCACGTTTATAACAACCTGTCCAATATCTCGACCAATACCAAGAATGCAACCGGCCGCATCATGGACGTGGACTTCGCTTCCGAATCCGCCACCATGACTTCGTCGCAAATGCTGCTGCAAGCCGGCACCGCGATGCTGAAGCAGTCCAACAGCCAGTCTTCGCTGGTGCTGTCCCTGCTGCAGTAATTCCGCAGTTTGCTTGGCAAAAAGCCAACCGTTCGCGGTTGGCTTTTTTATTCAAAAATTTTTCCACTCGGCATTTAATGCTTTGCGCCGGGTGGTCGCCTTGTACTTTTGAACGCAATCAACAACCCCAGGAGTTAGCATGCTGAGCCTTCACACCAACGCAGCGGCGCTTTCCGCGCAAAACTCGATTTCCCGCACCCAGTCTTCGCTGTCGACTTCGATGACCCGCCTGAGCACAGGCTTCCGTATCAACTCGGCAATGGACGACGCGGCAGGCCTGCAGATCGCCACCCGCCTGAAGACCCAGACCAGCGGCATGAACGTTGCCATGCGCAACACCCAGAATTCGATCTCCCTGATGCAGACCTCGGAAGGTGCGCTGGACGAGACCAGCAACATCCTGAACCGCATGAAGGACCTGGCGACCCAGGCAGCCGACGGTTCTTCCACCCCTGCTGACCAGACCGCAATGCAGAAGGAATATGACTCGCTGACCGACGAACTGAGCAACATTTTCAACAACACCAAGTTCGGCGGCACCACCCTGCTGCAGAACCTGGCCACCGGCGCCAGCCCAGGCAAGCTGTCCTCCGCGATCACCTTCCAGATTGGCGCCAGCTCCGGCGAGAAGCTGACCGCAGACTTCACGGCTGAACTGACCAACGCCTCCGCCAAGATCCTGGCCGCGTCGGTGGGCTTCAAGGACGACGGCACCGCCGGCGCCGCGGCTGGTGTCGAAATCAGCACCTCCGCTGCCGCTAACGGCGCCATCGACAAACTGGCGACCGCCATCGACGCCGTGGGCGCGCTGCGCTCCAAGCTGGGCGCCGTATCGAACCGCCTGGACCACGTCTACAACAACCTGTCCAATATCTCGACCAACACCAAGAACGCCACCGGCCGCATCATGGACGTGGACTTCGCTAACGAATCCGCGCAAATGACCTCCTCGCAAATGCTGCTGCAAGCCGGCACCGCAATGCTGAAGCAATCGAACAGCCAGTCCTCGCTGGTCATGTCCCTGCTGCAGTAATTCCTGGGCCTGCACAGCAAAAAGCCAACCGTTCGCGGTTGGCTTTTTTTTTCAAAAAATTCCTGTCCAGCACTTAATGAGTTTGCCGTTGCGGTCGCCTTGAACTCATGAGAGCGCAGAAAAGACTCGCTGCTCGAATTGAACTAATAACCCAGGAGTTAGCATGCTGAGCCTTCACACCAATGCAGCGGCCCTTTCCGCGCAAAACTCGATTTCCCGCACGCAGTCCTCCTTGTCGACCTCGATGACCCGCCTGAGCACCGGCTTCCGCATCAATTCGGCAATGGATGACGCTGCCGGCCTGCAGATCGCCACCCGTCTTAAAACCCAGAGCAGCGGCATGAACGTTGCCATGCGCAACACCCAGAATTCGATCTCGCTGATGCAGACTTCGGAAGGCGCGCTGGATGAGACCACCAACATCTTGAACCGCATGAAGGACCTGGCCACCCAGGCTGCCGATGGTTCGTCGACCGCCGCCGACCAGACCGCCATGCAGAAGGAGTTCAACTCCCTGAGCGATGAGCTGTCGAACATCTTCAACAACACCAAGTTCGGAGGCACCAGCCTGCTGCAAAAGGCAGCTGGTACCAGCCCAGGCAAACTGTCCGCCGCCATCACCTTCCAGATCGGCGCGAGCTCCGGCGAGAAGCTGAGCGCCAACTTCACCGCTGAGCTGGGAACGGCCTCCGCTGACATCAAACTGGCCGCTACCGGCTTCGTTGATCTGGGCGTCGCAGGTGCCGCCAACGGCAACGAAATCAGCGACGTCGGCGGTGTTGCCTCCGTCGGTTCCACCAACGCCAACGCCACCATCGACAAGCTGGCCACCGCGATTGACTCGGTCGGCGCGCTGCGTTCGAAACTGGGCGCCGTGTCGAACCGCCTGGACCACGTGTACAACAACCTGTCCAATATTTCGACCAACACCAAGAACGCAACCGGCCGCATCATGGACGTGGACTTTGCTTCCGAATCCGCGCAAATGACCTCGTCGCAGATGCTGCTGCAAGCGGGCACTGCCATGCTGAAGCAGTCGAACAGCCAGTCTTCCCTGGTCATGTCCCTGCTGCAGTAATCCAGTCGCTTCGCCACGAAAGCCAACCGTACGCGGTTGGCTTTTTTTATTTAGAAATTTCCACAGAGCATTTAATGTCCTGCGCCGGGCAGTCGCCTTGTAATGGTGAGAGCGCAGAAAACACCTCGCTGCTCAATTGAACCAACCACCCAGGAGCTAGCATGCTGAGCCTTCACACCAACGCAGCGGCGCTGTCCGCGCAAAACTCGATTTCCCGCACGCAGACTTCGCTGTCGACGTCGATGACCCGCCTGAGCACCGGCTTCCGCATCAACTCGGCAATGGACGACGCTGCAGGCCTGCAGATCGCCACCCGTCTGAAAACCCAGACCAGCGGCATGGGCGTTGCAATGCGCAACACCCAAAACTCGGTTTCCCTGATGCAGACCGCCGAAGGCGCGCTGGAAGAGACCACCAATATCCTGAACCGCATGAAGGACCTGGCGACCCAGGCTGCCGATGGCTCGTCCACCGCCGCCGACCAGACCGCGATGCAAAAGGAATTTGACTCGCTGACCGACGAACTGTCGAACATCTTCGGCAACACCAAGTTCGGCGGCACTTCGCTGATCGCCACCGGCGGCAAGATGACCGCTGCCCTGACCTTCCAGATTGGCGCCAGCTCCGGCGAAAAACTGTCGGTGAACTTCAACACCGAACTGTCCACCGCTGTGACCGACATCACCGCTGCAACCGGTGGCGCCGGTACCTTCAGCCAGGCGGGTACCGCAATGGTTGCACCAGGTACCCAGCTGACCGCCAGCGCCAATGCTGCGATCGACCAGTTGGCCACCGCTATTGACTCCGTTGGCGCGCTGCGCTCCAAGCTGGGTGCTGTGTCGAACCGCCTGGACCACGTCTACAACAACCTGGCCAATATTTCGACCAACACCAAGAACGCCAGCGGCCGCATCATGGACGTGGACTTCGCTTCCGAATCCGCCACCATGACCTCGTCGCAGATGCTGCTGCAAGCCGGCACCGCCATGCTGAAGCAGTCCAACAGCCAGTCTTCCCTGGTCCTGTCCCTGCTGCAGTAATTTCGCAGCTTGCCTGAGAAAGCCAACCGTACGCGGTTGGCTTTTTCGATATCGCCGTATTACTATCAGTTTTTATGGCACTCGATCGCGTTACACCATCCAATCCGGCACTGAGCGTGCACGATCGCCAGGTTCGCGAGACGCCTGGCCTGGTCAATGCCCAGCCGGTTCCTCCCGTTGCCCAGCCACCGGGCGACGCGCCCGAGTTCGCGCTGCAGAGCGGCTTGCCGTCCTCCGTGGGCGCCTTGATCGATTCGATGGAGGGCGCCGCGCAGCAAGGCTTGGCGAGCAAGGCAGCCGCTTCTTCGGTTGCCGCCGCCAGCGCGATGCTGGCGCAGGAAACGCTGTCGATGCAGCCCAACCAGCTTTTCTCCTTGCGCCAGTTGGTCTGGCACAACCCCGACACCAATCAATTGGCCGCTTCCTGGCAAGTGATGGTGCGCACCTATGGCGAGCAGCGCGCCGCCCTGATGCAGCAACATGAAGGCCGACACGTTCCGGCCAGCCTGTTCATGGCCGATCCGCCGCCGCAGATGCAGCGCGCGAATCACGGCCTGGTGTCGGAGCTGGATGCCTGGCGTTTCGCCGTCTACGCCTGGGGCGCAGAGAAGCTGACGCTGCGCGTAATCGCGCGCGATCCCGGCCAGGAAGAAGGCCCGGACCAGCGCCGCCGCCGTCCGCGCGTAGCACTGCGCCTTGAACTCAATTTGCTGGACGTCGGCAAAGTGTCGGTGCAAATGGAGCCTGCGGAAGGCGGCATCGTGCTGGAAATCGCAGCCCAGTCTAACGACGGCGTGCAGCGCATGCGCGCCCTGTTGCCGCAGCTTGCCACCATCATTGCCGGCTGCGGCTTGCAGATCGTGCGCGCCCGCCTGATGCGCGAACTGTCGCCGCTCACTTCCTTCGAAAACGACCCGTCGCGGGCGCAGGTTTCGCTGCTGACCGCCGCCGTCTTTAAGGCGATGGCGGAAGTTGCAGTGTTCCTGTCGCAGCCGCGTTTGCCGGACGCTGCGCAATCGGCTTAGTCCAGTAACCCGGCTCCGCATAAATCGCTTTCAGTTCGTCGATGAAGAAGCGGATTTTTGCCGGCAAGTGGCGCTGCTGCAGGTAAACCGCCATGATGTCGTAATCGGGCAGCGCAAAATCATCGAGCACCGTAATCAGGCTGCCCTCCGCCAGCTGCGCCTGGATCTCCCACGTCGAACGCCACGCTAATCCAAGGCTCTCGCACGCCCAGCGGTGCAGTAACTCACCGTCGTTGCAGTCCAGATTTCCCTGCACCCTTACCGTGACTGGCTTGCCGCCCTGCTGGAAATACCAGCCGCGCTGCTGTCCGCCTTGAAGGTTGAACGCCAGGCAGTTGTGTTGTGCCAGGTCGTCCAGCGTGCGCGGAATGCCGTTACGTTCGAAGTATTCCGGTGTGCCGCATACAACACGTCGGTTCTTTGCGAGGCGCACTGCAACGAAACTGGGGTCGATCACACCGCCGATACGGATGCCAAGGTCATAGCCTTCGCGCACGAGGTCGATCACCTGGTCGGTCAGGTTGAAGGACAGCTGCACCTCCGGATTGGCGGCCAAAAAGCCTGGTGCGTGCGGTGCAACATGCTGGCGCCCAAACGAGGCCGGCGCGGACACGATCAGGTGGCCCGTCGCCTTGTGCTTACCCTCCGAAACATTGCGCTCGGCGATATCCATATCAGAGAGCAGCTTGCGGCAATCCTCCAAGAACACATTGCCCTGCTCGGTCAGCGTCTGGTGGCGCGTTGTGCGGTGCATCAGTTTCACGCCCAAACGTTTCTCCAGCGCATCAATTCGCCGTCCAAGCATGACCGGCGTGATGTTCTGTTCCAGCGCCGCGCGGGCCAGGCTGCCCTTCTCGACGACGGCCACAAAGGCCTCGATTTGCTTCAATTTATCCATGTCTTTGATTATTCCATACCCAAGGTATCGAATGAAACGATTTTTTGTCGTCTTATCAGGGGAGCGCTTCGCCGATAGCATACAAAACATCAACAACACACTTTGTATGCACATCAGGAGATCACCATGGCAAAAATGACGGCAGCTGAAGCAGCTGTTCACGTACTGCAGAAGGAAGGTATTTCGGTCGCGTTCGGCGTGCCGGGCGCCGCCATCAACCCGCTGTACGCTGCGCTGAAAAAGAACGGCAAGATCAAGCACATCCTGGGCCGCCACGTTGAAGGGGCTTCCCACATGGCTGAAGGCTACACCCGTGCCGCCCCAGGCAATATCGGCGTCTGCATCGGCACTTCCGGTCCTGCCGGCACCGACATGATCACCGGCCTGTATTCGGCACAAGCTGACTCGATCCCTATCCTGTGCATTACCGGCCAGGCGCCGCGCGCCCGCCTGCACAAAGAAGATTTCCAGGCCGTGGATATTTCGTCCATCGCCAAACCGGTCACCAAGATGGCGACCACGGTTCTGGAACCGGCCCAGGTGCCGCGCGTGTTCCAGCAAGCCTTCCACCTGATGCGCTCCGGCCGCCCAGGTCCGGTCCTGATCGACCTGCCATTCGACGTGATGATGGCGCAGATCGAGTTCGATCCGGAGACCTACACCCCGCTGGAAGCCTTCAAGCCGCGCGCCTCCCGCGCCCAGGTTGAGAAAGCGCTGGAAATGATGATGGACGCGGAATACCCGCTGATCACCGCCGGCGGCGGCATCATCAACGCCAATGCATCGGCCCTGCTGCAGGAATTCGCCGAAATCGTCAACGTGCCGGTGATCCCTACCCTGATGGGCTGGGGCACCATCCCTGACGACCACCCGCTGATGGCGGGCATGGCAGGCCTGCAAACCAGCCACCGCTACGGCAACGCCACCGTGCTGGCATCGGACTTCATCATCGGCATCGGTAACCGCTGGGCGAACCGCCACACCGGCTCCGTCGACGTGTTCACCGAAGGCCGTAAGTTCGTGCACGTGGATATCGAACCAACCCAGATCGGCCGCGTGTTCGGCCCGGACCTGGGCATCGTCTCCGACGCAGGCTATGCGCTGGAACTGTTCATCGAAGTGGCCAAGGAATGGAAAGCCGCCGGCAAGCTGCGCGACCGCAGCGGCTGGGTCGCCCAGTGCCAGAACCGCAAGCGCACCATGCTGCGCAAGACCGACTACGACAATGTCCCGGTCAAGCCGCTGCGCGTGTACGAGGAAATGAACAAGTACTTCGGCCGCAACACCCGCTATGTGTCCGCGATTGGTTTGTCGCAGATCGCTGCCGCGCAGTTCCTGCACGTCTACCAGCCGCGCAACTGGATCAACTGCGGCCAGGCAGGCCCGCTGGGCTGGACCATCCCTGCCGCGCTGGGTGTACGTGCCTCCGATCCTACCACCGACATCGTGGCGATTTCGGGCGACTACGACTTCCAGTTCCTGATCGAAGAATTGGCCGTGGGCGCGCAATTCAAGCTGCCTTATATCCACGTGCTGGTGAATAACTCCTACTTGGGCCTGATCCGCCAGTCGCAACGCGGCTTCGACATGGACTTCTGCGTACAGCTGTCCTTCGAAAACGTGAATGCGCCGGAACTGAATGGCTACGGCGTGGACCACGTCGCTGTCGTGGAAGGCCTAGGCTGCAAGGCGATCCGTGTGCACAAGCCGGACGACATCATCCCCGCTTTCGAACAAGCCCGCGAGCTGATGGCCAAGTACAGCGTGCCGGTCGTGGTGGAAGTGATCCTGGAGCGCGTGACCAATATCGCCATGGGCACCGAGATCAACGCCATCAACGAATTCAACGACATCATCGACGTCGCTTAAGAGGGAACTGCAATGCCAAAATACGCTGCCAACCTGACCATGCTGTTCAACGAGCAGCCTTTCCTGGAACGCTTCGGCGCCGCTGCGCGCAACGGCTTCAAGGGTGTGGAGTTCCTGTTCCCGTACGAATTCGAACCGCAACAGATTCACGAGCAACTGGAACAGCACAAGCTGGAGATGGTGCTGCACAACCTCCCGGCCGGTAACTGGGCCGGCGGCGAGCGAGGCATCGCCTGCCACCCGAACCGCGTCGGCGAGTTCGAACAAGGCGTGGAAACCGCACTGGCCTACGCCAGCGTGCTCGGCACCCAGCGCATCAACTGCCTGGTCGGCATCAAGCCGCAAGGCGTAGCCGATGCCGATGCCCGCGCTGTCCTGGTGAGCAACCTGAAATTCGCGGCCAACGCCTTGAAGAAAGCCGGCATCCCGCTGCTGATCGAGCCGATCAACACTTTCGATATTCCGGGCTTCTTCCTGTCGGGCACCCGCCAGGGCCTGGACCTGATTGAATCGGTGGGTTCGGACAACTTGTTCCTGCAGTACGACATCTACCACATGCAGCGCATGGAAGGCGAACTGGCGAACACGATCAAGAACCACCTATCCGTGATCAAGCACGTGCAGCTGGCCGACAACCCGGGCCGTTTCGAACCGGGTACCGGCGAAATCAATTACCGCTACCTGCTCAGCTTCCTCGACGAAATCGGTTACGACGGTTGGGTGGGCTGCGAATACAAACCAAAGGCCGGCACCGAAGCTGGCTTGGGATGGCGCCAGGTTTCGGCTGCCTGAATAACACATAGAGGAGAAAGTACCATGCAAAAACTCGGATTCATCGGTCTCGGCATCATGGGCGGCCCAATGGCCGGTCACCTGCAAGCAGCGGGCCACAAACTGTACCTGCACGACGTGAAGAACCCGCCGGCCAACCTGGTCGAAGGCGGCGCCACCGTATGCACCTCCGCGATGGAAGTGGCCAAGCGCGCCGACATCATCTTCCTGATGGTACCGGACACCCCGCAGGTAGAAGAAGTCCTGTTCTCGGAAGACGGCATCGCCGCTGGCCTGACCGCCGGCAAGATCGTGGTGGACATGAGCTCCATCTCGCCGATCGCCACCAAGGAATTCGCCAAAAAGATCAACAAGAAGAGCTGCGCTTACCTGGATGCTCCGGTATCCGGCGGCGAAGTGGGCGCCAAGGCGGCCTCGCTGACCATCATGGTCGGCGGCCCGCAGGAAGCCTTCGACACCGTCAAGCCGCTGTTCGACCTGATGGGCAAGAACATCACCCTGGTAGGCGGCAACGGCGACGGCCAGACCACCAAGGTAGCCAACCAGATCATCGTTGCACTGAACATCCAGGCCGTGGCCGAAGCGCTGCTGTTCGCCTCCAAAGCCGGCGCCGATCCAGCCAAGGTGCGTGAAGCGCTTATGGGCGGTTTCGCTTCCTCGCGCATCCTGGAAGTGCACGGCGAGCGCATGGTCAAGCGTACCTTCAATCCAGGCTTCCGTATCGCCCTGCACCAGAAGGACCTGAACCTGGCGCTGCAAGGCGCCAAGGCGCTGGGCGTGTCGCTGCCTAACACCTCGGCCACCCAGGAACTGATGAACGCCTGCGCCGCCAACGGTCTGTCCGGCCTCGACCACTCCGCGCTGTGCCAGGCAATCGAGCTGATGTCCAACCACCGTATCGCACAGGCTTGATATGACGTACACCCCAGCCCCACGCGAGCTCTTGCTCGACCTGTATAACGCCGCCATCGGCGCGGTCCATCCACGCAACCTGATGCAGGACTACCTGCCAACGCCGCCCGCCAATGGCCGCACGCTGGTGATCGGCGCCGGCAAAGGCGCTGCAGCGATGGCGCAGGCAGTGGAGCAGCACTGGCAAGGCCCGCTTTCGGGGCTGGTGGTGACACGTTACGGCCATGGCGCCGATACGAAACACATCGAAGTCGTTGAAGCTTCGCACCCTGTACCGGATGACGCGGGCCAGAAAGCCGCCGCGCGCATGCTGGACATGGTGCAAGGCTTGACCGAGAACGACCTGGTCTTGTGCCTGATCTCCGGCGGCGGTTCGGCCTTGCTGGCCTTGCCCGCCGAAGGGATTTCGCTGCCTGAGAAGCAGGCGCTGAACAAGGCGTTGCTGAAAAGCGGCGCCACCATCGGTGAAATGAACTGCGTGCGCAAGCACCTTTCCGCCATCAAGGGCGGCCGCCTGGCGCTGGCCTGCGGCAAGGCCCGCGTGGTCACGCTGCTGATTTCCGACGTACCGGGCGACGATCCGCGCGTCATCGCCAGCGGACCTACCCTGCCCGACGCGACAACCAGCGCAGAAGCGTTGGCGATCCTGTGCAAGTACCAGATCGAGATTCCGAAAAGCGTGCTGGCCCACCTGCAATCGCCGGCCAGCGAAACGCCGAAGCCTGGCGATAAGCGCTTTGAAGGCCACAGCCACCATGTGATCGCAACCGCGCAGCATGCGTTGGACGCGGCTGCCGAAAAGGCACGCAGCGCCGGCCTCACGCCCTACATCCTGTCCGACGGGATCGAAGGCGAGGCACGCGATATCGGCCTTATGCACGCCGCCATGGCGCGCCAGGTCCTCGCACATGGCCAGCCATTCCAGCGCCCATGCGTCATCCTGTCCGGTGGCGAGACCACGGTCACGGTACGCGGCAATGGGCGCGGTGGCCGCAACGTTGAATTCCTGCTCAGCTTTGCGCTGGCGATGGAAGGTGCGGCGGGCGTGCACGCTATTGCCTGCGACACCGATGGCATCGACGGCTCGGAAGACAATGCCGGCGCGCTCTACGCCCCGGATTCGCTGGCCCGTGCAGAAGCGAAAGGCGCCAGCGGCAAGCACCTGCTGGCCAATAACGACGCCTACAGCTTCTTCAGCGCACTGGACGACCTGGTGGTAAGCGGACCGACACGCACCAACGTGAACGACTTCCGCGCCATCCTGATTCTTTAAGCAGATTTTTGAGAATAGAGAGAGACACCAATATGCGTCGCGAACGCAAAGCAAAAATCGTTGCAACCCTGGGCCCGGCCAGCAGTGACCACGCCACCATCAAGGCGTTGTTCGAAGCCGGCGCGGATGTGTTCCGCTTCAATTTCAGCCACGGCAGCCATGCCGACCACCAGGCGCGCTACGGCATCGTGCGCGCCATTGAAAAAGAGCTGGGCCGCCCTATCGCTATCCTGGCCGACCTGCAAGGTCCCAAGCTGCGCATCGGCCAGTTCGCCGAAGGCAAGGTAAGCCTGGACGCCGGCGCTGAGTTCCAGCTGGACCAGTCGGCAACTCCCGGCGACGTCACGCGCGTGCGCCTGCCGCATCCTGAACTGTTCGCAGTCGTCAGCGCCGGCCAGTCTTTACTGCTGGACGACGGCCGCATCCGCCTGGAAGTGCTGTCGAACGACGCGACCACCATCCGCACCCGCGTGGTGAATGGCGGCGTGCTGTCGGACCGCAAAGGCGTGAATGTACCGGACGCCGTGCTGCCGATTCCCGCGCTGACCACCAAGGACAAGACCGACCTGGAGTTCGCTCTGGGGCTCGGCGTAGACTGGATCGCCCTCTCCTTCGTGCAGCTGCCGGAAGACGTGGTACAGGCCAAGGAGCTGGTGCAAGGCCGTGCCGGCGTGCTGTCGAAACTGGAAAAGCCTGCCGCTTTGGATCGCCTGGAAGAAATCGTCAGCGTCTCCGACGCCGTTATGGTGGCGCGCGGCGACCTGGGCGTGGAATTGCCGCCAGAACGCGTGCCTGGCGTGCAGAAGCGCATCGTGCGCCTGTGCCGCAAGCATGGCAAGCCGGTGGTCGTGGCGACGCAAATGCTGGAATCGATGGTCAGCGCGCCGGTGCCGACCCGCGCCGAAGCATCCGATGTCGCCAATGCGGTCTATGAAGGCGCTGATGCGGTGATGCTGTCGGCCGAATCGGCCAGCGGTGCCTATCCGGTGCAGGCGGTGTCGATCATGAACCGCATTATTTCTGAAGTTGAACGCGATCCGTTGTATCCGGCCATGATCGAGGCGCAGCACCAGGCGCCGTTGCCGAACAAGGGTGATGCGATCAGCGCGGCCATGCGCGATGCGGCGCGGATCATGGGGGCGAAGGCGATGGTGGCTTATACCACTTCCGGCCATAGCAGCCTGCGCACGGCGCGCGAGCGGCCTATGGCGCCGATTGTGAGTATTACGCCGAAGCCTGAAACCGCCCGTCGCCTCGCGCTGGCCTGGGGTGTGCATAGCACCGTGAGCCTGGATGTGAATAGTGTGGATGAAATGGTGGCTGCGGCTTGCCGTACTGCGCTGAAAGAAGGATTTGTGCAGGCGGGGGATCAGATTGCTATCGCGGCCGGCACGCCTTTCGGGCAGCCTGGTAGTACCAACTTGCTACGCCTGGCCGAGATTTGGCCGCAATAATTTACCAAGTACAGACTTTCTCTTTTTGCGCCGGTCCTCCAACCGGCGTTTTTTTTAACCCGGTAAACCAGGGTCAGACCCTTGGGTCTGACCCTGGTTTACCGGGTTTACTCCCCGCGCTGATGCACCTGCGCACCAGCAGCGTAGGTAGCAGCAATCGAACGATCATCCCCAAGCAACGCCACAGCAAACAGCAACTCCTCCAGGCTATTGCACCGCGTAGTCCGCCGCTCCAGCAACGGCGTCGCCTTCGGATCAACCACAATAAAATCAGCCTCAGCTCCGACGGCAAAATTCCCCACCGTCCCCTCCAGCTGCATACTGCGCGCACCACCCAGCGTAGCCATATAGAACATCCGCAACGCCGGCAAATAAGTCCCCCCCATGCGCGCCACCTTATAGGTCTCGTTCATGGTCTGCAGCATGGAGAAAGAAGTCCCGCCGCCAACGTCCGTAGCCAGAGACAACGCCACCTTCTGCCGATCCGCCGCAGCAAAATCAAACAGCCCGCTGCCAAGGAACAGATTCGACGTAGCGCACATCGACACCGCAGCCCCCGTATCAGCCATACGCGCCCGATCCTCATCATCCAGCCAGATGCAATGCGCATACATCGACCGCTGGCGCAGCAGGCCGAATTTATCGTACACATCCAGATAGCTGCGGGCTTCCGGGAACAACTCCTTCACCCATGCCACTTCATCCGTGTTTTCAGCCACGTGCGTCTGAACATATGTATCCGGATAAGCACGCGCCAGTTCGCCGCACATCGCCAGCTGCGCCTCGGTGGACGTTGGTGCAAAGCGCGGCGTCAGGGCATACATATTGCGGCCCTTGTTATGCCAGCGGTGGATCAATTCCTCGCTCTCTCGCGCGCCCCTGATGGCGGAATCCTGCAGGAAGTCCGGGCAATGACGGTCCATCATCACCTTGCCCGCCGCCATACGCAGGTTGTGGACTTCGGCAGCGCCAAAGAAGGCATCCACCGACTCCGAGTGAACGGTGCAGTACACCATCGCTGTGGTAGTGCCGCAACGCAGCAGCTCTTTGACGAAGAAATCCGCCACACCGCGCGCATGTTCCGGATCCTTGAACTGGCGCTCGGTCGGGAAAGTGTAGGTATCCAGCCACGGCAGCAGTCCAGGCGCCGGCGAGGCGATCATGTCCGTTTGGGGGTAATGGATGTGGGTGTCGATAAATCCCGGCATGATGATCTTGCCGCGATAGTCGCGCACCTGCGTGCCTGGCGTCAGCGTGTCCTTCAGGCGATCGTAATCGCCAGCAGCCACCACGCGGCCCTCTTCGACCACCAGCAGGCCGTCTTCATGCCAGGAATGCGCCTTGTCGCTCAGGGCCGGATCGGCCGTGAAGTGAAGGATGCTGGCGCGAAATGCTTTCGTATTGCTCATAACGTCGTCCTAGCTGCCCCGGTAAGTCGAATATGCCCATGGCGACACCACGATTGGCACGTGGTAGTTGGCCTCAACATCCGCAATACCGAAGGCGATGACGACTTCGTCAACAAAGCGCGGCTCCGGCAGTTTCACGCCCTGCCCCGCGAAATAATCGCCTGCTGCGAAAACCAGCTCATATTTGCCCGCAACGACTTCACCGCCGGCCAGCAAAGGCGTTTCGCAACGGCCGTCCTGGTTGGTGGTGTCGGTCTTCAACAACACTTTTGTGCTGCCCTCGACGCGGAACAGTTTCACTTTCACACCTGCGCCAGGCTTGCCTTGCGTGATGTCCAATACGTGTGTACTCAGTTTGCCCATTGGGTCTCCTCCTATGAATAGAGAAAATCATATACGGCAGGGCATTGCGATATATACACGGTGGTGAATATCAACCATGAGGGACACGGACATAATCAGGTCTCCATATCAAAAAATCACAGGAGACAACATGCAGCAAGCATTACGCGTAGCGGCAGCAGGAACCATCGCTGTCCTGGCCCTGACCGTGGGCGCCCAACAGGCCAGCGCCGCCGACTGGAGTGACACTTCCATCGGCTACCGCTACGGCACCAAGTTCGCCGAACCGTACAACCCGCAAGACATCCACAAGCAGATCCTTAACTGGACGTATGCCGATGGTTACAAATACGGCGGCAACTACATGAACATCGACTTCCTGCGCTCCGACGGTGCGGACAACAACGCCCACGAGGCCTACCTGTTGTACCGCCACACCCTGGACCTGGGCAAAGTAAGCGGCAAGGACTTTAAGTTCGGCCCGGTTCGCGGCGTCGGCCTCACCGCAGGCTTCGACTGGAACACCAAAAACGACGACAGCTACAACTCGCGCAAGCGCATGATCGTCGCCGGCCCTACCTTGATGGTGGACGTACCGGGCTTCCTGAATGTGAGCCTGCTGGCTATGTGGGAAAGCAACCAGCCGCTCGGCATCGCCAATCGCTACAAATACGACACGCACGCCATGCTGAGCGCCGCCTGGGGCATCCCTCTGGGTTCGGGCTTCAGCTTCGAAGGCTATGCCAACTGGATCGGCAACAAGGGCAAGGACGAATTCGGCGGCCAGACTTCGCCGGAGGTGAATATCGACGCACAGGTGATGTATGACCTGAGCCGCCACCTGAACGCCAAGCCGAATACGTTCAAGATCGGGCTGGAATACCAATACTGGCGCAATAAATTTGGCAACCCGCATAATATCCCGGGAAGCACCGCCAAAACGCCAATGATCCGCGCGGAGTACCACTTCTAAGATCATTGCACGACCCGTAGTGGCATGCCGGATAGCACCGGAACAAGTAGTTCAAAAAAAGTCCTATAACGGAGACCCCATGAACAACCTGCTATACCAGGTGGACGACCGTCCACCGCCAATCACTACCGCCCTGCTGGCGGCCCAGCACATGCTGGCCGCCCTGGGCGGTATTATCGCCGTCCCGCTCGTGGTCGGCGCAGTCCTCAAACTCCCCGCCGACCAGGTAGTGGCACTGGTCAACGCCGCGCTGCTCGGCTCCGGCATCGTCACCACCATCCAGTGTATCGGTGTGGGACGGGTCGGCATCCGCCTGCCTTGCGTCATGGGCACCAGCTTTGCCTTCGTCGGCGCTGCCATCAGCGTGGGCCTGGAGCACGGCGTGCCGGGCATCCTGGGATCGTCGCTGGCTGGCTCAGCCATCATGATCCTCGGCAGCTTCTTCATGCCGCAGATCCGCAAGCTGTTCCCGCACCAGGTCACGGCGGTCGTGGTCACCATGATCGGCCTGTCTCTGGTGCCAGTCGCAGTTGATTGGGCGGCCGGTGGCAAGAATGCCGGCGCCAATTATGGCGACCCGACCAATCTTGCCATCGCGCTGTTCGTGCTGGCTACCGTGATCGCCTTGGTACAATTCGGCAAAGGAATCATTTCCGCTTCCGCCGTTGTACTTGGCATCGCAATCGGCTATGCCGTGTGCCTGGGCCTCGGGATGGTGAACTTCACTGCCGTGCAAAACGCCGCAGTGTTCGCCGTTCCACAGCCCCTGTACTTCGGCATGACCTTCCCGCTTAGCGGCATCCTCGCCATGGCCCTGGCCTATGTGGTGACGATTGTGGAAACCACCGGCACCTTCATGGCGCTCGGCTCCGCAACCAACACCAAGATGAAAGGCAAGCTGCTGTGCCGTGGCGTTCTGTGCGATGGACTGGGCTCCGCCTTCGTCTCCGTGCTGGGCGCTCCACCGGTATCGACTTTCGCGCAGAACGTCGGCGTGATTTCGCTGACCGGTGTGGCAAGCCGTTACGTGGTGGCGCTGACGGGCGTGTTCCTGGCAGCCGCCGGCCTGTTCCCTGTGCTGGGTGCAATCGTCGTGACGATCCCGCAGCCTGTGCTGGGCGGTGCTGGCCTGATGATGTTCGCAATGATTATCGCGGCAGGCGTGCAGATGCTGTCCAACGTCGAACACGATAAGCGTACCGGCCTGCTGATCGCGGTGTCGGTGGGCTGCGGGCTGGCGGTGTCGGCGCGTCCGGAACTGCTGGCCAAGCTGCCGTCCTTCGTGCACGAAATCTTCGGTTCGGGCATTTCCACCGCCGCTATCGTGGCCGTGGTCCTGAACCTGGTCTTGCCGGACCGCCCGGTTGCCGTGCATGATGACGAGGAAGAGGATGATGTACCGCAGCCGATGCTGATTCCTAAAGTCGGCTGATCCCAACCGGACCTGCATCCGCAACGATGCAGGTCCGGTGTATTTTCAACATTGTTTCCGCATTGCTTATTGCTTTGTTTCCGCAGTGTTCAATCATTTCAAAGAACTGGAAACAATATGTCCAAGACCCTCCTGATCAAAAACGCGCGCGTCGTCGTCACGATGGACGAACAGCGCCGCGAAATCAACGACGGCGCCATCTTCGTGCGCGATAACGTCATCGAACAAGTCGGCCCTTCGTCCGAGCTGCCTCAAAGCGCCGATGAAGTCATCAACGCCGCCAACCACGTGGTGATCCCCGGCCTGGTCAACACCCACCACCACATGTACCAAAGCCTCACGCGCGTGATTCCCGCCGCGCAGAACGGCGAACTATTCAACTGGCTGACAAACCTGTACCCGATCTGGGCCAACCTGGATGCGGAAATGGTGCACGTATCGACGCTGACCGCGATGTCGGAGCTGATCCTCTCCGGCTGCACCACCAGCAGCGACCACCTCTACATCTACCCCAACGACTGCAAGCTCGATGACAGCATCGAAGCGGCCACCAAAATCGGCATGCGCTTCCACGCTGCGCGCGGTTCGATGAGCGTTGGCCAGTCAAAAGGCGGCCTGCCGCCGGACTGCGTGGTGGAAGACGAAAAGGCCATCCTGCGCGATACCCAGCGCCTGATCGAGACCTTCCACGACTCCAGCCGCCACGCCATGCAGCGCATCGTCGTGGCGCCCTGCTCCCCGTTCTCCGTCTCGCGTGACCTGATGAAGGAAGCCGCCTCCCTGGCGCGCAGCCACGGCGTTTCCCTGCACACCCACTTGGCGGAAAACGTCAACGACATCGCCTACAGCCGCGAAAAATTCAATATGACTCCGGCCGAATATGCCGAGGACTGCGGCTGGGTGGGCCACGACGTGTGGCACGCACACTGCGTGCAACTCGACGACGCCGGCGTCTATATGTTCGCCCGCACCGGCACCGGCATCGCCCACTGCCCTTGCTCGAACATGCGCCTGGCCTCCGGCATTGCTCCGATCCGCAAGATGGTCGATGCAGGCGTGCCGGTCGGCCTGGGCGTCGATGGTTCCGCCTCCAACGACGGCGCCCACATGCTGGGCGAAGTACGACAGGCCATGCTGCTGCAGCGCGTAGGTTTCGGCCCGGATGCCATGACAGCACGCCAGGCGCTCGAACTGGCCACCCTCGGAGGCGCCAAGGTCCTGAATCGCGACGACATCGGCGCTCTCAAGCCAGGCATGTCCGCCGACATCGCAATGTTCAAGCTTGACCAGGTAGGTTTCGCCGGCGCCATGCACGATCCGGTGGCGGCGCTGGTGTTCTGCACCCCGGCCAATGTCAATTACAGCATCATCAACGGCAAAATCGTGGTCAAGGACGGCATCCTGCAGACCATCGACCTGCCGCTGGTGCTGGAACGCCACAACCAGCTGGCCGCCAAGTTAGCGCACGCATGTAACTAGCTTTCAATAGTTTCGAAATTGAAATACTATCCAAACACGCACGTATGTTCGTGTCTGTTGGAGTCGGTCATGAAAAAAATCATACTTTCGCTGGCAATCGCTTCCTCCTTCGTTTTCACCAGCTTCGCGCAAGCCGCCGAAGCGGCAGCTACTGTCACTGCAACCTGCAAGGATGGCACGCCTTATAGCGGCGCCACCATGAAGGGCGCTTGCCGTGGACACGGCGGCGTAGATAAAAAGGCTTCCGCAGCATCGGCAGCATCCGCGGCTGCCGCTCCTGCGGCGGCTCCAGCATCAGCCGCTGCAGCCGCACCGGCCGCCAAACCCGCCAAGTCCGCAATGCCTGCCCAGGCAGCCGCCGGCGGAGGCGCCGGCAAGGTATGGGTCAACGTGTCGACCAAGGTGTACCACTGCGAGGGTGACCGCTACTACGGCAAGACCAAAACCGGTGAGTACATGAGCGAATCCGACGCCATGGCCAAAGGCTTCCACGGCTCACACGGCAAGTCCTGTAAAAAGTAGGAACGGCAATCAAGGAAAGCTCGCTTCGGCGAGCTTTTTCTTTGTCAGAGACCTAGCGTGCCCTTTGCCTCCGGAACTTGCTCGCAATTTGTTTAGCCGCCGCCATCTCGGCCGCCCGGTCGGCCAAACTAAGATCCTTCCCGATTGAGTCCATCAACGGACTATCTTCGGCAAAAAATTTCGCGACATCGGAATCCGGCCCTAATAATTCGCTTTGCATCAATCCATTCGCAAGGAAGTAGCGATAGGCCAGCCGTGCATTCTGTTCAATCGTTGGCGAACCACCCGCATATTCGACTGCAATGTAGTTGACCACTCCGGGATCTGTCCCCGCATCCGCTTCGGCGGTAAGTTGTGCCCTAGCGAGTGCTTTCCATTCCTCGACAAGCGGATCATTAGGACGGGTTTTAAGTGCGGAAGGGTCGCCAAATGGCCCCTCGCGAAGGAATGCAATCGCCGATCCCGGCACACCTGCTTTGGCTGCAGCGGCAAGATACTCCAGGCGCGATTGCCGCTCCCGCTCCGTCATGGCGCCGCAGCGTTTAGCGTCCTGACGTTTCTCCTGGTCGGTCATGCCGCGCAAGCCGGTGACGTTTTCCGATTTCGGTGTCTTCTCCAACAACTCTGGATCGAAGATCAACCGGTCATGTTCCCGGTTGAACTCAACGCAGTCCGCCAGCAGGCCATACGCGAGGAAGAGCTTCTCCGGATCATGGGTTGCCACCAGATCCAGGACTTGCCTGGACAAGGTCACCTCACCATTCGGCATCGGCAACGCCGGCCGAGTCGCCCTGGATGGTTCATGCGAAGTGGCTGATGCCTTGGCGGTAGCCTTCGGAGCGTTGCCATCAACTGTCTCGCTACTCGCCTGCCTAGTCCCATTCATCGCGACGACCGCAATGACGCCAGCACATGCCAAGCCAATTCCAAATTTCGCGATGCGCATAAACTCCGGCGAAATGACTATTTGCCCTTCAACGCGGACTTCGGGCGCGCCTTTGAATACATCTCCCAGCTGATTTGATTCAGCAAGGCCATTTTGTCGTCGCCGTCCTTGTAAAGGTCGAAATGGGTCCTGTCAGGGATGAAACGGAAGTCGGTTTTGGCGCTCAGGCCATCCATCACTGCTTTGAGCTTTTGGGCTGAGCCATCAAGGTAGAAGGTGTCGGCGGTGCCGACGATCAGGTGGATCTTGCCGTCCAGGTCTGCTTTCAGCTTCGGCCAGTCGCGCTTCGTGCGGTGGGCGATATCGTAGTTCTCGCGCCAGTATGCGACGACGGTTGGATCGACATTGCCGGTGTCGCGGTCGAACATCGGCTGCGGCCCGCCGGCCGGGTCGCGCGGCGAGAACACCCATTCCATCGATGCGAGCTGGCCGCCGTAGTTGCCCAGCACACGTTCCAGCTTGGCGAACTGCTCGAAGGTGCCCATCACCTTTTCATGATCGCGCACCAATGGGTACGCACTTCCGTCAGGTTTGCGGAACACATTGGCCTGTGGTGCGTACAGGTCCACGTTCGTGAAATCGTGGAAGTCGGATGGATCTGGGGAGGTGGACCAGGTGCCGCCGAACAGCTTCGGATAGCGCGTCTGCAGCCACAGCGTCGCCCATCCGCCCGAAGAGTGGCCATTCAGGAAGCGTCCGGAAGGCTTGGCGTCCATGCGGTAGTTCTTCTCAAGATGCGGAATCAATTCGGCGGTCAATGCCTGGCCCCAAGGGCCGTTGTTGACCGAGTCCGCAAATTCGTGGGTGCCGGTCGGGCTGGATTCATCGAGCAGCACCCAGATCATGGGCGCCATTTTTCCGCTGGCCATGGAACCGTAAATTTGCCCTAGCACAGGCACAAGGCGAGCCGCATTCCCGCTAAAGCCGTGGGTGAAATAGACGGTTGGGTAGCTCACCTTTGCCTTCGCATCGTAGCCTGGCGGCGTGAGTACCCAGCCAGCCATCTTCACTGGGCGGCCCCAGAATGCGCTCAGGGCTGGGCTGGTGTAGTCGATTGCCTGCGCGTGTTGGCGGGCCGTTTCCAGCGCGCTGCTCTCTTCGGGCGATGCGGATTCCCGTTTCCAAGGATCGTTTGCAGGCAGCACGCGGGCCAGGCGGAGCGACGGCGCCGCGGCCGATGGCAGATGAACCTTGACGACATCACTGACCCAATCACCGGCGCCGCGGCCGGTGTAGTTGTAGCTGTGATCAACATCCAGCACGGCCTGGACGTAATAGTCGCCAGGCGGCAGCTGCGAGTAAGGCTGGGGAAATGCGATGTCGTCGCCGTCAATGGCAATGCTTTGTCCTGGCTGGATGCGGCTTACTTCTTTTGCTGCAACGGTGGTCGCAGTGGCGGAGAAAGGGTCAGCGTCCACTGCGCTTACTTCGTTCGACTTTTCTTTGGACCTTTCCATCGCCTCTGCCTCGGCGGACTTGGCATCACGCGCAAACACCAGCAGCCGGCCATTCGTGGCGTCTTTGGCGCTGGCGTCCAGCTGGATGTTGAAGAGTTGCTTCTCAGCGGCGGCAGCGGTTTGTGCGCCCATTACGCCGGCCAGTGCGAGCATGAGGGGGAGCGCGCTGATCTTCAAATGCGTATGCATGATAGCCTTTCCAATAGACAATAGGTTATCAATATAGCATGCCCGGAAGTCCAGCTTAGCTATGTCTGTTTCCGCACGGTGTGAGCTGATGCTGAGTCGTATGCTGGGCTCATGAAGCAAGAAAAAAAGCGGCGGATGCCGCCTTTGTCGCTCGCGGCGTGGCGCCAATTCCTCAACGTGGCCAAACCTTATTGGCTAGGTGATGAACGCTGGCGTGCCTGGGGCCTGTTATTGCTGCTGATTGTCCTGATGCTGGTTGAAACCGAAGTTGCGGTCATGCTCAACAGCCAAACCGGCGAGATGACCTCGGCCCTGGCAGGAAAGGATGGCGGCCGCTTCTGGAACTCTGTGCGAACCTGCCTGATCATCCTGGCGTTTGCCGTGCCGGCCTATGCGTTTTATTACTATATGCGCGACCTTTTCGCCAACCACTGGCGGCGCTGGCTTACGCATCGCTTCCTCGATGGCTATTTGAAGGGACGCAAATACTATGAGCTGGGGGCCGACAGCGAAATCGACAACCCCGACCAGCGTATCAGTGAAGACATCAACACCTTCACCGGAAGATCGATCAACTTCCTGCTGATCTTCCTGGGCTCGATCATGCAGCTGATCGCGTTCAGCTCCGTGTTGTGGTCCATCTCGCATTTGCTGGTCGGGGTGCTGATCATCTACGCAACGGCGGGGACCGTGATCGCGCTCTACTTGTTCGGCAACCCGCTAATCCGGCTGAACTTCTGGCAGCTGCAGCGTGAGGCGGATTTCCGTTTCAGCCTGATGCGCGTGCGCGAGAACGCCGAATCGATCGCGTTTTACCGTGGCGAGGATCAGGAGCGTGCCTGCATCAACACGCGCTTCGACAAGGTATTCCACAATTTTGCTCGTTTGATCAAGAACCAGCGGACGCTTAATTTCTTCCAACGGACCTTTAGCCAGCTTACCCTGGTGCTGCCGGGCGTACTTCTGGCTGAACGTGTTTTATCGGGCGAACTGGAGGTTGGGCAAGCGGTGCAGGCCGCAGGCGCATTTACCGCCGTACTTGGCGCGGTCGGCGTCATCGTCGACAACTTTGAAAGCCTGAGCCGATTTGTGGCGGGCACGGAGCGCCTGCAAACATTGTCGAAGCTTGTGCTTCCTGTCGCGACTCAAAAGGACAGCAGCACGCCTCGCATCCAGACCCGCCCGGGCGAACATTTCAGGCTCGACGCTGTCACCCTTTGTCCGCCGCAATCCGAACGGGTGCTGATCAAGGAGCTTTCGCTGGTCCTGAAGACCGGCGATGCGCTGCTGATTACCGGCGAAAGCGGCTGTGGAAAGAGTTCGCTGTTGCGGGCGATCGCAGGCTTGTGGCATACCGGTAGCGGCGTGATACACCACCCGCCGCTGGAGGATTGCTTCTTCCTCCCGCAGCAGCCTTACCTTCAACCAGGAACGCTGCGCAGCCAGCTCATCTACCCAAGCGTTGAATCGAAGCTGGGCGACGACGAACTGCTTGAAATCCTCGCTAAGGTCCATTTACCGCTCCTCGCCGACCACGTAGGCGGACTGGATACCATTCACGACTGGGGCAAGCTGCTGTCGGTTGGCGAACAGCAGCGCCTTGCCTTTGGACGCGTCCTCGTGCATCAACCCAAAGTCGCCATTCTGGACGAAGCGACCAGCGCCCTCGACAGCGGCAACGAAGCTTCCTTATATGGCCGCTTGCGCGAAAATGGGACAACCCTGATCAGCATCGCCCACCGTGCGGCCGTGCTGCGCCACCATACCCACGTACTGCGGCTGACCGGTGATGGCGGCTGGGAGCTGCACGAGGCTGGCGGCTACGATTTCGAAGGTGCTTAGTAGGCGATTTCGAAATCGGGCTTTCCCTCGAGAGTTCGATGGAATGAGAGGGAATTGTGCGCCTGGTCCCAGGCGAATTCCTTGTCGTCGTAAGGATCGCGCAGGTCGCTCGTCCGCACTCCTTCGGCCACGTCGTTGCCTTTGGCGCCGCTGCTTCGCAGTTGGGACGCCAGCAGGGCCAACCTTCGCATACCTTCCAGGTTGACGACACGGAAGCCGTAGCTGGTGTAAGCATCCATACCCTCCATATTGAGCAGGATCCGTCCGACCGGGTTGTAGACGCCGATGTCGGCCGCAGCTTTCTTATCCACCCCGTAGGACGCAAGAAAAGTATGTGCAGCCTGCGGAATCGCGGTGTAATCGCGGTCGAACAATTCGGCTACCCGAAGCATGCGGTAGGCACTGGCATTGGTCGTTGCCTGCGGCTGGTACAGGAAACTTCCGAACTGCTTCGCCCTGTCCGCATAGGTATCTGACAAGATCCATTCGTTTGCCATGATCTTCGCCATCGATCGCTCGCGATCTGAAACAGGTTCTCGCCAGCCGTCCGGAATCGCCGTCATTGTCAACGACGGCGGGAATCGGCGCACAATGAGATTACCCAATTCAAAATGCTGTTCAATGCTGCGCGCTGCAATCATTTTGACCGCCGCGCTGGAACTCTCGGCCAGGACCATTCGCCAGAACCGATAGTCCATCTCCAGCATGCGTTTGCATTCCGCTGCGTCGACTTTGCCCTCCGGCGACAACGCCCTGGAATACATCAGTCGCTGCGATTGAAGGACCAGGTTGAATGGTGCTTTCGGCGTGCGCTCGTCGCTTGGCCAGATTTCGCGCCATTTTTTGAACTCCAGCAGACGCTCATAGCGCTCAATCAATTGGGCTTCGTCCTGTACCTGATTATCGACAGGCATTTCGGGCGTGTCGGACAACCCAGGAGTATCCATAAACTTGCGCAATGAATCGACGCGGGCCAGCCCTTCCGGCATGACGTTGGAATTATTCGATGCCGAGAAGCCCATGACGTAAACATAGGCATTCTCGCGGTCCGGAACTGGTGTGATGGCGGCTGCAAGCCGCTGCAACTCGTCCACGGATTCCGATTGAGGCTTGTCTTCGCGATTGACAAAAAACACGAATGCGATGAACAGGAAGAGCAACGCAAGAAAGCTTGCGACCATCTTTAACAACAACTTCAGCTTTGTCATTCAGATCTACTCCATTGTTTTCGAAGCGTAAAAAAACGGCCCTTGCGGGCCGTTGTCGTTGGTGCTGCTAACAGTTAAACGAATTCGCCAACCTTTGCGGTCACCGCTTCCTGCACCGAGCGGCTGGTGACGAAGCTGTGGGCTACCTGGATGTCGTTATGGAACCAGCGGTCGCCGTCCAGGCATGCGGGAATCTGCTTGCGGATTTCGTCGTAAGCGGCCTGGGTACCCTCGCCCAGCTTGAAGCCTGGCAGAAGGTCTTCGGTCATGGTCAGCGCCTGTGCGGCCAGCAGCATCTCCACACCCACGATGTACTGGGTGTTCTGCACCACGGTGTGCGCCTTGCGCGCGCACCAGGTGGAGTTGGAGATGTGGTCTTCGCTGTTGGCCTTGGACGGGATCGAATCTACGCTGCCCGGCATGGACAGGGTGCGGTTTTCCATCACCAGGGAGCTAAGAGAGCATTGCACCACCGGGTAACCGGTGTTCACACCCCGCAGGCCGGACATCAGGTTGCGTGGCAGGCCCCACGACAGGGTTGGGTCGATCAGGCGGGCGACACGGCGTTCGCAAATGCTGCCCAGGTCCGTAATCGCCATCGCCAGCAAGTCCATCGCTTGCGCCAGGTACTGGCCGTGGAAATTGCCGCCCGAGATGATCTCGAAGCCGCCGCCGTCCTTGCCGAAGATCAGAGGATTGTCGGTGGCCGAGTTGATCTCGTTCTTCACGATGGTGTCGATGTAGTCCAGCGCATCGAATACCGGGCCGTAGACTTGCGGGGTGCAGCGCAGCGAGTACACGTCCTGGATACGCGGGGTGTACGGAATGTCGGTGCGGCGCAGTTCATCCGGGAATTGCACGGTACGTGCTTCATGCGTCGTACGGGTCGAGCCTTTCAGCAGCTTGCGCACCACGGAGGCTGTTTTGATTTGGCCCGGATGCGGGCGTGCCTGCTGGATGCGCGGATCGAAGGCGGCCATTTCGGCGCGCATGGCTTCCAGGGTCAGGCCCAGCGACAGGCAGGCGTCGGTCAGCAGGTCGCGTGCATCTTTCGCGGCCAGCACGGCGACAGCCAGCGAGGCGGTGCAGCCGTTGATCAGGGCCGATGCGTCCTTGGCCTTGAGGTCGAACTTGACCGGACCGACTTCGGACTTGGTGATTGCTTCAGTAGCCGACATGCGCACGCCCTTGTACATCACTTCCGCTTCGTCGAAGCCGGCGATGGCGGCTGCCAGGTATGCCAGCGGCGCCAAGTCGCCCGAGGCGCCCACGGAACCTTTCTGCGGCATGATCGGGTGGATGCCGGCGTTGATGAAGGCCAGCAGGCGGTCCACCACTTCCACGCGCGGCGCCGAGTAATTGCTGGCGAACGCGTTGGCGCGCAGCAGCATGGTGGCGCGGCTCACCTCTTCCGAGAACGGCTCGCCGATGCCGCCGCTGTGGGCTTTGATCAACTGCGTCTGGAACAGTTCGATGTGTTCGACCTTGATGCGGGTGTCCTTCAGCAGGCCAACGCCGGTGTTGAAGCTGTACATCATCGGCGCTTCATCGTGCATCCAGGTGGATTCGATGTAGTCGCGGCTTTCCTTCAGCGCGGCGCGCGAGGTGGCGGACAGTTCTACCTTGGCGCCGTCGCGCGCGACTGCCAGCACTTCTTCCGCTGTCAGGTTGAATCCGTCGATAGTTACGTTGCTCATTGCTTGTCCTTTCAGTTCGCGCTGGTCTCGAACCAGGTGCCGATCAGCTGGCGTTCAGCGTCGGTCATATGGGTCATGTTCGCCAGCGGCATATCTTTGTTCTGCACAGCGCGCTGGTAAATCTTGGCTGCGTGCTGTTTAACCTGGTCTTCGGTGTCGAGCATCACACCGCCTGGAGCGGATGCGAAGCCGGCTTGGGTCGGACTGGCCGAGTGGCAAGCCACGCAGCGTGCCGTAACGACCTGCTGCACGCTGGCCAGGTTGGCCTGGCCGGCTGGAGCCGCAGCAACAGCGGCGTGGCCGTCAGCGTCCACGGTTGCGGCAGCGGCCACCGGAGCGGCAACAGCCTTGCGTGGTGCTGGAGCGATTGCCACAGCCACGCCAGCCAGCAGGATCACGCCGGCGATCGGGAATGCCGGCGACACCTTGCCTGCATGGCGCAGGTTGAAGAAGTGGCGGATCAGCACACCGGCGGCCATGATGGCGGCCAGCACCAGCCAGCTGTATGCATGGCTGTAAGTCATCGCGTAGTGGTTGCTGATCATGATCAGCAGCACAGGCAGCGTGAAGTAGTTGTTGTGCACCGAACGCACTTTCGCGCGCTTGCCGTAGATCGGGTCTGGCGACTCGCCCTTGGCCATCGCATCCACCAGCTTGCGCTGGCCAGGGATGATCACAAACAGCACGTTGCCGACCATCATAGTACCGATCATGGCGCCCACGTGGATGTAGGCAGCACGGCCGCTCAGCAGATGGGTCAGCGCATACGCAGCACCGACGATCAGCACGAACATCACGGAGCCCAGCACCGCAGGCTTTTCAGCCAGCGAGGTTTTGCACAGTGTGTCGTACACCAGCCAGCCGCCAGCCAGGGTGCCCAGGCCCACGCCGACTGCTTGCAGCGACGTCAGGTCGGCTACGTTCTTGTCGATCATCATCGCCGAAGCGTTGAAGTAGTAGACGATGAACAGCATGGCAAAGCCGCTCAGCCAGGTGGCATAGGCTTCCCATTTGAACCAGTGCAGGTCTTCCGGCAGCTCGTCCGGAGCAACCAGGTATTTTTGCGGGTTGTAGAAGCCGCCGCCGTGCACGGCCCACAGCTCACCCATCACGCCCTTCTTGGCGAGCGGGCTGCCGGCCTTAGGTGGACGAATCGAGTTGTCCAGCCAGACGAAATAGAACGAAGCCCCGATCCACGCAATACCCGTGATCAGGTGCAGCCAGCGAACCAGCAGGTTCAGCCATTCAACCCCGTAGGGTCCAAAGAGAGTCTCCATGATTTTCTTTTCCAATCAAACCGTTCATCTGCCTCTGGCGGGCACTTCAGATGAACCAATCGGTCGTCATACCGCCGCCGCTACGACCTGGTGGTGGAAAGATATCGGTTGCGAGCGCGGGAGACCTTCCGTTTTGGCTATAACTTGCATATAACTGGAGATATAGTTCGGAGGCCCAGAAGGTGAGACTCTCACATGGATAAATCTAAATAACTAATATTCGGAGACCATGATGTCCAGATTGCCAGAACACTTAGACATCCACCTGATCCGTATTCTGTACTTGCTGCTGGTAGAGAAAAACGTGTCCCGGGTGGCCCTGAAACTGAACCAGCCGCAGCCCTCGATCTCCGGTTCCCTGCGCAAATTGCGCGACCTGACGGGCGATCCGCTGCTGGTACGCGGCGGCCGAGGTATGGTGCCGACGCAACACGGCGAGAGCCTGCTGAAGACCGCCAAGCGCATTCTCGACGAAACCGAAAGCCTGTTCAGCCCGAAAACTGCGTTTGTGCCGCAGGACGAGGCGCGAACCTTCCATATCGCCGCGCCGGACTATATGAATACCCAGTTCTTCACCGAGGTGATCGCCCGCCTGCGCCGCGAATCGCCGCGCAGCCGCCTGGTGATCCACTCCCTGGGCCCGGACGTCGACTATGTGCGCCTGCTGTCGGACGGCGACCTGGACCTGGTGGTCGGCAACTGGGACGAGCCGCCCCAGCACCTGCATATCTCCAAGCTGTTCGACGACCCCATCGTCTGCCTGATGCGCGCCAACAGCGCCTACGCCCGCCGCACGCCGAAAGACGGCATGACACCGGAGGAATACCTGACGCTGCCGCATGTGGCGCCGGCCCAGATCCTGCCCGGCTACCACGGCAACATTGATTCCTTCCTGGAAGAGCGTGATATGGAGCGAAACATTGTTGTGGAATCGGCACACTTCCGCATGCTGCCCTACATCGTCCAGCAAACAGATTTAGTTTTGACGAGTGGCAAACAATTCGCCAATTTCTATGAAAACCTGCTGGGCCTGAAGTCCTACAAAGTTCCGCTGGAATTCCCGCCCTTGAGCTTCTACCAGCTCTGGCACGAGCGCGCTCACCACGCCACGGAGCACAAATGGCTGCGCGCACAGGTCAGCGCCGCCGCCCGCTTGCTAGTCAAATAAACCTTCGCCGGATAGGCGATATCGGCCCAGCGTTATATCTCCCGCCAGCTGGGCCTCTATTATCAGTTTGCCATTCCCCAGAACACCTTACATGGAGCGGGCCGCTGCCAGCGGCGGCCCGAAGCACGATGACGAGCCTGAAGCGACTGAACACCTGCGACGCAGACACCTTTACCGAGATCCTGCACGGCCTGTACGAGCATTCCCCGTGGATTCCGCAGCGCGCCGCCGCGCAGCGCCCGTTCCGCACCCTCGACGAACTGAAACTCGGCCTGCAGAAGGTCGTCACGCAGGCCACCAATGATGAACAACTGGGCCTGATCCGCGCCCACCCGGAGCTGGCCGGCAAAGCCGCCGTTGCGGGCGAGCTGACGCCTGAATCCACCGGCGAGCAAGCCAAAGCGGGCCTGAACCTGTGCACGAAAGAAGAATTCGCGGCGCTGCAGGAAATGAACGCCAGCTACAACGCGAAATTCGGCTTCCCCTTCATTCTCGCAGTGAAGGGCGGTGACGGCCAAGGCCTGTCGCGCCAGGCCATCATCGCAGCGTTCCGCCGCCGCCTGCGCAACCAGGCCGATGACGAACAGCGCGAGGCGCTGCGCCAGATCCACCGCATCGCGGAAATGCGCCTGAACGCCCTGCTCTCCTACGTGCCGCATATGGGCCGCGACATTATGGAGTGGGCCGAACAGATCGGCGCCATGAGCGAAGACGAGCAAGGCCTGACCTGCACCTACATGACGCCAACCCACCGCAAAACCGCCAACCAGCTGGCGAAGCTGATGCGCGAAGCGGGCATGCACGCCCATATCGACGCGGTCGGCAATGTGGTGGGCCGCTACCTCTCCACCGATCCCGGCGCGCGCACCCTGCTCACAGGCTCGCACTACGACACCGTGCGTAACGGCGGCAAGTATGACGGCCGCCAGGGCATCCTGACCCCGATCGCCGTGGTCAAGCACCTCCACGAAACCGGCGAAACCCTGCCCTTCCACCTCGAAGTGATCGGCTTTGCGGAAGAAGAAGGCGTGCGCTTCAAGAGCACCTTCCTGGGCAGCAGCGCCGTGATCGGCCAGTTCGATCCCAAACTGCTCGACCTGCGCGACCGCGACGGCCAGCAGCTACGCGACGTGCTGACAGAAGCAGACCATGACGTGAACGCCATCGGCGCCATTGCACGCGACCCGGCAGATTTGCTGGGCTTTGTGGAAGTCCACATCGAACAGGGCCCGGTATTGCTGGAGCGCGGCCTGCCGGTCGGCGTCGTGACCTCCATTGCAGGCAGCAAACGCTATCTGGTCGACCTGAAAGGTGTCGCCAGCCACGCCGGCACCACGCCTATGCCAATGCGCAAGGACGCTGCCGCAGCAGCCGCCGAGATCATCCTCTACGTCGAGCAGCGCTGCGCCCAGGACCAGGATTCAGCCTTGGTGGGCACCGTCGGCCAGTTGCAAGTGCCGAACGGCTCGACCAATGTGATCCCGGGCGCCTGCACCCTATCGCTCGATATCCGCGCCGCGAACAACGCCGCGCGCGATGCCGCCGTGGACGACATCCTCGCCCACATTCAAAAAGTGTGCGAAAAACGCCACATCACCGTCGAAATCGAACAGACCGTCGCAGCCGATTGCGCACCATGCGCACCGCGCCTGATGGATCAACTGGCGGCCGCCGTGGAACGCAGCGGCATCCCCGCCTTCCAGCTCGCCTCCGGCGCCGGCCACGACGCCATGCTGATGGCGCGCGTCACAGACGTCGCCATGCTGTTCACACGCTGCGGCAACGGCGGCATCAGCCATAACCCGCTGGAGACCATGACGGACGACGACGCCGACCTTTCGGCCCGCATCCTCCTGAGCTTCCTGCGCAACTATACGTAAATCAAGATAGCCCATATGCCCTGGCATATAAGCCTAAAAGGAGCCCTTCGACGATATTGTTAAAACATGCAGCGCAAGGACGCCATATTTTTCCGCCCGGAGAGGCGGAATTTCGGGCGCTAAAAACTAAACGGAGACAACCCAAATGCAATTCCTGGAACAATACTTCAAGCTCGGTGAGCACGGCACCAACGTGCGGACCGAGGTGCTGGCCGGCATTACCACCTTCCTGACGATGGCGTACATCATCTTCGTCAATCCATCCATCCTCGGCGACGCCGGCATGCCCAAGGACTCGGTCTTTGTGGCCACCTGCGTTGCGGCGGCTGTCGGCACCCTGATCATGGGCCTGTACGCCAACTTCCCTATCGGCCTGGCGCCGGGCATGGGCCTGAACGCCTACTTCGCTTACGGCGTGGTTGCCGGCATGGGCTTCCCATGGCAGGCGGCACTGGGCGCGGTCTTCATCTCGGGCTGCTGCTTCATGATCGTCAGCCTGCTGAAGATCCGTGAAAAGATCATGAATGCCATTCCAGCCTCGCTGCGTATTGCCATTCCAGCCGGCGTGGGCTTGTTCCTGGCGCTGATCTCGCTGAAGAACGCAGGCATCGTGGTTTCCAGCCCTGCCACCTTCATCACCATGGGCGACCTGCACAAGCCGGCTCCAGTGCTGGCCATCGTGGGCTTCTTCATCATCGTCGCCCTGGACCGCCTGCGCGTCACCGGCGCCCTGCTGATCGGCATCATGTCTGTGACTGTGCTGAGCTTCTTCTTTGCCGGTAACGCCTTCCACGGCATCGTCTCCGCTCCACCTTCGATCGAACCGACCGCACTGAAACTGGACATCATGGGTGCTATTTCCCACGGCCTGTTGAACGTGGTGCTGGTGTTCTTCCTGGTTGAACTGTTCGACGCAACCGGCACCCTGATGGGCGTTGCCCAACGCGCTGGCCTGATGAAGGACGGCAAACTGCCTAAGAACATGAACAAGGCGCTGCTGGCCGACTCCGGCGCGATCATCGTCGGTTCCGTGATGGGCACCTCGAGCACCACCGCCTTCATCGAAAGCGCGGCTGGCGTGCAAGCTGGCGGCCGCACCGGCCTGACCGCGGTCACCGTGGCCCTGCTGTTCCTGGCAGCCCTGTTCATCGCTCCGCTGGCTGGCGTGGTACCGGCATACGCCACCGCACCTGCACTGTTCTTCGTCGCCTGCCTGATGCTGCGCGAACTGGCGGAGATCAACTGGGCCGAGACCACCGAAAGCGTTCCAGCCGTTGTTACCGCACTGGTGATGCCATTCACCTATTCGATCGCCAACGGCCTGGCGCTGGGCTTTATCAGCTACGCAGCACTGAAACTCTTGACCGGCAAGTACAAAGAAGTCAGCGCCATGATCTGGTGTGTCGCTGGCGTGTTCCTGTTTAAAACAATTTACATCGCAGGATGAAGTAAGGAGTAGTAAAGATGTCTCAACCGATTCGTTTCTTCTACCAGGGGCGTGTGCAGGAAGTTGATTCCGCCGCCCCGACCCGTACGGTGCTTCAGCACTTGCGGGAAGATCTGCACTGCACCGGGACCAAGGAAGGCTGCGCCGAAGGCGACTGCGGCGCTTGCACCGTGGTGATCGGCTCCCTCGTGGATGGTGAACTGGAACTGCGCAATGTGAACTCGTGCATCCAGTTCCTGCCTACGCTGGACGGCAAGGCAGTCTTCACGGTGGAAGACCTGAAGCAGCAGGACGGTAGCCTGCATCCCGTGCAGGAAGCCCTGGTGGAATGCCACGGCTCCCAATGCGGTTTCTGTACTCCCGGCTTCGCCATGTCCCTCTGGAGCCTGTACCTGAAACAGGAAGGCAAGTCCGAACCGCCCTGCCGTAAAACGATCGACGAGACCTTATCCGGTAACCTGTGCCGCTGCACGGGTTACCGCCCGATTATCGACGCAGCCGTCCGCATGGGCGAGCTGCCGGCCGTCAGCTTCGACCGCGAAGCGCTGAAGGCCACACTGCAAGACCTGCAACGAGACACCATGTTCAGCTACACCCACGACGGCCAGACTTTCCATGCGCCGCGCACCCTGGCCGAAATGGCCGAACTGCGCGCCGCCAAGCCGACCGCCACCATCCTGGCCGGCTCCACCGACGTCGGCCTGTGGGTCACCAAACAGATGCGCAACCTGGGCGATGTGATTTACACGCGCCAGGTGCAGGAACTGCACCGCATCGCCACCGTCGACGGCAAGCTGGAAATCGGCGCCGCCGTTTCGCTGGACGATGCCTACAAAGCCGTGCTGGAACTGTATCCGAACGAATCCCTGCACGAACTGTGGCAGCGCTTCGCATCCCAGCCTATCCGCAGCACCGGCACCCTGGGCGGCAGCGTCGCCAACGGCTCCCCGATCGGCGACTCCGCCCCGTGGATGATCGTGCTGGGCGCGGAAATCGTGCTGCGCTCCAATAAAGGCCAGCGCGTCCTGCTGCTGCAGGACTTCTACCTCGATTACATGAAGAAGGATTGGCAGCCTGGCGAGTTCGTGGAAGCCGTGCGCATCCCGGCCCCGAAAGCCGGCCAGCAATTCCGCACCTACAAACTGGCCAAGCGCTACGACCAGGATATTTCCGCCGTCTGCGCCGCCTTCTCGCTCGAAGTGGAAAACGGCGTCGTGCGCAACGCCAAAATCGCCTACGGCGGCATGGCTGCGACTTCGCGCCGCGCACCGCTGGCGGAAGCTGCCCTCAATGGCCAGCCGTGGAACGAAACCACCCTGCGCGCCGGCATGGAAGCCCTGGCGCGCGACTACACCCCGCTGACCGATATGCGCGCCAGCGCGAACTACCGCATGCGCACCGCGCAAAACCTGCTGCGCCGCTTCTGGATGGAGACCCGTCCCGAAGATGCGATTTCAAACACCTACGTCAACGCTTACGCATTCAAGGAAGGAGCCGCCGCATGAACAGCAAGTCCGAACAGTTCATGACGCTCGGCGCCGCCAAGGGCTGGACCGAAGTTGGCCAGAGCCACCCGCACGAATCGGCAATCCTCCACGTGCTGGGTGAGGCCGTGTACACCGACGACATCCCGGAAGCGCAAGGCACCCTGCATGCCGCGCTCGGCCTGTCGCCGAAAGCCCATGCACGCATCCTCTCGGTCAACCTCGATCCGGTGAAAGCCATGCCGGGCGTTGTGGCCGTGTACACCTACAAGGACATCCCCGGCACCAACGATTGCGGCCCGATCATCCACGATGACCCGATCCTCGCCGAGCAGAAGGTGGAATACGTCGGCCAGCCCATCTTCATCGTGGTGGCGGACACGCACGACAACGCCCGCCGCGCGGCCCGCAAGGCCGACATCCAGTATGAAGAACTTCCGGCAATCCTCACGCCGCAAGCGGCGCGCGAGGCCGAGTCCTATGTGGTGCCGCCAATGCGCCTGACGCGCGGCGACGCCGAGGCGGCCTTCGAGCGCTCGCCGAACATCCTGAAAGGCAAGCTGCACGTGGGCGGCCAGGAACAGTTCTACCTCGAAGGCCAGATTTCGTATGCCATCCCGAAGGAAGGCAACGGCATGCACGTCTACTGCTCGACCCAACATCCGACCGAGATGCAGCACGTGGTTTCGCACGCCCTGCACTACCCTTCGCACGCGGTGGTGGTGGAATGCCGCCGCATGGGCGGTGGCTTCGGCGGCAAGGAATCGCAATCCGCGCTGTGGGCCGCTTGCGCCGCCGTCAGCGCCGCCCGCCTCAAGCGCCCGGTAAAGCTGCGCGCCGACCGCGACGACGACATGATGGTCACCGGCAAGCGCCACTGCTTCTACTACGAGTATGAGATCGGTTACGACGACCAGGGCCTGATCACCGCCGCCAAAGTGCAGATGGTATCGCGCGCCGGCTTCTCGGCTGACCTTTCCGCGCCAGTCGCAACCCGCGCCATCTGCCATTTCGACAACACCTACTACTTGTCGGACGTGGATATCCGCGCCATGGCGGGCAAGACCAACACACAGTCCAACACCGCCTTCCGCGGCTTCGGCGGCCCGCAAGGCGCCATCGCGATTGAATACATCGTGGACGAAATCGCCCGTAACCTGGGCAAGGACGCGCTGGACGTGCGCAAGGTGAACTTCTACGGCCGCAATGATGAAGAAGGCCGCAACGTCACGCAGTACGGCCAGAAGGTCAAAGACAATGTGATCCACGAACTGGTGGCGCAGCTGGAAAGCGATACCAATTACCGCGTCCGCCGCGAAGCCATCCGCGCGTTCAACGCCGCCAATCCGGTGCTGAAGAAGGGCCTGGCCCTGACGCCAGTGAAATTCGGCATCGCCTTCAACGTCACCCACTTCAACCAGGCCGGCGCGCTGGTGCACATCTACACCGACGGCTCGGTGCTGGTGAACCACGGCGGCACGGAAATGGGCCAGGGCATCAACACCAAGGTGTGCCAGGTTGTGGCGCATGAACTGGGCATTCCTCTCTCCAGCGTGCGTGCTTCCGCCACCGATACCAGCAAAGTCGCCAACACCTCCGCCACGGCCGCATCAACGGGCGCGGACCTGAACGGCAAGGCAGCGCAGGATGCCGCCCATACGCTACGCCGTCGCCTGGTGGAATTCGCCGCCAAGGCATTCGGCGTTGCTTCCGACAGCGTGATCCTCGCCAACGGCACCGTATTCGCCGGTGAAGTAGTCATGCCGTTCGCGGACCTGGTGCAGAAGGCCTATCTCGCGCGCGTCCAGCTGTGGTCCGATGGCTTCTACGCCACGCCTGGCCTGAGCTGGGACCGCGAAACCATGAGCGGCAATCCTTTCGGCTACTACGCCTATGGCGCCTCGGTGTCGGAAGTGATCGTCGACACCCTTACCGGCGAATGGAAGCTGCTGAAGGCAGACTGCCTGTACGACGCCGGCAATTCCCTGAACCCGGCCATCGACGTCGGCCAGGTGGAAGGCGCCTTCATCCAGGGCATGGGCTGGCTGACGACGGAAGAATTGTGGTGGAACCCGGCGGGTAAGCTGATGACGCACGCGCCATCGACTTACAAGATTCCTGGCGTGTCCGACTGCCCGGACGATTTCAACGTACGCCTGTTCCAGAAGCCCAATCCATTCGACAGCATCCACCGTTCGAAAGCCGTAGGCGAACCACCGCTGCTGCTGCCGTTCTCGGTGTTCCTGGCGATCCGCGATGCCGTCGCTTCGGTTGGCGACTACCGTTTCAACCCGCCGCTGCGCGCCCCAGCCACCGGCGAAGCGATCCTCGATGCAGTGGACGCAGTCCGCGCCATGGCATGACGCTCGCGCGCCGCGTCACTGCTGAAGCTTTAGGCACGGCGCTGCTGCTGGCCGTGGCGGTCGGTTCGGCCACCATGGCCGACCGCCTCGCCGGCGGTAATACGGCCCTCGCCCTGCTCGCGAATTCCCTCGCGAGCGGCTTGGGCCTGTTGGCGCTGATCCTCACCTTCGGCGCCATCTCCGGCGCACACTTCAATCCTGCCCTCACCTTGTCGGAAGCCTGGCAAGGCGGCATGGACTGGCGCGAAACACTGCCCTACATCACGGCACAAATCCTTGGCGCCTTTGCCGGTGTAGCGGCCGCGCACGCGATGTTTGGCGAGCCGGTGTTCGCTGCGGCGACCCAGGCCAGGACTGGCGCTGCCCAGTGGTGGAGTGAATTTGTTGCGACGTTTGGGCTCATCGCCGTCATCGGCGGTTGCGCGCGCAGCCGGCCGGCGCTGACACCTTTTGCCGTGGCAGCCTACATCGTTTCAGCATACTGGTTCACGGCTTCATCCTCATTCGCCAATCCCGCCCTCACGCTCGCGCGTGCGGCGACCAACACGGTGGCAGGCATCCGTTTCGAAGACGTTTCCGGCTACGTCGCTGCCCAGTTGCTTGGCATGACCGCAGCGACGGTCATCATGACCTGGCTACATAGCCCGGCGGGCGTTCCTGCCCTCAAGCCGGTACCGCCACCTTGATTTCGTGGCGGTAGGCGCCTGGTGTGACGCCCTGCCAATCCTTGAACGCTCGGATGAAGGAATTCACATCCTGGAATCCAAGCAGGAATGCGATTTCGCCTTGCGCGATATGCGGCTTGTGCAGGTAGTGCAGTGCGAGCTGCTGGCGCGTGGCATTCAGGATGTCTTTGAAGGTCGCCGATTCCTCGCCCAGTTGACGCTGCAAGGTGCGCTTGCTCATGGCGAGGCTCCTGGCCACGTCTTCCACCGCATACTGGCCGGCCGGCAGTCCCTCGAGTAATACCGCCTTGACGCGGTCGCTCGTCCTCGCCGTGGCATCGAGGCTGGCCAGGCGCTTGCTCAAGCCCGCCTCAAAGAAAGTCCACATCGACTCATTCGCCGTCAGGAATGGCCGCAAACCGTCCTCACGTGAGAACGACACGCTGACCGCATTACCGGCTTTCGGCATCACCCCGAAATATTCTGCATAGCTCTCAATGTTGTCCGGCAGTTCCGGCACCGTGACCGCGACCGGGACAACGCGATGACGCGTCGCCAGTCGCACCAGCTGCGTCAGGAAGACCGTCTCCGCCACCGCCATCGTGTGCGGGATGGGGCCAGCATCTGCGTAGCACTCCAGCGCCGCGGACGTCTGCTCCTCATCGATATCCACCAGCAGCGCCAATGGCCCGATCAGCTTCTTGAATGCTGACAAGCGCTGGAAGGCCACGTTCAGGTTCGGGCTGCACAAGCAGGCAAAAATCGGCGGATCGAACGCTTCAACCGACACCGCCTGTCCTATCCTGAGGGGCAGCGGCAAGGCCGCCCCTTCCCCCGCCGCCAGTTCCACAGCCCGCCACAGCCTGAAGTACTGCAGTGGCGAGATGGTGACCTCCTGACGCGCAAACAGATCGGCCGGCAGCTCGGCCAACCGCAGCACATGCGCCGGATCGATGCCCATGTCGGCCAGAACCAGCTTCCATCCGGGATGAACGGCGAAGTGCGTCGGATACTTCATTAAACTTCCTTGGGAATCAAACCGTTGTCGATCATTTGCTGGAACATTTCGCTAATCGAGTTCTCCAGCGGACGATACACCATGCCGAGCTCCCGCGCACTCTTGCTGCTGTCGGCACTCCATGCATAGCCCACATTGCGGGACACGAATTTGCGCGTAGTCGCCTTATCCACGATAGGCGCGACCAGCCAGACCAGCCACTTCGGCAGGTTCCGGCGCGGCACCGGATAGGCGCCGAACTTGGGCAGCAGCGCCTTGGCGATGCCAAGCAGCGAAGTGTTATGCGCCGAAATGATGTGGCGGCCAGCCGCCTTGGGCAGGTAGGCTGCGCGCAAATGCGCCTCCGCCAAATCACGCACGTCCACCGCGCCCAGGCCGAGATCCGGCACGCCGGCCTTCATCGTCCCATCGCCGATCTGGCGGACGATGTTGAAGCTTTCGGAAGTGCCATGCGGGTTCACGCCGGGCCCGATCACCAGGCTTGGATTCACCACCACCAGATCCCAGGCGGACTGGCTACGGGCGATCTCCCACGCCGCGCGCTCCGCCACGGCTTTGGAATAGGAATATGGCGCATGGTTCACTGAAGAACTGGTGTTCCAGATCTCCTCCGTGAAGACTCTGTTCGGCGTGGCTTCGATGTCGGCGTTGTCGCCGTAGATCGCAGCGCAGCTGCTGGTCAGCACAAGCCGTTTAACCGAACCGGTTCGTTTGGCCGTTTCCAGCACATTGCGCGTGCCCAGCAAGGCCGGATCAACCAATTCCCTCTGCGGGTCGCGGATGTTGAGGGTGAACGGGGATGCGGTATGGAAGACGATGCCGCAGCCAGCCATCGCCGCCGCAAAAGAACCCTCGTCCAGCAAATCCGCCTTAAAATAGCGCAGTGTGCCGGGCAGCGAAGCCGCCAACTCGTCGAGGTGACGGACCTTGCTTCGGTCGTCGGGATTTCGCACGGCGGCATGCACCGTGACGCCTTCTTCCAGCAAACGCTTCACAATCCAGCCTGCCACGTAACCGGACGCACCGGTCACCAAAACTGGCTTGCTCTTATCGATTTCAATATTTTTCATCACTAGCTCCAGGGCTGAATAGTCACAGGTAGAAGACTATCGCGCACCCGGCGCCAGGTCACTGGCAAACGGCGTCAATCAACCAGCAAAGCGTGCCAATCTCAAAAGTTCACGTTCTTGCGCCGCGTCGACCTTTCCCCGTATCTCCTCAATATATCCCTTCAACGCGAAGGAAGGATCAGGGCAATTGTTGATGCCAAAATGGGCCGGCGGGAGATCGCCCGCAACGACCCAGTGGTACCGGTCCCTCTCATCCGCACCCGAGGCCACTTCGAACAAAAAGATGCCGATGAAATCCGACATGCCCAGGCCAAAATAAACTTTTTTCACACCACCGCACCATGCGAATGAATTCAAGTACAGTTCCGCCTCTTCAAAAAGCGCAGCGCGTTGCTGCGCTTCCTCAAAGTCGTCCCCGAACGTCAGCTCAACCGGTGTGAGCTTTGAAAAGTCTATTGCCAGGTCCGAGTTCGTCATGTCGCATCCTCCGTCCGAGTCTCAAAGAGTTGCGGAACCGAACATCGTTGTCAAGCAGAACACAATTCAGTGTTGCATCCTTTGTCTCCAAGAGATGAGCTCGGCGATGGTCAGGATTGGCATGCCGTGCAGTTGCGCGAACTGTTCGATGGCCTCGCCGCGCATCATCGTGCCGTCTGGGTTCATCAATTCGCACAGCACTGCGGATGGCGTGAGGCCAGCCAGATGCGCCAGATCGACCGAACCCTCGGTGTGACCGGCGCGCATCAGGACACCACCCGGCATGGCACGCAAAGGGAAGACGTGGCCGGGACGCACCACGTCTTCTGGACGTGCGTTGGGCGCGGTTGCGGCGCGGATTGTGGTCACGCGGTCGGCGGCCGAGACGCCCGTGGTCACGCCATGGCGTGCTTCGATCGAGACTGTGAACGGAGTGCCGTATTTGCTGCCGTTTTCGGCGGCCATGGGTGGCAGTTCGAGCTCACGTACCTTGTCGGCGGTCAGGCACAGGCAGACAATGCCGCTGCATTCGCGGATCATCAGGGCCATCGTTTCGACAGTGAGCCGGTCGGTAGCGACGATCAGGTCCGCTTCGTTTTCGCGGTCGAAGTCGTCGAGCAGGATGACGGGGACGCCGGCGCGCATGGCTTCAAGCGCTGCGTGAATGCGGGATTCAAGGGAAGTTACAGGGGACAACATAGGAAACGCTCCTCGCTAAATGTTAACGAAAAACGCTCCAGGGCAAGCGAATAGGCGCGGCCACCCGTGCCGCGAGAGCGGACAGGGTATACGCGCAAAAGCGCACATCTTCTTTCATCCGGACTATACCGTCGGCCCTGGAGTCACACCAGGTCTGCTGACCCTGTCGATGAAGCCTGACAGGCGCTCGCGGGCTTGAACATTGCTGTTTTTACCGCCGGTGGGGAATTGCACCCCGCCCCGAAGACGTAATTTTGAGCGGGGGATTTTAACAGCAAAACCGGTAAACCGGGGTCAGACCCAAGGGTCTGACCCCGACTGTTCGACGGCCGGTGGTAGGGTTAAGGTCCTTGACTTTCGACGAAGATCAACGGCGCACACCCGGAACCCTCGGCTCCGAGACCGTTGAGGGTCTGACCCTGCGGGTCAGACCCAGGTTTACCGGTTTTAGCCGACAGTACCGATGATGGAAACCTCCCGGTTCTCCGGCACCTCGTTATACGACAACACATGCAACCCCGGCGCAAACAAGCGTGCATACCTTGCCAGCAAAGGCCGGATCTGCGGCAACACCAGCAGCAAAGGCGGCGTCGCCTGCTGCTTCATCTGCTCCCTCGCCACTGGCATATTCACCTGCAACTGCGCCAGCAAATGCGGATCGATCGGGTAATTATCCAGCACCACCTTCCCCGTCTGCCTTGCCTGGTTCAAAGAACCAAGCAGCATATTCTCCAATTCCCCGCCCAGGTTAAACGCCAGCATCTCCGTTTTCTGCCCGAACAGCCCGGACACAATCTGCCGCCGCAATGCACAGCGCACCTCCGCCGCCAGCAAGATCGGATCCTTGGTCGTCTCCGACGAATCCAGCAAGGTCGTCGCAATCGGCACGATATCCTTCAACGACACCGACTCCTGCAACAACACGCGGAACACGCGCAAAAGCTGCGTATGCGTCAACGCCTTATCCAGCGCCCCCGCCAGCTTGGGCGACAGCGCAGTCAAGCGTTCCACCAGCGCCGACACATCCTCATGCTTGAACAACTCCGGCAGGTACTCGCGAATCAGCTTGGACACATGGGTCGCAATCGCGCTGGGCGCCTCCACCACCTGGTAGCCCAGCCCCAGCGCATGCGCCTTATCTTTAGGCTCGATCCAGGTCACAGGCATGCCATAAGCCGGCTCGACGCCAGGGATGCCATCGATCTGCCCGTACACATTCGGCGAAGGAATCGCCATCAGCTTGTCGGCAAACACCTCCGCCAGCGCGATGGTCGAACCGCCCAGCACCACCGCATATTGCGTTGGCTTCAAACCCAGGTCGTCGCGCACATTAATCTGCGGCAGCACCATGCCCATCGCCTCCGACAAGCTTTGCCGCACGCCGCGCAGGCGCTTGGTCAGCATCTCGCCGTGCGCCTTGTCGATCATCCCCACCAGCTTGTAGCCCAGAGAAACCTGCAAAGGCTGCACCACAGGCAACGACTGCCATTCCAGTTCCGGCACCTTTTCTTCGCGCAGCGCTGCTTCGATAGCGGCAATATTGTCGACCACCGGCAGACCCTGCTTCTCGCGCATTCGCCAGCCGACATAGCCCAGCGCCGCAGCAAAGGTGAGGAAGCTCAGTTTCGGCATACCCGGCACCAGGCCGAGGATCACCATCACCGCCGACGCGCTGAAGAGCACATTCGGCGATGCCAGCAACTGGCTACCCACCTGGGATTCGAAATCTGCGCCTTCCGACTCGGACACGCGGGTAACGATGATCGCAGCCGCCGCCGACAACAGCAGCGCCGGAATCTGCGCCACCAGGCCGTCGCCAATGGTGAGCAGCGCGTATTGTTTGAACGCGTCGCCGAAGCTCATATCCTGCATCAGCGTACCGATGGCTACACCGCCGACGATATTGATGATCAGGATAAGGATCGACGCAATCGCATCACCGCGCACGAACTTGGCCGCGCCATCCATCGCACCGTAGAAGTCCGCCTCCGTCGCCACTTCCTTGCGGCGCTGTGTTGCCTTCTCCTGGTTGATCAGGCCCGCGTTCAAATCGGCATCGATCGCCATCTGCTTGCCCGGCAAGGCATCAAGGGTGAAGCGCGCCGACACTTCGGAAATGCGCTCCGCGCCCTTGGTCACCACGGCGAAGTTAATGATCATCAGGATCACAAACACCACCATGCCGACCACATAATTACCGCCAATGACCACCTGGCCGAATGCCTCGATCACCTTACCCGCAGCATCAGTACCCTGGTGGCCGTGCAGCAGCACCACGCGGGTCGAGGCCACATTCAGCGTCAATCGTGCCAGCGTGGTCGCCAGGATCACCGTCGGGAACACAGAGAAGTCCAGCGGCCGCTTGGCGTTCACGCTGGTCAGGATCACAATGAGCGCGAGCACGATATTGAACGTGAACAGCACGTCCAGCAGGATAGGCGGCAGCGGCAGGATGATCATCGCCAATATCCCGAGCAGGAATACCGGCGTGGCAAGTTTGTGGCGGCCTGCTTCTGCGAACAAGCTCTTCAAAAAATTCATGTTGTTGCTGCCTCACTCATGGATGTGGGTACCGGCACCTGCGCCGCTTCCAGCGGATTTGGCTGCGATGGACGGCGGCCTTCACGGAACGCCTTCAGCTGCAGCACATAATGCAGGACCATGGAAACAGCCTGGTACAACTGCACGGGAATCTGCTGGTTGACCTGGCTGGTGTTATAGATTGCGCGCGCCAGCGGCGGCAGGGACAGCACTTCCACCCCATGCTCCTGCGCCAACTTCCTGATATACAGCGCCATTTCGTCGACGCCCTTGGCCAGCACGTACGGCGCTTCGGCGCGCTTTTCATCGTACTTGAGCGCCACCGCATAGTGCTGCGGGTTGACGATCACCACGTCCGCACCCGGCACGATCTTGCGCGCCGAGCGTTCGGCCAGGACGCGCTGCAACTGGCGGATGCGCTGGCGCACCTCGGGACGGCCTTCCTGCGTCTTGTACTCTTCTTTCAGCTCCTGCTTGGACATCTTCTGTTGCTCGGCGAAGAAGTAAGCCTGCGCCGGCACGTCGATGATCGCGAAGATGATGAACACAGCCACCATGGCCATCACCCCGTTCAGCATCAGGTTGGCGCCCGAAATCATGGCATCGTTCATCCCCAACCCCTGCAAGCGGGTGTAATCGTTGATGGTGCTGGTGCCTACGTGGACCAGCACCCAGCCCAGGATCGCCGCCTTGCCGATCGATACCGCCAGCTCAAAGCCGTGCTTCTTGGTGAACAGCCGCCCAAGATTGCTGACCGGGTTGAAGCGCTCCAGTTTCGGCTCCAGGTTCTTGGCGCTCATCACCCAGCCGCCCGGTACCATGGCGCCCAGCACGATAAACAGCGGCACCACGAACAGCGGCAGCACCATCTTCACAAGGAGTGCCGCGGCGCTTAGCCAGACAGTACTCATGACGTTATCGAGCGCGCCCTCGCCTTCCAGCGGCGCAAACGCCTGGTGGAAGATTTCACGAAACTCCAGCAGGTACGAAGGCAGCATGTAGACGAACAGCTTAAGCGACACCAGGATGCCGATGGCCGTGGCCAGGTCGCGCGAACGCACCACCTGGCCTTCCTGGCGGGTCTTCTTCAGCTTCTGCGCTGAAGCCTTCTCTGACTTGTCGCCGCCGCTGTCGTCAGCCATGGGACACCATCTGTTGCTGGATCATGTCGAGCACACGCGTCGACATGCGTATGTAATGCTGCGGGATAAAGCGCACCACCTGGCCCAGCATCATCAAGCCGAAGATGGTGATCACGGAAAAGCCCAAAGCAAACAGGTTCAGCGTCGGCGCCACGCGGTTCAGGAAACCAAAGCCGAGCTGCACCACCAACGCCGAAAACACCACTGGAATCGCCAGCAGCATCGCCGCCGAGAAAATCCACGCCACATTCCACGCCACCGTCTGCAGCAGGAGTGCGGAATAACCGCCACCCAGCGGCCAGGCCTTGAAGCTTTGCCCCACCACGCCCGCCAGCACCAGGTGGCCGTCAATCGAAAAGAAAATCACAATGGCCAGCATGGACAGCAAGGCCGACACCACGTCGGACGAAGTACCATTCAGCGGATCGTTCATCACCGCCATCGAAAAGCCGACCTGGCTCGATACCAAATAGCCCAGCACCGCAATCACCGACATCGAGAAATGGAAAGCCAGCCCGATCACGCCGCCAATCACCGCCTGCTCCAGCGTGACCGCAATGCCCTGCACAGAAATCGGATCGATGTTGTGCACCATCTGGGCCTGCGTCACCGGCAGCATGATGATGGACAGCACCAGCGACACCAGCAGCCGCACCGTTACCGGCACCATCATCTCGCCGATCACCGGCGCCGCGCTCAGCATCGCCATGCAGCGCACGAAAGGCCACCAGATTGCCGTCATCCACACCAGGAGGTTAGCCAGGACCTGTTCCATGGCTCGCTACCCCACCAGTGTTGCCGCGCGCTGGAAAATGGAAACGCAATAGTCCATCAGGTAGCCGGACATCCAGCGCCCTGTCAGGATGATCGCCAGCAGTGTCACCAACAGGCGCGGCAGGAAGCTCAGCGTCTGTTCATTGATTTGCGTTGCGGCCTGCACCAGCGCGACGAGCAGGCCCGCGACCAGGCCTGGCACCACCAGCACCAGGACCAGGATCATAACGATATGCAGGGCCTCGATCACCAGGTCGACGGCCACGTCCGGAGTCAACATTCAATAGGCCTGTATGCTCGTGACGAGCGTATTCACAGTCAATGTCCAGCCATCCACCAGCACAAACAGCAGCAGCTTGAACGGCAGCGAAATCACTAGCGGCGACAGCATCATCATACCCATCGCCATCAGCACAGACGACACCACAAGGTCGATGATCAGGAAGGGAATGAACAGCAGGCAACCGATCTGGAATGCCGTCTTCAATTCAGACAAAACAAAGGACGCCAGCTTGACCGTGAAAGCATGGTCGGCCGGATTGGTAATTGCATCTTCGCCTGCCAGGTGGGCGATCTGTTTCAGCGACGCCTTGCTGGTCTGGGCCAGCATGAACCGTGAAATCGGTTTTTCGGCGATGACCAGCGCATCCTGCAAACCGATCTTGTTCTGATCATACGGTACGAAGGCATCGCGCCACACGGCGTCGCCGATCGGCTTCATGACCAGCAGGGTCAGGATCAGCGCCACGCCGGTGATGATGCGATTGGGAAGACCCTGCTGCAAGCCGAGGGCCTGGCGCAGCAGCGACAGCACGATGACGAAACGGGTAAAGCTGGTCATCATCATCACCATGATGGGCAGCAAGCCCAGCAGGGTCATGATGATCAGGATCTGCATCTTTACCGACAGCTCGGTCTTGGCGCCGGGGACGACGCCGCCAAGCAAGTCCTGGGCCCACGCAGGCGCGCAGGCGCACAGCAGCACTGCCCCAGCCGCGAAGCCGGGCATCAGGCGGCGCAAGGTCATGGCGCCATCATGTCCAGGTTCAAACCATCCAGATCGATGACCTTCAGGCCGTAGTTCTCACCCGCAACTACCACCTCGGCGCGGCCAATGGCCGTGCCGTTGACTTTGATGGTCAGCGGTTCGCCAGCGAGCATGTCCAGTTCCACCACGCTGTCCGGGCCGATCTGCATCAGGTCCTGCAACGACAGGCGGGCCGAGCCCACCTCCAGCGTCAGCGTGACAGGAATTTTGCGCATCATGGCCGGCAGGTCGCGGCGGCCGGGACGCGGCGCCGGAACATCGTTCAAATCCTGCGACACCTGGTCGATGATCATCTCCTCCGACATATCGTCCAGCATGGAGTCGTTGGCGCCATTCGGGTTGTTCATCATATTCATTCTGAGTCTTCAAAAGAGGTTAAGCAGAGTTTGCCCTTGTGCTCAGTTACCGCAGCTGTAAACAGGCGGGAGTCTTCGAGCATAACGTCTGCCCTGTGCAGGCTGATCGGGATGACATCGCCCACACGCAAGTCAAACATTGCGCCCAGCGTAGTTTCCTTGGAAACCAGCCTGCCGCTTAGTCCAACCTGGAGCCGCGCCGCCAGCGGCCCTGGATTCTTGCTGCCCTTCTTGCTTGCATCGCGCCCGGGCTGCAGGCCGCGCAGCACGCTGCCCATCACTTGCTTATCGAGTGCGAACCAGGCCTTGCCTTGCAGCTCGCCGTCACTTAGCGAAACGGTAATCACCCAGCTGCCTTTGGCAGGCTGTGCAACGCTGCCGGCTTTAATATTGTCATCTTCGTCAAGCTCCTTGCCGCCATTGGGCAGGTTGCTTTCAATGCGAGCTGCGAGGATGCTGGCCAGCTGTTGCCCGAGCACCACAGCCAAACGTTCTTCAGTAGCGGTAACGCGCACTGCCTGTTCGTCAACTGTTGCTTCAGCGCGCGTCGCGCGGCCGTAGCGAAAATTCAGGAGACTCAGCAACAACTTACGCTCCATCGCAAAGCCGAGCTGGCCCGACGTTGAAGCAAAACCGAGCCAGCGCTGCCGCACTTCGCTGCCGTCGAGACGACTGAAAGTCACCTCGTCAACCTGGCAGGTACCCCAATATCGGCGATGCACATTCAGTCGCATGGACTGCGCCAGATCTTCGCGCAATTGTGCGGCAAATTCGGGGAGCCGGTGGACTGGCCGCCCCAATAAGCAGGGGTCTAAGACTTCGTATCGCACAGTGCTTTGAGTGGAATTCATGGTGGCCCATCCGTCCGCTTTAATCGTATCGCAAAGTTATCCGCTCGGGATGAATTGGTAAGCGTAGAATAACTCAATTCCCTCCGTATTGCCATGGATCAAGTATCTCATCGGTCAAAAAGTCTTTACATAAAAATTGCCGCACGTTAATATTCATTAGTGTTTGGCAATGTCAGTTGGTTGCAAAAACGACTCTTAATGCATGATTTATAAGAGGTTTTGCATTTTGTAAGCGGTTGTTACGAGCACGAATTCGCGCTACACTCCGTATTCCCGTACGGCACTATTTAACATTCACTCCATATTGTTAGTTACTGTCTTGAAGTCAATACAGTTGCTGCAACAACAATAGTTACTTAGCGCCGCGCAACCCACCTGAGGTGCCCTATGGCAAATGAATTCGCAGGCCTGATCAAGGCCGACCTGGCAGCCCTGAACAACGCGGCTTCCGAACTCACCCAGCATGCCACGGCCATCGCTCCGGCGGCGCAATTCAACGCACCGCAGCCAGGTTCCACCTTCTCTTTTGCCCAATCGATGCAAGACGCTGTCGCCGGTGTCAATGCGCAAGACATGAACGCGAGCCAAAAGATGGCCGACGTCGATGCCGGCCGTAGCGACGACCTTGTTGGCGCCATGCTGGCCAGCCAGGAAGCCAGCCTGTCTTTCCAGATGCTGATGCAGGTCCGCAATAAGGTGATGGGTGCGGTGGATGAATTGATCAAGCTTCCGCTGTAAGCTCCTTTTACGCCTTCCCTTTCGAAAGACCACACGTGATCGAGAACCTCAAGTCCGCCTTTGGACGCTGGCGTGGCGCCGCGGCTCCAGCTGTGCCGCCTGCTGTCGTAAAGAACCTGTACCCGCTGCTGTTGCTGGCCGTCGGCGTCACCGCGCTTGTGCTGATGGTAATGTGGAAGGACCAGAGCGGCTACAAGCCTGTCTTTGGCCAACGCGAAAAAGTCGCGGCCGCCGACATGATGAATGTGCTCGATGCGGAAAAAATTTCGTACCGCATTCATCCGGACACCGGCCAGGTGCTGGTACCGGAAGGCAAGCTGGGCCAGGTGCGCATGATGCTGGCCGCAAAAGGCGTGACCGCGCAACTGCCGGCCGGCCTTGAATTGATGGACAAGAGCGATCCGCTGGGCGTGTCGCAATTCGTGCAGGACGTGCGCTTCCGCCGCGGCCTGGAAGGCGAACTGGCGCAATCGATCATGACGCTGGATGCCATCTCGCATGCGCGCGTGCATCTGTCGATCGCCAAGTCCACCTCATTCGTATCGAGCGATGGCGAAAAATCTTCCGCATCGGTGGTGATCGCTACCAAGCCGGGCCGTACGCTGGCTCCTGAGCACATTGCCGCCATCGTCAATATGGTGTCGGGCAGCGTTGCCTCGCTGAACCCTGCACGCGTGAGCCTGGTTGACCAGTCGGGAAACCTGCTCTCTTCGCACGTCGACCTGAGCGAAACTTTCGACGCTTCCACCGCCACTAACGAGAACGCCAAACGCCAGCAAGACGAAATCCGCAACAACATCCACGGCCTGCTGGGCCCTATCGTCGGCGACAACAATTTCCGCGTCAGCGTGACTGCCGATGTCGATAACGACAAGGTCGAAGAAACCGTTGAGAAATATGGCGCCGATCCAAAGGTGACCAGCGAAGCGATGCGCGAAGAGCAGGACCGCAACCGCATTGCGATGGGCGTGCCAGGCACCCTGTCCAACCGACCACCGCAACAGCAGGCAGCCGATGCCGCTGCGGCAGGCGGCACGGCAGGTGCGCCGGGCCAGGCGCCGGAAGGCACCAACCGCAAGAACGCCACCACACGGCAGTTCGCTTACGACCGCAGCATCACCTCGACCAAGCGCGCCCGTGGCCGCATGGTGCGCCAGAACGTGGCCGTGGTGCTGGCGCAGGCCGCTGCGCCCTTCCCTAAAACCGGCTGGACCCCGGCTGAGATCGCCAATATCGACAAGGTGCTGCGCAGCGGCCTGGGCATCAATGAAGACCGCGGCGACAAGCTCGTCGTGAGCGCCATGAACTTCCCGGCGAAAGCGGCGGAGACCCCATGGTGGCAGGAACGCGATACGGTGGTCGATTCGGCTAACTGGATCGGTTATGCGATTGCATTGCTGCTGGCCTACCTGCTGCTGGCGCGTCCGCTGCTGCGCATGCTGACCGCACGCTTCGCCCCGCCAGCTCCAGCACAAGCGGCCAAGCCTGCACTGGCGGGCACAGCCGCACGCCAGGCGCAGGCGGAGGCAACCGCGGTTGCAGCTGCCGGCACCGCGCTGCCTGGCGCCATTGCACCGGCGGCTGCACTAGGCTCTCCGGAGGAAGCAATCGCCGGCAAGACGGGCGCGCTGGAAGGCAGCCAGATGCCCGTCGTGCCTTTGCTGGAAAACTACGATTTGCCTCCGGCCGGCTCCCCGGTCGACGTAATGGTGGACCACCTCAAGGTTCTGGCCGAGAAAGAGCCGGAGCGCGTAGCCGAAGTCGTCAAACAATGGATGCAGAAAAATGGCCGACATCAACAATAACCTGGACCAGGTTCATGAACAGGGCCTGAGCCCGGTCGAGCAAGCCGCCATCGTGCTGCTGTCGATCGGCGAAGAGCCGGCCGCTGCCGTGCTGCGCTGCCTGTCGCGTGAAGAGCTGCTGGAAGTTACCCAGGTGATGTCGCGCATGAGCGGCATCAAGGTGGAAGAAGTGAAAACTGCCATGCAAACCTTCTTCGATGACTACCGCCAGCAATCCGGCGTGCATGGCGCCTCGCGCTCCTTCCTCAAGCGTTCGCTGGACCTGGCGCTGGGCGGCGATATCGCGAACACCGTGCTGAACAGCATTTACGGCGACGAGCTGCGCCCGAAAATGGCGCGCCTGCAGTGGGCTTCGCCGAAATGGCTGGCCGATTACATCGCCAACGAACACGTGCAGATGCAGGCGGTCTTCCTGGCCTTCCTGCCGCCGGCGCTGGCCGGCCAGATCCTGGACGCGCTGCCGCTGGAAGGGCGAGACCTGGTGCTGCTGAACATGGCGCGCCTGGACGAGATCGACCGCGACCTGCTGCTGGAACTGGAAGAGCTGGTCAACCGCTGCCTGTCCTCCTTCGATTCGCAATCGACCAGCGTGGAAGGCGTACGCCAGGTCGCGGAGATCCTCAACCGACTGCCGGGCAACCGCGCCCAGATCGTCGAACTGCTGCGCGCCCACGATCCGGAAGTGGTGGAACAGATTGAAATGCAGATGTACGACTTCCTCATCCTGTCGACCCAGACCGAAGTCACCCTGACCCGCATCATCGAGGAAGTGCCGCTGGAACAGTGGGCCATCGCGCTCAAAGGCGCCGAGCCCGCGATCCGCGACGCCGTGCTGAAGACGATGCCGAAACGCCAGGCCCAAGCCTTCGAAGACATGATGCGCCGCGCCGGTCCGGTGCCGATGTCGCGCATCGAAGCGACACGCCAGGAAATCATGGCCACCGTCAAAGCGTTGGCCGATGCCGGCGAAGTCGAAGTACAGCTCTTCGCCGAAACGGTGATCGAATAATGAAACAGTTCCGCCCCTACCGTTTCCCGCCGCTGCAGCAGTACGTGCATCCGCACGGCGCCAACGCTGGACAGGGTCACCTGGTCGACGCCGCGCAATGGCAGGCTTCGGTCAGCGAAGGGTTCGAACAGGGCCAACGCGACGGCTATGAAATCGGCTTGCAGCGCGGCCAGGAAGATGGCTTTGAAGCAGGCCGCCAGCAAGGCGTTGAGCTGGGCCGTGAAGAGGGACGCCAGGAGACCCTGGTCGGCTTCGACCAGTTGGCACGTCCGGTGGACGGCATGCTGAAATCGCTGAAGAAACTGCGCGCCGATTACCGTGCGGCGCAGCGCAAGGAAGTGGTGGACCTGGTGGCGAAAGTGGCGCGCAATGTGATCCGCGCCGAGCTCGCCCTGCAGCCGGTGCAGATCATGGCCCTGGTCGACGAGACCCTGGCCTCCATGCCGCCAACGCGCGACGAGATCGACGTCTACCTGAATCCGGAAGAAGTCAAACGCATCATGGAAGTCGATTCCAAGCGCGCCAAGCGCTGGAACCTGATCGGCGATGCCCGCCTCGACCTGGGCGAATGCCATATCCGCGCTGGCGATACGGAAGTCGATGCCGGCTGTCATCAGCGTCTTGCTGCGGTCATGGAACAGGTCGATAATCAATTGCAGGCTGCCGATGGCGGCGACGACGCTGAGAGCGAAGAATGATTGCCGAAGCATTGCGCAAACTGGAACTCGACGACGTTCCGCTGGCGACCCCGACCGGACGTCTGGTGGGCGCGTCCGGCCTGCTGCTGGAGGCCACGGGTTGCAAGCTGCACACCGGCCAGCGTTGCCAGATCGAGACAGTCGATGGCGACTGGCTCGACGCGCAAGTGGTGGGCTTCCGCGACAAGCTGACCTTCCTGATGCCGTTCAAAAAAGCGTCCGGCCTGACAACCGGCGCGCGCGTGCTGCCGACCAATGACAAGGGCAGCTTGCAGATCGGCGACAGCTGGCTGGGCCGCATGGTCAATGGCATCGGCGAACCGATTGATGGCCTGGGCAAGCTGGGCGGCGAGCATGCGCTGGACGCGCAGCCCCCGCGCGTCAATCCGCTCAAGAAACAACCGGTCATCGACCCGCTCGACGTTGGCGTGCGCGCGATCAACAGCATGCTAACGCTCGGCAAAGGCCAGCGCGTCGGCTTGATGGCCGGCTCCGGCGTCGGCAAGTCTGTGCTGCTGGGCCTGATTACCCGCCAGACCGTGGCCGATGTCGTGGTGGTCGGCCTGATCGGCGAACGCTCGCGCGAAGTCCGTGAATTCATCGAAATGTCGCTCGGTCCGGATGGCTTGAAGAAGGCTGTGCTGGTGATCGCGCCGGCCGACGAGTCGCCGCTGATGCGCATCATGGCAACCGAGCTGTGCCACTCCGTCGCGGCCCATTACCGCGACCAGGGCAAGAACGTGCTGCTGCTGGTCGATTCGCTGACCCGCTACGCCATGGCCTTGCGCGAAGTAGCGCTGGCCCTGGGCGAGCCGCCTGCCACCAAGGGCTATCCGCCATCGGTGTTTTCCGCCCTGCCCCAGCTCGTTGAGTCCGCCGGCAATGGCGAGAACCCTTACGGCAGCATGAGCGCGATCTACACCGTGCTGGCCGAAGGCGATGACCAGCAGGACCCGGTGGTCGATACCGCCCGCGCGATCCTGGATGGCCACATCGTGCTCACGCGCGAACTGGCCGAGCGCGGCCACTACCCGGCAATCAATATTGCCGCCTCGATCAGCCGCTGCATGAACCACGTGATCTCGCGCGAGCACATGCTGGCCGCGCGCGCACTGAAAGCCTCGATGGCGCGCCACGAACGTGTGCGCGACCTGATACCGCTTGGCGCCTATGTGCCCGGCGCCGATCCTGTCACCGATAAAGCGGTGAACCTGAATCCGCATATCGAAGAATTCCTGTGCCAGGGCACCCGCGAAGCGGCGCCTTATGAAAATTGCGTGTCCCAGCTTGAAAGGTTAATGGCATGACCACGCCCCAGCACACCATCCGCAGCCTGTCGACCCTGGTCGATATGCGCAGCAACGAAGTGGACCGGCTGCAATCGGAAATGGCTTCCAAGGAAAACGTGCGCGAGCGCTACAAGAAGACGCTCGACAAGCTGACCGACCTGTACCAGAGCAGCGGCGCTTCCGGCCGCCTGCCGATGGCGCTGGCCGTCAATTGCGGCGATTACAAGCAAGGCGTGATGGCCATGGCCGACAGCCAGCGCCTCAACCTGCACATGCATGAGGCCGACATGGCGGTGTCGCAGCGCGCCCTGACCGCAGCCTATGTCAAGCGCGAGGTGCTGGGCCAGGTGCTGGAGCGGCACCAGGATGCGGCGGCGACGCAGCAGCGGGCGCAAGAGCGCAAGCGTCATGATGAATTGGCAACCCAACTGTGGTACCGCGGGCATAAATGAAAAGCTGAGCTGGAGATTTCATGAAGTCGCAACTTTGGTCGCCTCTTACCTTGGTACACTTCATTTAATTTCCTCGGAGCACGAGAAATGGCAACTTCTGTCCCTACATACGACCCTAAGACCACGGCCACGCAATTGGCCCAAATCTACACCCAGGGCCGACAGTCGATGATCGATGCGCAGTCGAGCATCGCCACTGCCACAGACAAGGCGCTGAGCACGCTCAGCCTGGCGATGGGCAGCTTCCGCAGCTCGCTTTCCTCGCTGTCCTCCTCGGGCTCGGTCGTAGCCAATAAGGCAACGTTCAGTTCCGACGTCGGCACTGCCACCGCGAACGCCACCGCAGTGGCCGGCAATTACCAGTTCTATGTTGAACAATTGGCCACGGCAGGCCAGGTCTCGTACAGCGGCGTCGCCGACTCCAATGTGGTGGGCGCAGCAGCCGGCACCCTGTCAGTCAAACTGGCCGACGGCAGCAGCTTCACCGTCAACCTGGCCAATGGCGACAAGGACGCAAACAATATGCTGAGCGCGAAGGAAATCGCCGCCGCCATCAATATGGAAGCGACGAATAATTCGCGCGTAACCGCTTCGACCCTGACGGTCAACGGCCAGACCCGCCTGGTACTGACCTCGAACCTGACCGGGCAGAACAACAGCGTGGCCGGCATCGACACTACCAACCTCGGCGATGCCAACCTGAAGACAGCGCTGGGCGACCCGAATATGGCCGCACAAGCCGGCACCGACGCCATCATCTGGGTCGGCGCCCAGAACAGCGCGCCAGCCAACAAGATCACGCAAGCGTCGAACACCTTCAGCGTGGTGGACGGCGTGTCGATGACTTTCAACAAAGCCCAGGTGCCGGGTGCGGCGCCGGCCACCCTGAACGTATCGCGCGACAGCGGCGGCACCGCCGGTAATGTGCAAAACTTCGTCGACCAGTGGAACAAGATGATGGGCACGCTGTCCGACCTGACTGCGGCCGGCGATGCAGCAAAAGGCAAGGACAGCGGCATCTACGCATCCGACGCCGGCATTGCTGCGCTCAAGTCGCGTATGCAGTCGCTGCTGCGCACTTCGGTGGGCGGCGCCAGCCTCGTCACCTATGGCATCAGCGCCCAGCGCGACGGCACCTTGGCGCTGGACAAAACGCGCATGGACAAGGCACTGGCCACCAACCCGACCGGGCTGGACGCCATCCTGGGCAAGGTCAGCCTCACCGCGCCGAGCGGCGTGCTGGGCAACCTCGACACGCTGTTGAACAGCTGGACCAAGACCGGCACCGGCCAACTGGCCAGCCGCAGGAACGCGAACGCACACCTGCAAACCGAGCTGACGGCCCGCCAGGCCGCCCTGCAAACCCAATACGACAACGCCTACAACCGTTACCTGGCCCAGTTCACCCAGCTGCAAAGCCTGCAGTCCCAGATGAGCGGCACCACGGGCATGTTTGAAGCTATGTTCAGTAAAAACGATTCCTGAAGGTTTTAAAAAATGGATCACGAAGCCTACGGCAGTTATCACGCCACCAATCTCGAAGCCCAGACAGCCCGCGCCACACCAGTCGAACTGGTGCTGGTGCTGACCGATGGTTTGCTGGAAGAGCTGGCACGCGCCCGCGGCCACATCATGGGCAAGCGCTACGAGCAGAAAGCGCTGAGCCTGGACAAGTGCACGGAAATCATCAATGGCCTGGCCAGCTCGCTCGACTTCGAGCAAGGCGGCGAGGTGGTGGCCAACCTGGGCCGCCTGTATGACTATTGCGCCGCCCGCCTGTACCGAGCCGGGGTCGATATGGACCCGGCCGTGATCGACGAAATCGTTGGATTGCTCACGACGATCCGCGCCGGCTGGCAAGGCGTGCATGACAAGCATGGATAGGCGCCAGACGCTGCTGCAGCTGGCGCAGCAGATGAACGCCGCCACCGCCGCCAAAGACTGGCAGGCGCTGGCGGCGATTAATACTTTGATGGGCAACACCCTGCCCCAGCTGGCGGCGCAGGGCAAGTGGACTCCGGCCGAGCGCGCCGCGCTGGCTGCATTGCGCGATTTGCACCTGGCGGCCGTGGCCAAAGTTGACGGCGCGGCCGTCGAGTTGGGCCAGCACCTGCAAGATATGACCAACAACAGAGAGGGCTGGCTCGCCTATGCCCTCGACAGCGGCGACGCTGAAACCGGAACTTGAGCATGATGAACTTGCCTGCGGCGAATGCCGCCCCCGCTACCAACGGCGCCGCGAACGCCGCCAGCACCGCCAAGGGCTCGAGCGCGGCCAATGCCGGCCAGCCGCCGCCAGCAGCCAACGCCGCGAAGGCCGCACCGGTGAAGGCCGGCGCGCAAGCTAGCGGCCAGCCTGGCTCCAATTCCAGCGCCGCAGCGCAGCCCGCGACCATTCCATTCGGCGCCATGCTTGGCGCCATGTCCGATGCGGCCGACGACAGCAAAGGCGATGCGCAAGATAGCAGCAGCGACGAAGCCGCCGCAGCCGCACTCGCCACCATGCTGCCCGCCATGGGCAACCTGCCGCTCGCCGGCACGCCAGGCGCCACGCCAGGCAGCGTGGCCGCCGTTGCCGCCGCCCTGACCAGCGCCGCAAATACAGTTAATGCTGCAGACGCCCTGCTCCGCCAGCAAGCGCAGGCAAGCACATTGGCGGCGCGCGAAGCTGCCGCCGAAGCCTCCCAGGCGCCAGCCGCATCCCTGCTCAACGCACGCGCCGCAATGCTGGCCGCAACAGTCCCCCCCCTGCCGGACGGCAGCCAGCAAGCCTCCGTATCGGGCCAGCCAGTCGCCAGCCGAACTTCAGCGAGCGAAGCCTTGTCGGCCGCACTCACCGCCCTGCAAGGCGGCCAGGCTGCCGACAGCAGCGCCGCTCCGATCATCGCCAAAGACAGTGCCAGCCTGCTGGCCGACAGCCAACGCCAGCCTGGCGACGCCAGCGCCCTGCAAGGCTTCCGCAGCGTGCTCGCCAACACCGCCGCCAGCCAGTCCGGCGATGCGCTGCACCTGAGCGGCAGCCCCGAGCAATGGCAGCAGCCACTGCGCGCCGCCTTGGGCGACCGCCTGCAACTGCAACTGTCGCGCAACGACGAGCGCGCCGTGATCCGCCTTGAACCGCCTAATATGGGCAGTGTCGAAATCTCGGTGCGACATAGCGGCGGCGCACTGCAAGTGAATATCGCGGCCAGCCACAGCGAAGTACTGCGCCAGCTGAACACCATCGGCGATGCCGTACGCCAGGACCTGTCGCAGCGCCAGTTGGGCGAAGTCGCGGTCACGGTGTCGTCGAGCAACGCGCGCAGCCCGGCCGATGGCGGCCAGCAGCAGCGCCAGCAACAATCCGGGCAACAACGCCAGCCAGGCCGAGGCCTGGACGACGGTGAAGCCGGCACCACCACATTTGCCATGTTGGGCGAACGGGAGTAAGCATTCAATGAATAAGAAACTGGTTCTGATCGTGGCAGCCGTGCTGCTGGTGGGCGCAGGCGCCGCCGGAGGCGCAGTCTGGTACATGAAGGGCAAAGGCGCCGAGCCGGCCAAGGCAGAAGCGGCAGAGAAAAAGCCCGGTGAACCGCTGAAATACCTGACCATCGAAAAAGTCATCGTCATGCTGCGCCGCCAGCCAGGCGACACCGTGCCGCACTATATGTCGGCCGACCTCGTTATCTCGACCACGCTCAAGCAGGAGAAGGAAGCCAAGGAAGCGTTGCCGCTGCTGCGCAGCGTAGCCGTACGTTCCCTGTCGGCCCTGCCGATGGAAAAAGCATCCATGATGACCATCGACCAGTTTGTCGAAGAATTGAACAAGGCCTACGATGAAGCCTATGCGAAGGAGCAGCGCGAGCGCCCCTTCAAAGAGGTCATGATCGGCAAATTGATCCTGGAATAAAGAGGCTGCCATGGGATTGGTGGACACGCTTGCAGACCCTTATGCCGAAAACTACGGCGCGGTCAGCGTAGCCGACGAGCAAAAGCACCTGCTCGCCTACGCCCCGCTGGTCAAGCGCATCGTGCGCCAGCTGAACTCGCAAGTACAAGGCGCGATCGACCGCGACGATATGGAGCAGATCGGCCTGATGGGCCTACTCGAAGCCCTGCGCCGTTACGGCGAGCCCGACGCGTCTTTCGGCAGCTACGCCTCGCTGCGTGTACGAGGCGCCATCCTCGACGAGCTGCGCCGCCAGGACTGGCGCCCGCGCGCCGTACGCCAGCAAAGCCACAAGATGCGCGACGCCGTGCGCGACCTGACGCGCAAGCTGGGCCGCGAACCAAGCGAGCAGGAAACCATGACCGCGCTCGGCCTCGATGCGGAGGGCTACCAGGCTTACCTGCTTGATGAAAACGCAGAAACCATCGCCAGCTTCGACGAGATCCTGCAAGACACCCTGGCCGACACCGGCAGCGTCGCCGGCCCGGAAGAGCAGCTGATGATACGCCGCAGCCTGGAGCAGGCATTGAACGGACTCGACGAGCGCGAGCAGCGCGTGATCCAGATGTATTACGAATTCGAGCTCAGCTACAAAGAAATCGCCGCCGTGCTGGACCTGACCGACGCCCGCGTCTGCCAGTTGAACAAGCAGGCCCTGAACAAGATGAAAGCGGTGCTGGCGGCCTGAGCCGCTGCGCTATGTGCACAGACATTCGAAAGGCATAAACCATGCAGCAATTATTCGGCATCATGATCGTGTTTGGCTCCGTGTTCGGTGGCTACGCCATGATGGGCGGCCACTTCACGGCGATCTGGCAGCCGCTGGAGCTGCTGGTGATTGCCGGCGCCGGCTTTGGCGCCTTCGTCATCGGCAACCCGCGCCACGTGCTGGCCGAGACCATGACCCAGTGCAAGCACCTGCTGTCGCGCAAGAAGTACGACTCGGAATTCCAGCGCCAGCTGCTGCTGCTGATGTACGAACTGCTGCAATTGGCCGCAGGCGGCCTGAAGGCGCTGGACGCGCACGTTGAAGCGCCGCGCGAATCGCCGCTGTTCCAGCGCTACCCGCTGATCCTGGAAGAACCCAAGTTGCTGGCCTTTATTGTCGACAATTTCCGCCTCATGGCCATGGGCAAGATCAATGCCCACGAGCTGGAAGGCGTGCTGGAACAGGAACTGGAAGCCATCCACGAAGAACTGACCCAGCCGGCCAAGTCGCTCAACAAGATCGCCGAAGCGATGCCGGGCTTCGGTATCCTGGCCGCCGTGCTGGGCATCGTGATCACCATGGGCACCGTGGGCGAAGGCGCCACCTCGGCCGAAATCGCCGAGCACGTCGGCGCGGCCATGGTCGGTACCTTCATCGGTATCTTCCTGTGCTACGGCGTGCTGGATCCGATCTCCAATATGCTCAAGCAGCTGGTGGTGCAGGAAGCCTCCACCATGGAAAGCGTGAAGGTGGTGCTGGTGACCCACGTGGCCGGCAAGCCGCCGTTGCTGGCGATCGACGCCGGCCGCCGCCTGGTGCAGCTGAACATCAAGCCAAGTTTCGCCCAGCTCGAAGGCTGGATCAATGCAATGGAAGGCGGCGACGAGCCTGAGTCGACCTCGCGCCGAGGAGGTGGCCGTGCTAAAGCCGCATGACAAGCACCATGAGCAAACCATCGTCAAGCGCGGCGGTGGCAAGCACAAGCATGATGAGCACGGCGGGGCCTGGAAAGTAGCGTTCGCCGACTTTTGCCTGGCCCTGATGTGCCTCTTCCTCGTGCTGTGGCTGATGGCCGTGCGCAACCAGGAAGCGCTGGAACACGTGCTGACCCAGTCCGACGGCAGCAAGACCGACGTCGGCAAGGGCGTGATGCCGGAACAGGTTGGCGGCCCGCGCGGCAGCCTGATCGAACGCTTCCCGATGCCGCGCACCGGCAATACCGATGTCGATGGCAACGCCACGCAAGGCTATAACAAGAGCCCGACACAGACCGCCGAAAACCGCGTGCGCTATGAGTCGCCGGAAGACCTCAAGCTGTTGTCGAAAACGCTCAGCAAGATGAGCGAAGAGAACGGCCTCTCCAGCAACCTGGAAGCGGTAATCACCCCGTACGGCCTGCGCGTCATGCTGCATGACACCGACAGCCAGGGCATGTTCGTGCGCGGCTCGGCGGTGCCGACCGATAAGTTCGCGCGCCTGCTGCAAAGCATGGGCCCGCTGTTCGCGCGCATGGAAAATCAGATGCTGATCGTCGGCCACACAGACTCCTCGCAATACGCCGACACCAGCTACAAAGCCTTCTCCAATTGGAACCTCTCCAGCAACCGCGCCATGGCGGCGCGCTCGCAGCTGCTGGCCGGCACCATGCCGCAGGACAGCGTGCTGCAGGTGGTGGGCATGGCCGACCGTGCGCCGCTCGATGCCAAACGGGCCGATGCTGGTGTCAACCGCCGAATCGAACTACTGATCCTCACCAACAACCAGGCGAAATCCATCGCCGATATGTTTGGTATGCCAAGCAGCAAGACTGCTATCATCCGGGAATCGGACCTGCCCGAACCTGGCCTCTTGCAGAAATTGCGACAACAACTACTGCCTGGCAAGGGGAAGAGCAATGGCCATTAATGTTAAGTCAAGAGGAAGCCGTATGAGGATTTCCGGTTCCACACCAGGCACTCCGGTGCAAACCGTTTCCGACAGCGCGCCAGCGGAATCGGCGCACCCGGCCAACGCCCCTGCCGCCCAGCGCGAGCTGGAAACTGCTGTGATGCAGCCCGCCATCAAGGCGATGAAGGAAATGGGCGATATCGACCACGAACGCGTGGCGCAGTTGCGCGACGCACTGGCCAAGGGAGAACTGCCCTTCGACGCCGGCAAGCTGGCCGGCCTGATCCAGAAATTCCACCGGGGCGAGCAGTGAAAGATTTGTCACGCCAGGACGCGATGAAGATGCTGTTGGAGGGCATCCAGGCGGACTTGCAAAGTTATCAGCAAATGCTGGACCTGATTGCCCAGCAATTTGAAGCTGCCGTACGCCACCAGAGCGAGCGCCTTGGTGAGCTCGCGAAAGAAATCGGCGCGCTGGTCGATGTCCTGGAAGCGCGCCGCGCCCAGCGGGTCGAACTGGCTACCCGCCTGACCGGCCCGACACCATCGATGGAACAGGTTTTCGCCCTGCTCAAGCCCGAGCCGCGTGCGCGGCTGGAAGCTGACTGGGCCCAGCTCGAAGCCATGGTGCAGACGGCGCGCGAAATGGGCCGCCGCAATGCCGATTTGCTGGCGGAGCAATACACCATCATGCAGCGCGTGCTGCATGGCGACGATCAAACTTATGAGCCGGTCTGACTTCACTGCATTGACGCCCGCCACCGCGCCTACCAAGGCAACGTCGGCGACCAGCAGCAATATGAGCGCCACGCGCCCAGTGCTGCCGGCCTCGTTCAGCACCAGCATCGCGACCAACGCAGCCGCCGCACACGCCGCCGGCAACGCGCCAGCGGGAGCCGCCATGAGCGCCACCTTCCGCCAAGTGCATGACGAGGTCGCCCGCTATATCGCCTCCGCCGGCACAGCAAGCTCCGGCTCCGCTTCCGCAGGCAGCGCCCTGACCGCCGACGGCGCCGCTTTGCGCGCCCGTATCGCCGCCCGCGCAATCGGCGGCACCGACACACCAGCCGGCGAAAATGGCGTCCCTGACGCCGCCCAGCAAGCCTTCCTGGAGGCGATCCGTCCACACGCCGAAGCAGCCGCAGCCCGCCTTGGCGTGGCGCCGGAACTGGTCGTCGCCCATGCGGCACTGGAAACAGGCTGGGGCCGTCACGCCCCCGCCAACAATATGTTCGGCATCAAGGCCGGCGGCACTTGGCAAGGCGCCGTGCAAGCCCTCGCAACAGTAGAAGTGGAAGGCGGCGCAGCGCACAACCGCAAGGAACAATTCCGCGGCTATGGCGATATGGCAGGCTCATTTGAAGACTACGCCGGCATGCTGCTGGACAACCCACGCTATCGCCGCGCCCTTAACACCGGCAGCGATGCCGAGGCCTTCGCCCACGCCCTGCAAGCGGGCGGCTACGCCACCGATCCTGCCTATGCCGACAAGCTGGGGAAAGTCGCCGCCAGCATCAAGGCAGCTCAGCTGGCTCCACCGTCCCGACGTCAATAACGCGCGCCCTGATCTGGGTGCCGCTGCTGTTTTTCACCCGTATCACCGCCCCCCGCACGCCGTTATCCATCGCCTCGCCCGACATCGAGACCTCAATCTGCTCGCGCCGCGCAACGATGCGCACCTGTTCGCCCCGTTTGACCAATTGCGGCGCCACCAGCATGTTCTGGCGCATGACTTCACCGGTGCGGATACTGCGCCGCGCAGCCATGCCTTCAAGCTCGCCAACATTAAAAAAAGCGTCAGGAATCAAGGTGATATCGTGGCGCTGCCACAACAAATCTAAAGGCGACAGAATTTTTCCAGACATTAAATCGTTTGCAGCAACGGCAACCTTTGCCGAAACCTTGCCTTTTGCAATGAATTCATAGCGCCATCCTTGCAAGTTTGGGCAGACGGCAACGAAGCGCATGCGCGCAATCCCCCGCGGATCAAGGCTCTCCACTCGAACTTCAGAGGGACAGGCCGGAATCACGCGATTATTTCGTATCACTTCCACATCGAACTTCGCCTCCTGCCAGCGCTGATTTTCTGACAGGTTTTGCAATTGATTTTTTGCAGCTTCTTGTATCTTGCTCAACAAATCATCCATTTCTGAAGCACTTGCCACATGGTAATGACAAATGCTCAAGAGCAACAAAACGCGGAAAACATGTACAATAGGATTGTTGGGCATAGGCAATACCTTTAGACTGTAAATTCGCTGGGACATTACCAGAGGAGAGTATCAAATGGCCATTAATTTTAAAGACGCAGTAGGCCTTCACGCCGATGCACTGCAGTTGCGTGCACAGCGTACTCGCATCCTCGCATCGAATATCGCCAACGAGAACACGCCGGGTTTCTCCGCCCAGGATATCGACTTCAAAGAGTCGCTGGCGCGCGTGGAAGCCGAAACGGCGGGCGAACCTGTCTTTGAAGGCGACGGAGAAACCAAATTCCGTGTGCCCTACCACCCAACCGGCGACGGCAACACCGTTGAAATCGGCGTCGAACAAGCTGCTTTTTCCCAGAACGCGACTGACTTCGCGACCAGCCTGACCTTCATTAACATGAAGTTGCGCGGCCTTGCCAAGGCCATTAACGGCCAGTAACCAAAAAAGGGGAAACCCATGAGCTTTAAAGATATTGCGCAAATCGCCGGTTCGGCGATGGCGGCGCAGACGGTTCGCCTGAACACCGTCGCATCCAACCTGGCCAACGCCGATTCCGTGGCCGGCAGCGAGGCGGAAACCTACCGCGCCCGCAAGCCCGTGTTCGCCGCCATGATGGATGAAGGCAGCGATGCCGCCAGCGGCCGCGTGCAGGTGCTGGACGTGGTCCAGTCGGCCGAACCGCTGCGCAAGGTCTACGAGCCGGGCAACCCGCTGGCCAATGCCGACGGCATGGTGTTCTACCCCAACGTCAACCAGGTGGCCGAGATGACCGACATGATGTCGGCCTCGCGCGCTTTTGAAACCAATGTGGAAGTGCTGGGCCGCATTCGCGGCATGCAGGCCTCCCTGCTGAAACTGGGCGAATCCTGATGGAAACCAACCTGTTCACCAACGCGGCCGCGCCAGCGTCCAACCCGACCGGCGTGGCGCTGAACGGCGCTTCCAACGAAGGCCGCGACATGTTCACCAAGCTGCTGGTGGCCCAGATCCAGAACCAGGACCCGCTGTCGCCGCAAGACCCGTCGCAGTTCGTCCAGCAGCTGACCCAGCTGTCGCAAACCGAAGCGCTGCAGAACCTGGCCAGCCTGACCTCGGCCAACGCTTCAGTGCTGCAGTCGATGCAGGTGCTGGCGATGGGCGCCCAGGTAGGCTCCGACGTACTGGTGCAATCGAACCAGGTCACGCTCGACGGCCAGAAAGTCACTGGCGAAGCAACCCTGGGCAGCAGCTCGGCAAAAACCACCCTGGTGCTCACCTCGGGCAATGGCCAGCAGTTCGAAATCACCATGGGCACCCTGCCCGCCGGCACCCACCAGTTCACCATCGATCCGGTGGCGCTGGGCCTGCCTGCCGGCACTTACTCGATGCGCGTCGCCAGCGAAAGCAACGCCGTGGTGCCGCTGGCCGTGCAAGGCCGCCTGGACAGCGTGCAGGTCGGCAGCGGAGGCAACGTCACCGTCAAGATTGATTCCGTGGGCGAAGTGCCGCCTTCGGCCATTTCCGCATTCCGGGGCAAAACCCCGACTACAGCAATTTAACGAAAGGTCCTCGCCATGAGTTTCGATATCGCTTTGTCCGGCATCCAGGCCATCAACGAGCAACTGGGCACGATTTCCAACAATATCGCCAACGCCGGGACCTTTGGTTTCAAGTCCAGCCGCGCCAATTTCGCGTCATTGCACGCGGGCGCGCAACCGACCGGCGTGCACGTGGAATCGACCACCCAGTCGATCGGCCTGAACGGCGGCATCCAGGCCACCAACCGCAGCCTGGACGCCCTGATCAATGGGCGCGGCTTCTTCGTCGCCAAGGATTCCACCGGCCAGACCAACTACACCCGCGTTGGCATCTTCAACAAGGACGCCACCGATTACCTGGTCAACACCAGCGGTGCGCGCGTGCAGGGTTTCCAGCTGACCCCGCCAAGCATGGTGGCCGGTCCGATGGGCGACATCAAGGTACCGACCAACCTGCTGGCAGCCAAGCAGACCACCAACCTCGACTTCGTGGCCAACCTGTCGGCGGACTGGACTGTCCCTACCGGCAATATCACCACCAAGCTGCCGAACGCGACCGTCACTCCGGCCGTGGTACCGGACGCCAATATGTACAATATGTCCAAGGTCACCGTGGTGCATGACTCGCTGGGCGTTGAGCACACCGTGACCCAGTACTTCGTGAAAGACCCGACCGCGCTGACCGTCAAAGTCTATGCGGCGGTCGACGGCACCGACCTGGGCGCAGCCGGCGGCTCGCCATACACCCTGACCTTCGACGCCAACGGCCAGCTCGACACGGCAGCCAACGGCGGCAACTTCGTCCACAACCTGACCTTCGCTCCGGCCCCGGCCGCCGCCATGTCGGTCGAACTGGACTACACCGGCACCACCTTCCAGAAGGGCGAATCGACCACCTCCACCAACGCCGCCGACGGCTATGCCTCCGGCAGCTATGTGGGCGTGGACCTGGACCAGCAAGGCAATGTGGTGGCCAAGTATTCCAACGGCGAGAAGCAAGCCGTCGGCCGCCTGGCCATCGCCACCTTCCCTGATGAAGATGCGCTGACACCTGTGAACGAAACCTCCTGGACCGCCAACGTCCAGTCCGGCAACGCCAACCTGTCCGAAGCCGGCCAGGGCGTAGCAGGCTCGCTGACCGTGGCTTCGCTGGAAACCTCGAACGTCGACATCACCGCCGAACTCGTGAGCCTGATGACGTCGCAGCGCAACTACCAGGCCAACTCCAAGGTCATCACCGCGGAGAACCAGATGCTGCAGTCCCTGATGCAGGCCCTGTAAAAAGGAATACTGAATGGACGCGCTGATCTACACCGCGATGAGCGGCGCCGAGCGGGCCATGCGTGGCCAGCAGGTGCATGCCAACAACCTCGCCAACCTCGACACCAACGGCTTCCGCGCCAACCTCGAATTGGCGCAGGCCGCCAACCTGCCCGGCTATGGCTACGACGACCGCCATATGTCGCAGCTGAAATCGAACGCCGTGACCGACCGCCAGGGCGCGCTGCGGCAGACCGGCCGCGATCTGGACGTCGCCATTTCCGGCAACGGCTACTTCGCCGTGCAGGGTCCAACCGGTGAAGGCTATACCCGCGCCGGCGCCATCACGCTGGATGCGGACGGCACCATGACCGTCAACGGCATGCAGCTGCTGGGCGAAGGCGGCCCGATCACCCTGCCGCCGTACCGCAAGATCGAAATCGGCCAGGACGGCACCGTGTCCGTGCTGGGCGCCGGCGCCGATACGCAGATGCAGGTGATCGACAAGCTCAAGGTGGTGCGCGCCGAAGCGTCCGAGCTGACCAAGAATGAAGCGGGCCTGCTGGTGGCGCGCGACGGCCAGCCGCTGAACACCGACCCGACGGTGCAAGTCAAGGCGGGCCACCTGGAAGGCTCCAACGTATCGGCCGTCGAAGAGATGGTCGCCACCATGAGCCTGAACCGCACCTTCGAAATCCAGATGAAATTGTTCAAGGTAGCCGACGACATGACTTCGACCGGCAACAAACTGATTACCGGCTAACAGGAGAAGACGATGAATCCAGCAATGTGGATCAGCAAGACCGGCGTGCAGGCGCAAGATTCGAAACTGCAGGCGATTGCCAACAACCTGGCCAACGCCAACACCGTCGGCTACAAGCGCGACCGCGTGGTGTTCGAAGACCTGTTCTACTCGATCGACCAGCAGCCGGGCGCCCAGCGCGCCGACAACAACACGCTGAATCCTTCCGGCGTGCAGATGGGTAACGGCACCCACCTGGTGGGCACCCAGAAGATTTTCACCAACGGCAACCTGCAAACCACCAATAACGCCCTCGACCTGGCCGTAATGGGCAATGGATTCCTGCAAGTGCGCCGCCCGAACGGCGAACCGGCCTACACCCGCGCCGGCCAACTGCAAGTGGACAAGGACGGCGTGCTGGTGAATGCTTCCGGTCTGCCGCTGGTGCCGCAGATTACCGTGCCCGCAAACGCGACCGCCATCACCATTGGCGAGAACGGCACGGTGTCGGCCACCATTCCGGGCAATACCCAGCCGACCGAATTGGGCCAACTGACCCTGACCTCTTTCATCAACCCGACCGGCCTGCAAGCGCTGGGCGAAAACCTGTTCGCCGAAACGCCAGCCTCCGGCGCCCCGACCGAAGGCCGTCCCGGCGACGCCCAGTTCGGCAAGTTGAAACAAGGCGCGCTGGAAGGCTCCAACGTGCAGGTGGTCGAAGAGATGGTGGACATGATCGCTGCCCAGCGTACCTACGAAATGAACACCAAAGTACTGACCGCGGCCGACAATATGCTGCAATACCTGGCACAGGCTGCACGCTGATGAAAACCGCCCTGCCCGCGCTGGCACTTCTGCTCCTGGCTGGATGCAACAGCCTGCAGCCGACCGTGCGTCCGGCGCCATTCGAAGAAGCCCCAACCGTGACCCGCAGCGCGCCACCGCGCGGCAGTTCCGGCGGCGTCTTTACTCCGGACAGCAATATGTCGCTGGTCTCGGACAGCCGCGCCTTCCGCGTCGGCGATGTGGTGACTGTGATTTTGCAGGAAACCACTCAGGCATCGAAAAGTGCCGGTACCAGCCTGGGCAAGGATTCCAGCGTAGGCATCGCCTCGCCGGGCCTATTCGGCAAGACCTTCCCGAAAGCCGGCGTCGATATTTCCGCGCAGCGCGGATTCAAGGGCGATGCATCGAGCACGCAGCAGAATGCATTGACCGGCGCGATCACCGTGATCGTGCAGGAAGTCATGCCGAACGGCTTGCTGAAAGTCGCCGGCGAAAAAGTGCTGACCCTGAACCAGGGTGAAGAATTTGTGCGCCTGCGCGGCTACCTGCGCGCGGCGGATATTGATGCGAATAACCAGGTATCGTCGCAGCGCATTGCCAATGCGCGCATTGCCTACGGCGCGCAGGGGTCGCTCGCCGAGACCAACCAGCCAGGCTGGTTGACCAGGTTCTTCCTTGGCCCCTTGATGCCATTTTGAGGTGAGTCATGATGTTCCGCATTAGAACCGGTAGCTCAGTGTCAGACCCGCAGGGTCAGACACTGGCACGCGGCCGCCGCTGGCTGGTGTCTGACCCTGCGGGTCTGACACCGGTTTACCGGTTTGTTGCAGCGCTGTTGTTGGCCATAGCAATCCCCGCCTCAGCCGCACCACAGCTCCGCAACCTCGTCGCCATCGAAGGCGTCCGCGACAACCCCCTGGTCGGCTACGGCCTGGTCGTCGGCCTGAACGGCTCCGGCGACTCCACCCAGGTAAAGTTCGCCAGCCAATCGGTCGTGAACATGCTCAAGCAATTCGGCGTCAAAATGCCCGACGGCGCCGACGCCAAGAGCAAGAACGTCGCCGCAGTCATGGTCTCGGCAGTCTTCCCACCCGGCTACCGCCGCGGCCAGCCAATCGACGTCACCGTCTCCTCGCTGGGCGACGCGAAAAGCCTGCGCGGCGGCTCCCTGCTGTTGACGCCCCTGAAAGCCGCCGACAACGAAGTCTACGCACTCGCCCAAGGCAATGTGGTGGTAGGCGGGCTGGCAGCCAGCGGCAAGAGCGGCTCCTCGGTCACGGTCAACACCCCGACCGCCGGCCGCATCCCGAACGGCGCCGTCATCGAACGTGAAATCGCCACCGACTTCGCCACCAAGCCAACGGTGCACCTGTCGCTGCGCCAGCCGAACTTCGAGACCGCCACCAACATCGTGGAAGCGATCAACCGCAAGTTCGGCGAGGTCGCCACCACCGCCGACGGCACCGGCATCGACGTCGTCGCGCCGCAGAACCCAACCCAGCGCGTCGCCTTCATGGCCAGGCTGGAAGCGCTGCCGATCGAAGTCGGCGCCGAGACCCCGAAAGTCGTCTTCAATTCGCGCACCGGCACCGTGGTGATCGCGGACGGCCTGCGCGTGAAAGCCGCCGCTGTCACCCACGGCTCGCTCAAAGTAGTGATTTCGGAAAGCTCGAAAGTCAGCCAGCCAGCGCCATTCAGCCAGGGCCAAACCACCGTCACCCCGCAATCGAATGTGGCCGTGGACGAATCCCGTCCGCACACCTTCAAATGGCCGGCCGGCGCAAAGCTGCAAACGATCATCGACACGGTCAACAGCCTGGGCGCGACGCCCGACGACATCATGGCCATCCTGCAAGCACTCGACCAGGCAGGCGCCATCGAAGGCGAACTGGTGGTGATCTGATGGACAGCCGCTTCCTCCCCATGCCCGTGCGCCAGCTGGATATCGGCAAGTCCGCCGAACCAGCGATCGGCCAGGCCGCCCCCCTTGCGCAGACCGACGAGTCGCGCTACCAGGCCAAGGCCGCGGAAGCGGCCGTCAAGTTCGAGAGCTTCTTCATCGCCCAGACCCTGCACAAGATGCGCGACGCCACCAAAGCCATGGCCGACGACGACAGCATCTACAAGGACTCGATCAACAGCGACATGCTCGACATGGCCGACAATATGGTCGCCGACCAACTGGCTGGCCGCCGCGCCTTCGGCATCGCCGACGCTATCCTGCGCCAGCTGACGCCGCCGCCATCGCCGGCAGCCTTGCCGGAAAATCACGTATTACCAAAGAAAAATCCGGCTGACGCTTAATCCTCGCCCGGGGGCGGTCGCCTTTACACCTTAACAAAGGAAGAACGCACCATGTCGATTATCAACAATGCACTGTCCGGATCGTTGGCGGCCCAAACCGCCATCAACACCACGAGCCAGAACATTGCAAACTTGCAAACGAAGGGCTACACCCGCCAGGGCGTAGTCCTGTCGGCCGTTGCGCCTGCCAGCGGCACGAAAGGCGCCGGCTTCGGCGTCGAAGTCAGCCAACTGATCCGCTTCTCCGATTCGTACAAGAGCCAGCAACTGTGGCGCGCCAATTCCGAGCTCGGTTCGCGCACCCAGTCCCAGCCCTACTTCACGCAGCTCGAGCGCGTCATGGGCGATGAAAAGACCAGCCTGTCCAATGGCGTCGACCAATTCTTCCGCGCCCTGAATGCAGCCGGCGTCGACCCGGTATCGAGCCCACTGCGCCAGCAGGTACTGACCGCCGCCAACGCCATGGCGCAATCGTTCAACAGCATCTACAACGTCACCCGCCAGCAGCAAGTTTCCGTCTCGCAGCAGCGCGACGCGATGCTGCCGCAGCTGAATACCCTGACCGCCAATATCGCCAGCCTGAACCAGCGCATCACCAGCGCCGGCTCGTTGGGCACCAATGTCTCCGCCCTGATCGACGAGCGCGACCGCAATATCGACTCGCTCGCGAATCTCGTATCGGTGGAAGTGCTGGAACAGCCAGACGGCACCCGCAGCGTATCCCTGCGCAGCGGCCAGCCGTTGGTAGCCGGCAACCTTGCCGGCACCCTCTCCATGACCTCCGCAGCACCCGCCCAGCTCGAGCTGAAGTTTGCCGGCACCACCTTTGGCCTCGACGACACCAAGGTCGGCGGCCAGTTGGGCGGCCTCGCCGACTTCGAAAAGAACACCCTGGCCCCGCTGCAAAAGTCGCTGACCGATATGGCCGACCAGATGGCGCAGATGGTCAACACCCAGCTGCAAGCCGGCTTCAAGCCCGACGGTACCGCCGGTGTCGACTTGTTCTCGTTCAACCCGACTGGCGCCGGCGGTATCCTGAACCTGGCACCAGGCATCCAGGCCTCCGACCTCGCGTTTTCGTCGGACGGCCAACCGGGCGACAGCGGCAACCTGCAAAAACTGATCGCCATCAAAGGCAAGCCGGTAACCCTGACCTCGGTCGGCACCGTGCTGCTCGGCGACGCCGATACCCAGCTGGTAGGCAAGCTCGGCATCGACAGCGGCCAGAACCAGGCGCTGCTCGACACCGCCACCACCATCCGCCAACAATCGGAAGACGACTGGGCCGCGACCAGCTCCGTCAACAAAGACGAAGAAGCGATCAACCTGGTCGAATTCCAGAATATGTACCAGGCGAACATGAAGGTGATCGCCGTCGCCAACACCCTGTTTGACGCCACGTTGGCGCTGTTCTAAGGAAAAGCAAGATGCGCATCGCCTCCAGCCAGTTCCAGGCCTCCATGAACCGCTCGCTGCAGATCAACCAAGGTGTGATCTCCAAGCTGACCGAGCAAATGGCAACCGGCAACAAGATCCAGGTACCGTCCGACGAACCGATCGCCAATGTACGCCTGTCGCGCCTGCGCCGCGAAGAAAACATCGTCGGCCAATACATTGAAAATATCGACGCGGTAAAGATCCGCCTGTCCAAAAACGAAACCTACCTGACCTCGATGGTGAACGATATGGGCGCCGCGCGCGACCTGTTCGTCTGGGCCTCCGACGGCTCCAACACCACCGCCGACCTGAACTCGATGGTCAACAGCTTGACCTCGCTGCGCGACTCGCTCTTCTTCAACGGCAACACGCTCGACCAGGAAGGCAAGTACATCTTCTCCGGCACCGCCACCGGCACCCCGGCCCTCGCCATGAACGCCGCCGCCGCACCCGGCTCGCGCTACAGCTTCACCGGCAACAACAACACGCAGGAAGTAGTGGTCGGCAACGGCATCACCCAGCCGGCCAATGTCACCGTGGATGGCATGGACGTCTACCTGAACCAGCTGGACACCGCAATCGACCTGCTCAGCCAGCCGACGGCCAGCGCCAGCAATCCAGTCCTGCAAGCCGCGCTGAAAGCTGCCCTGGACGGCACCGACACAGCGGTCAACCTGGTCTCCGGCAAGATCGCCCAGTTCGGCGGTGCGCAGAACGTGATGGAAACGCTGGCCAACAACCACGGCAACGTCAGCCTGTCGAACAAGATCGCCATTACCGATATCGCACAACTGGATTACGGCCTCGCAGCCACCCAGCTCTCTGGCTACAATAGCGCATTACAAGCAACGTACCAGGCATACGCCAAGGTCAGCAACCTGTCGCTGTTCAACGTCATCTCATAAATATGGAAATCGCCCAGCGCCCCAGCACACCAGGACTCAGCTCGCGCGCCACCGCCAATCCGGCGGCGAGCCAGGCCGAGTCCACGCTGGCGGATGCGGGAACAGCCGTTGAACAAGGAGCCGCCCACAGCGTCCCTGCCCCCTTGCGGCGCGGCCTCAGCAACGCAAACGCCCCGCTGCAAAGCGACGTCTCCGGCGCCCAGCAAGCGATCGACTTCCTCGAACAAAGCGCCGCCCAGCTACGCGCGCTGAAGACCGACATTGCCGCCAAGCTCGCCACGCGCCAGATACGCGACGGCCAAGTGGAACAGCGCGTCCGCCAATTCACCGACACCTGGCGCAACCGCAGCCAGGCCTCCGGCGGCACGCTCGACGCGCAACTGAACTTCTCCAACGACCCCGCCACCCAACGCTTCACCGTGCGCGGCATGACGCTCGCCAACCTACGCAACGGCACCCGCGAAACGCTCGCCATTTCGGTCGGCGGCGGCACGGCCGGATTGCGTTCGGTGCACCTCGCACCCGGCCTGTCTGACGGCGAAATCATCGCCCGCTTCGACCAGGCCATGGCCCCGACTGGCGTACGCGTCACCATCAACAAAGACGGCGAACTCGTCTTCAGCGCTCCCGAAAACGCCTGGCCAGGCGTACGCGACTCGCTGGCCGTGCAAGGTTCCGGCATCCGCTTCCCCGCAGGCCAGCTGAACCGCGTCAAAGCTGATCCCGAAGCACCAGCGCTGGTGCCGGAAAACTGGGGCACCAGCGACATCGACTCGATGCGCGCCACGCTGCAGCAAGTCACGCAAGCGCTCTCGCAAGTTGAAGCCGCACTCGCCAAAGTAAGGCAAGAATTCACCGCAACGACCCAGCGCATGCACATGGAGTTGCCCGAGATAGAAGTCGCCGGCATGGGGCAGATGGCCGACGTCTTCCGCAACATCGCCAACGAGCCAGGCTACGCCGCCCTGGTCTCCCTCACCTCCGCCCTGGTCGGCATCAACCGCGACCGCGTCGTCTCCCTCCTCCGTCTAAGTTAGAAAACGAAAGTCGGGGTCAGGTCGAGCAAATGGACATTTGCTTGCGCCGGCGCAAAGTTCTCTTTTTCACTGGGACTAAACTGGCCTCATGAGCCGGCCATTACGCATTGAATACGACGACGCTTACTACCACGTCATCGCACGCGGCGATCGGCGCTGCGCCATTTTCCGCACTGATAGCGATCGCCTGACTTGGCTAACCATTCTCGCGGAAACTTGCGAGCGCTTTGACTTTGTCGTGCATGCTTACTGCCAGATGGGAAATCACTACCATCTGATACTGCAGACCCGTCGGGGCCAGCTCGCGCGCGGCATGCGCTACTTCAACAGCAATTATTCCCAATACTTCAATCGGCAACATGGGCTCGTTGGACACGTATTCCAGGGCCGATATACGGCGATTCTTTGTCAGGCCGACTTGTACTTGAAGGAGCTTGTGCGCTATACCGTGCTGAACCCAGTGCGAGCTAAACTGGTGGTACACCCCAGCCATTGGAGGTGGAGCAGCTACGAAATCCTGATTGGCAGCGTTGATGCGCCCGCATGGCATGAACGAGATATCGTGCTTGCTCAATTTGGAAACCATCGTGAGAATGCGATCCGCGAATTTGAGATCTTTGTGCTTGCCGGCGTTGGCTTAGACAGTCCATTCCGCACCGTACGCAACCAACTACTCTTGGGCGACGATGCATTCTGCGAGCGAGCTGCCAAGGGAGAATTCCGCGGAGATTTATTGCAAGTCAAACGGACACACAGGCGCGCGATCGCTTGGCCTCTCGCCGAATATTTTGCGTTTTACCCAAATGAACATGAAGCAATGGCCCGAGCCTATTTGTCGCATGCCTACACCATGCTGGAAATCGCAGAATACTGCCGAGTATCGGTACGTACCGTTAGCCGCGCCGTGAAAGCCCACCTTAAAATGTCCATTTGCTCGACCTGACCCCGACTTTAATCATCGCAGTCAGTCAGCAAGACGGGCTGGGCCGCGGGCCAGGGCGGTCATCTGGGCGGGTGGCATGGGGTGGGCGTAGACGTAGCCTTGGGCGTAGTCGCAGCCGGCGGCTTTCAGCAAGTTGAGCTGCAGTTCGGTCTCGACGCCTTCGGCCACGACTTTCAAGCCGAGCTTGTGGGCCATGACGATGATGCCTTCGCACAGTGCGAGGTCGCCGGAATCGCCGGCCAGGTCCATCACGAAGCTGCGGTCGATCTTCAGGTAGTCAATATCGAACTTTTTGAGATGGCCGAGCACGGAATGGCCGGTGCCGAAATCGTCCAGCGCAACTTGCAGGCCCATCGATTTGAACTGCCGCAAGCGGTCGACCACGGGGCCGTCCTGGTCGATCAGCAGGCGTTCTGTGATTTCCATCACGATGCTGCGCGGCGCCAGGTCGAGTTTTTCGACGTAGTGCATCCATTCTTCGAACATTTCGGGGCCGGTGCGGAATTGAACGGGCGATTGGTTGATGCTGATCTGGAATGGCCTGCCGAGCTCTTGCTGCCAACGTTTGGCCTGGTCGGCGGCATTGCGGAAGACCCAGTCGCCAATTTCGAGAATGATGCCGCTGGCCTCTGCACTGCCGATGAAGTCCACCGGGTTCAGCAAGCCGCGTTCCGGGTGGCGCCAGCGCAGCAGCGCTTCGGCGCGTTCGATGGCGCCGGTGTGCAGGTTGACAATCGGTTGGTAGTAAAGCTCGAACTGCTGGTTGGTCACCGCCATCTGCAAATCGCGGGTGATTCGTAGCCGCAGTTGGGCGGCGGCTTGCATGTCCTGCGTGAAGTAGCTGTAGCGGTTACGGCCGGCATTCTTGGCGGCGTACATGGCCTGGTCGGCATTGCGCAGCAATTGCTCGGGGTCGTTGGCGTCCGAGGGATGCAGGGCGATGCCGATGCTGGCTGAAACCGAGCCTGTCGCTTCGCCCAGCATGAAGGGCCGGTTCAGGCTGGCGATGATCTGCTGGGCGACACGCTCGGCGCTGGTGATATGGTCCAGGCCGGGCAGGATCACCACGAATTCGTCGCCTCCCAGCCGGGCCAGCGTATCCGATGCGCGTACGCAGGCGGCGATGCGGGAAGCGGCTTCCACCAGCAGCGCGTCGCCCATCTCGTGGCCGAGGCGGTCGTTGATTTCCTTAAACTGGTCGAGGTCGATAAACAGCAGCGCGAGGAAGAGCCCGTCGCGCCGGGCTTTCTTCATTTCCTGCGACAGGCGGTCCTGGAACATATTACGGTTCGGCAGGGCCGTGAGTGAGTCGTAATTGGCCTGGTGCCAGATCAGTTCGGTCGATAGCTTGCGTTCGGTGATATCGCTGACCAGCGCCAGCGCGCCGAGATAGCTGCCGTCGGAATCGAAGATGGGATTGGTGGCCAGCGTGGCCCACATCTCACTGCCATCCTTGCGCAGAAACTTGAACTCGTGGCGTTCGGCAATGCCTTGCTGCCGGCGCGCGATATTGCGTTCGAGCAGTGAGCGGCCTTCGTCGTCCATGAAGTGCACCAGCGGCTGCTCCAGCATTTCTTCAATCGTATAGCCGAGCATGGCCGCCATCTTGGGATTGACGAAGCTGGTGCGGGCGGCGGCATCGATTTCCCAGATGCCCTCTTCCGCGCTGTGCACAATGCGGCGGAAACGCTCTTCGCTCTTTTCCAGCGCCGCCAGCTTGCCTTCGGCCATTTCCAATACCAACCGCAGCTGTGCGGCGCCGGGTGTGCCGCTGCCGAGCAGCGTGACGGCAAAGCCGCGGTCGCCGCGCCCGCGCGTCATTTGCAGTGACAGGCGCTGCGGCTCTTCCGTCACAAGACTATTGCTGACGAAGGCGTCGAAATCGGCGATAAAGCGTTGCGAGATGAACTGGCGGAAGGTGACCCCTTCCGGATTATGGCGTGGCAGTCCCAGCAGGTCGGCGCCAACCAGGTTCATTTGCTGGATTTTGGTATCGCTGGAAAGTACGAAATAGCCGACAGGCGCCAGCAGGTAGAGGTCGTTGAAATATTCCTGGTCGGTGGACAGCTGCAGGTCGCCGTTGGCGCGCTGCAGGCCGTTGTAGACCGCAGGCGGCGTGCCGCCCATGGCTGCCAGCACGGCTTCGCCGGGCAAGAGTGAGTCAAGCCCAGCCAGTCCAGGGACGGCGGGCCGGATAGCGGTCGCCTGCTCCGCCTGCCTGGCATGCTGGTCTTTGTCCATATGGGTTCCAGCCTAGCATGCCCTTGTGACAATGTCGAGCAGCTAACTTTGTCGATGCGCGCGGTTCAGGCGTTGCTCGGCAAAGCGTTGTAATTGCTCGAATGCCAGGCTGAGAATCCAGTAAATTGCTGCTGCCGCGAGATACAACGGCAAGGGGCGGAAGGTGGTGGCAATCACCTCCTTGGTCGATAGCATCAGCTCAGTCATGGTGATGACGGAGACCAGGGAGGTATCCTTGATCAGGCTGATCAGGGTGTTGCTCATCGATGGCACGGCGATACGCAGCGCTTGCGGAAGGATGACGTAGCGCAGCGTCTGCGCGTAGCCCATGCCCAGGCTGTAGCTGGCTGACCATTGGCCCTTATGGATCGAGAGGATAGCGCCCCGCAGGCTTTCCGACAGATAGGCGCCGGCGTTCAGGCTCAACGCAAGAATGCCTGCGGTGACCGGCGTGAATTCGATGCCGACCGATGGCAGGCCGTAATAAATTACGAACATCTGCACCAGCAGCGGCGTGCCGCGCATCAGGCTGACATAGACATTGGCCGGCCAGCGCAGCCATTTCCACGGCAGGATGCGCATGACGGCCGTGGGGAAGCCCAGCACCAGGCCGCCCACCATCGATGCCACAGCAAACGCCAGCGTGTAGCTGGCGCCCTTCAGCATGACGGGAGCCGCTTCGTGCAGCAGGTCCAGCCACTCCATGCTTACGGCGCCTTGCTCACGTCAACGCCGAACCATTTCATGGAAATGGCTTTCAGGCTGCCGTCGGCGGCGGCATCGGCCAGCGCCTTGTTGATGGCGGCCTTGAATTCCGGATTGCCCTTCTGGAAGGGAATGCCCATGCGTTCGATCGCACCGACGCGTGCGCCAGCCTTGATCGGCAGCTTGGTGGTCTTCAGCATATAGGCTGCGATAAGGCTGTCGTTCAGGGCGGCGTCGATGCGACCCACGGCCAGGTCTTGCATTTGCTCGGCCGAGGCAGGATAGCCTTTGACTTCAATACCCGGCACTGCTTTGGCCTGCATCTCGTACACGCTGCCCTGGCCGGCGCCGACGCGCTTGCCTTTCAGTTGGGCCAGCGCGGTCCAGTTGTTATTGTCATCCTTGCGCACGATCAGCATCGGCGAGGAGTAGATGTAGGGCGAGCTGAAGTCGAACACCTGTTCGCGCTTGGGATTGATGCCCACTTGCGAAATGATGACATCGTACTTATTGCTGGCCAGGCCGGCCAGGATCGAGGCCCATTCCGTTGTCACGAATTCCAGCTTTACGCCGAGCTTGCTTGCCACCAGGCGCGCCACGTCCACGTCGTAGCCGGCCAGCTCGCCATTCTTTTCCTTGAAGTTGAATGGCGGGTAGACGCCTTCCATCGCCACTTTCAGCGTGCCGCGCGCTTTCACGGTTTGCAGCAGGTCAGCGGCGTTGGCGTGCAGTGCGGCGGCGGCCAGCAGCAAGGCGATCAACGGTTTGCGCATCGGGAATCCTTTAGTAAGAACGGCTACGGCCGAATTTATGGCCGACGACGAGGGTGGTGCTGGCGACCAGCGTGGACAGGCCAAGGATGAGCTGGGTCAGCTTGTCTTCCGGCAGGGTCCACAGGCGGCCCTTCGGCGGCTCGGCGCTGGCGATGGCGCACAGCAATGGCTCCACCCAATCAGCTTCAGGAGTAACATCGAGGATAACGGCGCCTTCGGTGGTCTGCATATAGATATCGCCCCCTTCGGCCAGGCTGAAACACACGCCGTAGCCGGTTTCCTGCTTGCCGACGTGTTCTTTCAGCGCGAGGTCGTGCTCGGCGATCCAAAGCTCCACATCCTGGGGAGTTTCCAGTGCAGTCCAGGGCACCGGGCGAAAGCGCGGCTTGGCCGCTTCGTCGTCTTCATTAAACATGGGTCAGGAGTGTAACCGAATCAGTGGGAGGTCGTATGAAAGTAAACGCATATGTTTCTGAGTTTGATGCGTTCTTCGGGAAGCTATTGGATGAGCATCCGGAGATGGTGGAGGACCAGCGAGTTGGGTGGAATATCTGGTGGGATCATACGGTGGATCTGGAGGCGGAGCGGGTGGCCAGGACTGATGCGGTGCCGACACCGGCTTATTACTACCATTAAAAACCCGGCAAACCTGGGTCGGACCCAAGGGTCGGACCCCGGTGGTCCGGTTTTGATGGTTTAGCCCTTCCAGCTCCGCTGCAAGCCCGTATCCGCATGAATCCACCCTCCACGCGGCCCCTCGCGGTAATAGAACCCCACGCCACCTTGGCGGAAACTCTGCACCAGGCTCCCCAGCACCTCAGCATTCAAATTCGGAATCCGAATATCCGCCGCACGCCCGCTCATATGCAGCGACTGCCGCGCCGCCGGAATCCCCTGCTCGATCAGCCGCTTATTGGAAGCCGGCGTGCGATACCCCGACAAAATCTCCAGCGGGCTCTCAATGCCAAAGCGCTGCACAAAGGCCTGTGCGCCCCACAGCGTTTCGAACAGTTTGGGATCAATCGCCGCCGTCTCCTTGCCATTCACATCGCGCAGCAGATGGCACAACTCCTGGTAAGCGGAATCAATGATGTCGCCATCCTTCCAATACAGCAGGCGCGCTTTCTCACCGCTCTGTGGGCGGACAACAGTCAGTGTGCGCGGCTTGACCCAGAATTCCAGGTCGAGCATCTGCGCGTCGAAGATATCGGGAGGCGGCTCCGGCTCCTGGGCCGTGCGACCGATGAGCGGCAGGCCCGCCAGTGCGGTACCCGCCATCATGTGAAGGAAGTCTCTGCGTGTTGCCATGGAATTTACGACTATATGCAATAGGCTAACTATAGCAACAGCCCGGGGAATTAAGAAAGCCCTTTAACAAATTGTCGTAAGCTAGCCAATTACGTCCACTGGTCGATCTTGTTCCCGTCCGAGTCGCGGAAAGAGCCCACAACGATCATGATGAAGTCGATAAAGGCCCAGATACCGAAGCCGCCAAAGGTCAGCAGCTGAAGGATGCCGGTGCCGATTTTGCCGACATAGAAGCGGTGCACGCCGAGCCAACCCAGGAAGAAGCAAAGAATGGCCGCCGGCAAAATGCGCTTTTCCGTTGCCGACTGCGACTGGCTTGGCGCACCGCAGCTTGGGCAAGCGCGGGCGGTGATGTGCATTTTGCTGCCGCAGGCGCGGCAGAAGATCATTTGATTATCAATGGTGGTATTCATCCTGAGATACTATCATTTTGAAAACCATATAAATTCACTAATTGTCACCAGGCACTATCACCATGTCCGAGGTCGCGACCGCTACGCATGGCAGGATGTAACCTTCCAGCTTCTCTTCCACGCTCAAACCAGGCCAATCGACGATGTGGCGCGCCGTGCCGCTTTGCACCCGGCAGATGCAGGTGCGGCACGTCCCGTTGCGGCAGGAGCTGCGCAGCGCCACCCCGGCAACGATAGCCGACACCAGCAGGGTGGCCTCGCCATCCGTTTCGAACGATAATCCCTTCGGCTCAACTCTTATCTGAAACACAATGCCTCGCTATATTGCCCTGCTCCGCGGCGTCAGCCCGATGAACTGCAAGATGCCGGAACTCAAAGCCGCCTTCGAAAGTGCCGGATTCTCCAACGTCAAAACGCTTCTATCAAGTGGCAATGTAGCATTCGACGCCCGCTCCGCCAGCGATTCGGCCCTGGAACGCAAATGTGAAGCGGCCATGGAAAAGGCCCTGGGCCGCAGCTTCTATACCATCGTGCGCTCGCAGCAAGATCTCAAGGACCTGCTGGAGAATGACCCCTACCCCGGCCTCAAAGCCTCCGCCGACGCCAAGCGCGTGGTGAGCTTCCTGCGCGACGCCCCGCAAGCCAAAGCCGCGCTTCCGCTAGAGATGAGCGGCGCCAGCGTGCTGGGCGTACGCGGCCGCGACGTGTTTTCCTGCTACCTACCTAGCGCCGACGGCCCCGTCTTCATGCGCCTTATCGAAAAGACATTCGGCAAGGACATCACAACACGCACCTGGGATACGGTACGAAAGTGCGCTGCAGCATAACCCTACGGATTAGTACTGATTTTCTAAAATGGTCGAATAGCGCGTACAATATGCGCCTCAGCTTAGTCTTCTATAAGACTTCATCCGCGTTCGAGGGAATAAAACATGTCTCAAAATTCCAAAATTATCTACACTCTTACCGACGAAGCGCCACTGCTGGCGACTTATTCCCTGCTGCCGATCGTGCAGAAATTCGCAGCGCCGGCCGGCGTTGACGTCGTGACCAGCGATATTTCGGTCGCCGCCCGCGTACTCGCAGCTTTCCCGGAATGCCTGACCGACGCACAGAAAGTGCCGGACAACCTGGCTGAACTGGGCGCGCTGACCCAGGACGCAAGCACCAACATCATCAAACTGCCAAATATCTCGGCATCGGTTTCCCAGCTGATCGCCTGCGTGCGCGAACTGCAAGCGCGCGGCTACAAGCTGCCGGACTATCCGGAAGACGCGAAGACCGAAGAAGAAAAAGCACTGAAAGCTCGCTACGGCAAGTGCATCGGCTCCGCTGTGAACCCGGTCCTGCGCGAAGGTAACTCCGATCGCCGCGCACCTAAGGCCGTTAAAGAATTCGCACGCAAGAACCCGCACTCCATGGGCGAATGGAGCCAGGCATCGCGCACCCACGTGTCGCACATGCACCATGGCGACTTCTACCACGGCGAAAAGTCCATGACCCTGGACAAAGCGCGCGACGTGAAGATGGAACTGCTGACCGCATCGGGCAAGACCATCGTCCTGAAACCAAAAGTCTCCCTGCAAGCCGGCGAAATCATCGACTCCATGTTCATGTCGAAGAAAGCCCTGCTGGAGTTCTACGAAGCGCAGATCGACGACGCCTACAAAACCGGCGTCATGTTCTCGCTGCACGTTAAAGCCACCATGATGAAGGTGTCGCACCCGATCGTGTTCGGCCATTGCGTACGCATCTTCTACAAGGACGCGTTCACCAAGCACGCCAAACTGTTCGAAGAACTGGGCGTGAACGTGAACAACGGCATGTCCAACCTGTACGAGAAAATTGAAAAGCTGCCAGCGTCGCAGAAGGACGAGATCCTGAAAGACCTGCACGCTTGCCTGGAAAACCGTCCGAAACTGGCCATGGTCGATTCGGCCAAGGGCATTACCAACTTCCACTCCCCGAACGACGTGATCGTCGACGCGTCCATGCCTGCCATGATCCGTATCGGCGGCAAGATGTGGGGCGCCGATGGCCGCACCGCCGACGTCAAGGCAGTGATGCCTGAGTCGACCTTCGCCCGTATTTACCAGGAGATGATCAACTTCTGCAAATGGCATGGCAACTTCGATCCGAAGACCATGGGCACCGTGCCTAACGTGGGCCTGATGGCGCAGCAAGCCGAAGAATACGGTTCGCACGACAAGACCTTCGAAGTGTCGGAAGCCGGCGTGGCCAACATCACCGACCTGGCGACCGGCGAAGTGCTGCTGACCCAGAACGTGGAAGAAGGCGACATCTGGCGTATGTGCCAGGTGAAAGACGCTCCGATCCGTGACTGGGTCAAGCTGGCCGTCACCCGCGCCCGCAACTCCGGCATGCCTGCCGTGTTCTGGCTGGACACCTACCGTCCGCACGAAGCGGAAGTGATCAAGAAGGTAGAGACCTACCTGAAAGACCACGACACCACCGGCCTGGATATCCAGATCATGTCCCAGGTACGCGCCATGCGCTACACCCTGGAGCGCGTCTCGCGCGGCCAGGACACCATTTCGGTGACCGGCAACATCCTGCGCGACTACCTGACCGACCTGTTCCCGATCCTGGAACTGGGCACCTCGGCCAAGATGCTGTCCATCGTTCCGCTGATGGCTGGCGGCGGCATGTACGAAACCGGCGCCGGCGGCTCCGCTCCTAAGCACGTCAAGCAGCTGGTGGAAGAAAACCACCTGCGCTGGGATTCGCTGGGCGAGTTCCTGGCACTGGCCGTGTCGCTGGAAGAACTGGGCATCAAGACCGGCAACGCCAAAGCCAAGATCCTGGCCAAGACCCTGGACGAAGCGACCGGCAAACTGCTGGACAACAACAAGTCGCCATCGCCACGCACCGGTGAGCTGGACAACCGCGGCAGCCACTTCTACCTGTCGATGTACTGGGCACAAGCCCTGGCAGCGCAGAACGAAGACGCTGAGCTGAAGGCCAAGTTCTCGGGCCTCGCCAAGTCGCTGACCGACAACGAAGCCAAGATCGTGGCCGAGCTGAATGCCGTGCAAGGCAAAGCCACCGAAATCGGCGGCTACTACCTGCCGGACAGCGCCCAGACCTCCGCCGTGATGCGTCCAAGCGCAACCTTCAACGAAGCCCTGGCCGCCCTGTAAGCCTTTAAAGCACAGTCGCTCCGTCTATTAAAGTCGGGGTCAGGTCGAGCAAACGGACATTTCGCGCAGCGAAATGTCCGTTTGCTCGACCTGACCCCGACTTTTTTATTGCTACTTGCCGATGCTGGTGATGAAGGCGTCGCGGGAGGCGTGGTGGGGTATGTCGCGGCGCCAGACCATCATAGTTTCGACTTCGGCGACTTCGGGTGGCAGCGTGTGGCATTGGACGGTCTTGCTCAGTCCGCGCTGACGCAGCACTTCGCGCGGCATCATGGCCACGCCCATGCCGGCGGCCACGCAGCCGATGATGGCTTCGAAGGTGCCGAATTCGGCCACGCGCGCGTGCGCAACGCCGGCGTCGGCGAACCACCATTCCAGGCGGCGGCGGTAGGAGCAGCCGCTACGGAATCCCAGCAAGGTGCGCTGCGCCACGTCGGCCGGTCCTTCGACAGGGCCATGCAGCGCGTCGGTCAGCAGCACCAGTTCTTCAACGAAGACAGGCACCTGCTCCAGCTCCGGGCGTTCGATCGGGGCGGACACCAGCGCCAAGTCAACCTTGTGGTTCAGCACTTGCTGGATCAGGTAATCAGTGGGACCGGTATCGAGCAGCAGGTCTACTTGCGGGAATTTGCGGTGGAAGGCGCCCAGCACTTTCGGCAAGCGCGCGGCGGCCGTGGTTTCCATGGAGCCGATGCGTAACTGGCCTGAAGGCTCTTGCTCTCCGCGCACCGACATTTGCGCTTCGTCCGCCAGCCGCAGCAGGCGGTCGGCGTATTCCAGCAAGCGGCTGCCTTCGGCCGTAATCAGCATGCGCCGTCCCGAGCGGTTGAATAGCGTTACTCCCAGCGATTCTTCCAGCTGGTTCAGGCGGGCCGATACATTCGATTGCACGCGGTTCAGGCGCGCGGCGGCCTGGGTCACGCTGCCCTCTTCGGCAACGGTCTTGAAAATGCGCAGGGAGGAGAGTTCCATTTCCGTTCTCATTTTGAGATAGCTCGATTCATTATTATTCATTTTCATTGATACAGGAAGGGATTTATAGTTCAAGCTAAGAAACGGGAGCTTCACTATGAACAAGCCTTCACCTGCAATACTGCTGGCCGCCAGCTTCGCCTTCATCATCGTCCAGCTGGACGTGACCATCGTCAACGTCGCCCTGCCGGAGATCGGCCGCGAACTCGGCGCCAGCGTGAGCGCCCTGCAGTGGGTGGTCGATGCCTATACCCTTGGCTTTGCAGTCTTCTTGTTGTCGGCGGGCGTGCTGGGCGATCGCTTCGGCGCACGCCGCGTGTTCCTGTCGGGCTTCGCGCTGTTCACGCTGGCCTCCCTGGCTTGTGCGATAGCGCCGGGGGCCCTGGCCCTCAACCTGGCGCGCGCCGTGCAGGGCGTGGGCGCGGCGCTGCTGGTTCCCAGTTCGCTCGCCATCCTGAACGCCACCTATGCCCACGACAGAGCGCAGCTGGCCAAGGCCATCGCCTGGTGGACAGCGGCGGGCGGCGTGTCAATTGCTGCCGGCCCCGTCCTGGGCGGCTTGCTGATGAGTATTGCCGGCTGGCGCAGCATCTTCTGGGTCAATATCCCGATCTGCGTGCTGGGCTTCTGGCTCACGCTGCGCGTGGTCCCTGCCCTGCGCGGCAAGCATCCGGCACGCAGCTTCGACGTCGTTGGCCAGGTGCTCGCCATCTTCGCGCTGACCGCCTTCATCGGCGCCGTGATCGAAGTCAATGGGCTGGGCATCGGCAGCGCGCTGGTGCAAGGCGCCTTGCTGGTGGCGCTGGCTGCCGCCGTGCTGTTTGTGCGCAGCCAGCAACGCAGCGCTGCGCCGATGCTGCCGCTTGGCCTGTTCCGCGACATCGGCTTTTCCGGCGCGGTGGTGTTTGGCGTGCTGGTCAACTTTGCCTATTACGGCGTGATCTTCGTGCTCAGCTTCTACCTGCAGAAAGTGCGCGGCTTCTCGGTCATGCTTGCTGGGCTGGTGTTCCTGCCGCTGACCGGGACCTTCATTTTTTCCAATATCGCCAGTGGCCGCATGCAGGCGCGCCTGGGCTCTCGTTCGCCGATGGTTATCGGTGGACTGGTCGGAGCGGCGGGCTATGCGCTGCTGGGGATTTTCGGCGTGACGAACGACGCCACCTTCCTCGAGATGCTGCCGGGCCTGGCCCTGATCCCCGCCGGCATGGGCCTGGCCGTGCCGGCCATGACCACCTCGATTCTTTCCGCCGTCGACCGCAGCCAGGCTGGCACCGCGTCGGCAGTACTGAACACCGCGCGCCAGGTTGGCGGCGCGATGGGCGTGGCGATTTTCGGCGCCATGCACGACATTCGACTGGCGCTCGCCATTTCGACCATCTTGCTGTTGCTGGGCGCCGCCTTGGCCTGGCGCTGCATCAAACACCCACTTTCAACCAAAGGAGCATCACTATGCCGTACGTAAATTTCCGCGTCACCAAAGAAGGCGTCACCGCTGAACAGAAACTGGAATTGATCAAGGGCGCGACCGAGCTGCTGCAGCGGGTTTTGAACAAGAACCCGGCTACCACCTTCGTCATCATCGACGAAGTGGAGACCGACAACTGGGGGATCGGCTACGACAACGTCACAACCCTGCGCGCCAACGCTGCCGCCAAAGCCAAAGCCGGCTGACGCACGGGATCAGGCCCGCAGTTGCGTGCGGTCCCGAACGTCGGCGAGGTATTGCCGCAGCACCGTCAGGTCCACCGGCTTGACAAGGTAATGCTGCATGCCGGCGTCGGCGGCGCGGCGGCGCGCCTCGTCGTGGCCCCAGCCTGTCATGGCGATGAACACAATATCGTCACCGCCGGGGAGGTCATGGATGCAGCGCGCCGCTTCATATCCTTGCATATCGGGCAGGCCGATATCCATCAGGACGGCATGTGGATGGATGCGCTGGGACAGGTCGATGGCGCCCTGCCCGGTGCCGGCCTTGGCCACCATATAGCCATCCATTTCAAGCATTACCTGCAGCATGTCGGCGCCGTCCTCGTTGTCGTCCACCACCATGATGCGGACTTGCTCCGCAGCGGAATGGCTTGCGCTTTTCGCGAGCGCCCGATCACGGCTGCGGCGCTCCGCCACCACGATCGGCATGCGCAGGACGAACTCGCATCCCTTGCCAAGGCCCTCGCTGCGCACCTGCACCGTCCCGCCATGCATGCTTGTGAAGCGCTGTGCGAGGCTAAGGCCTATACCTAATCCGCCCAGCTTGTGCGAACTCCCGGCCGGCCCCTGCACAAACAGGTCGAAAATGCGCGAGCAAGCTTCCGGCTCCAGCCCCACGCCGTGGTCGCGCACAGAAAACACGATATCGCCGCCCTCAACCTCGGCGCGCAGCTCGATGGCCCCACCAGCCGATGAAAACTTGACAGCGTTGCCCAGCACATTGGCCAGGCTCTGGACCAGGCGCGCCCGGTCGCCGGACAGGAGCACACTGCCGACAGGCCTACGCAAGTCCAGCGTGTGGCCGCCGGCCGTCATCTGCGGCTGGCAAATCTCCACCGCATGCTGCAGCACCGTGTCGAGGGTGACCCATTCGCATTTCAGCGCCACCTTGTCGTTGGTGATGCGCGCCACATCGAGCAGGTCGTCCACCAGGTGCGTCAGGTGCTTGACCTGGCGTTCAACGACCAAGGCAATCTCGCGCACCTCGGACGAGCCGCCCGGCATGGTGTTCAATACGTCCACCGCGGTGCGGATCGGCGCGAGCGGGTTGCGCAGCTCGTGCCCCAGGATCGCCAGGAATTCGTCCTTGCGGCGGTCGACTTCGCGCATCTGGTACTGGCGGCGGCGCGCGCGGCGCGCCGACAGTGCGGCACTGACCAGGGTGGCGCCGCGCACCGGCCGTTCCAGCAGCGTGACATTGCCCAACGCCTCGAAGATCTTCTGGATGCCCGGCGAATCCAGGCCCTCCTTGCTCAACACCAGGACCGGTAAATCCGACCATGCCGGTTGCGCGGCAAGGTGATCGGTCAGTTCATGCAAGAACTCGGCGTTGAACGCTTCTTCAATCACAAACAGCGCGGCGGCCCCTTGCTGCAATGCCTTGACGACATCGCCCAGTTCCGGACAAGCCAGGCACTCAAGACTGGCACGGCCCAGCACTTGGCTGATCAGGCGGGCGTCCTTGCCTACTGGGGCAAAGATGACGATGCGCTGTTCCTGCTCATTCATGCTCGCTTCCGTCCTGAGCGTTCCCGACCCGGACCGGAACGCCGGTCAGGATGCCCCGGAAACCAGCCAGTACCGGTCCCACTTTAATACCCTGGCCCGTAATCTCGAAGGCACGCAGGGTCGTCTCATGCTCGCTGCCGCGCTTCTTGAATACCGACAAGGCCTTGTGCACCGCGCCATAGGCTTCGTAGTAGCGCAGCATCAGCACGTTGTCGGCCAGGTAGCTGACATCGACATTGCTGCCCATCTGGCCAATGATGCCTTGCTGTACCCCGACCAGGAAGGTGACGACGCCACGCTGTCCGAGGTAGGTCAGCACTTCACGCAGATGGGTGATGAGGAAGCGCGCCTCCGGCATCGCATTCAGGTAGCCATTCAGGCTGTCGATCACGATGACTTTGGCCCCCTCGTCGGCAGCCTTGCAGACGGCGTGCGAGAACTGGCCCGGCGACAGTTCGGCCGGATCGATCTGCACCACCGACAGCAAACCCTCTGCCAAAGGCTTGCGCAGGTCCATGCCAATGCCTGCTGCCCGATTGAGCAAAGTATTGAACGCCTCCTCGAACACGAACATGGCGGCTTTCTGCCCGCGCTCCGTCACTGCCTTGACGAATTGTGCGGCGAGGCTGGACTTGCCGGTACCAGGTGGTCCGGAGATGAGGGTGCTGGACCCTTCTTCTATCCCGCCGCCCAGCAGCGCATCCAGCGTAGCGAGCCCACTTGCCACTTGCTGGCGCGCGACGGTCTCACGCGAGTCGGCCGCCACGATGCGTGGAAATGCCACCACGCCGCCGGACACAATCGTGTAATCATGCGGCCCGCGCCGGTAATCGATGCCCCGGTATTTCAGCACGCGCAAAACGCGGCGCTCGGCGCCGTAGCCCGATTCGTGCTGCTGCAAAGAGATCACGCCGTGCGCAATGCTGCGCACTTGCTGGTCAGCGCCTACCGCAGTCATATCGTCCAGGAAGAGCGCAGTACAGGCGCGCTTGGCGAAATACTGCTTGAGCGCGAGCACATGTCGGCGGTAGCGCAAGGGATTACCCGCCAGCAGCTGCAGTTCCGAGAGGGAATCGAGCACCACGCGGCTGGGGTTGAGTTCGTCGATCTGGGACAGGATGTGCCGGTTGGTCTCGCCCAGCTCCACTTCGGTGGGATGGAACACCGTGTATTGCTCATCTGGGTCGAGGATGCTTTCGGAAGGAATGATTTCGTGCACGGTAATGCCTTCCAGCGACATGCCATGCGAACGCGCCACGGCGCGCAGCTCCACTTCGTTCTCCGCCAGGGTGATATAGAGCACGGGCTCGCCCCGTCTGGCCCCTTCCATCAGGAATTGCAGGGCCATGGTGGTCTTGCCGGTCCCGGGGTCGCCTTCCAGCAAGTAAAGCCTGTCCTTGGTCAGGCCGCCGGCAAGGATGACATCAAACCCAGCGATGCCCGTCGAGATAAAGGTATCGGTCTGGTTGTTCTGCGGCTGGAGCATGGTCGTTCCTGCACGAAGATTGTCGATAAGACACTTTAGCAGGAATGTTTAACAGGCATTGTTCGTTTGAAATGCCCTGATTAGTTGCATTTCGCGCCGGTCGCAGCCCAACAGATCCCGCCATACAGGTGACGGCGCAGCTGCGGTTCGGCATAGCTGGCCGCCAGGTGGCCGAGCGCGGTATAAAAGACGCGGCCATTTTCGAAGTGGTGGTACCAGCTGATCGGATGGAAGGCGCCCATGGCCTGGGGGCCAGGCTTGTAGCTTGCTTCATCGACTGTCAGCAGGTAGCTTAATTTGCTCGCTGACGGCGTGAAGTTGTACCACTCCTCAGTCAACAGTGTGCGCGGGGCGAAGCTTTCCATGCCGGGGAAATTGCGGTCTTCTACCTTCAGCGCGGCAGCCTGGATCTCTGGATGCTGGGTGAACATGTGGCCGACAAGCCTTGTGTACCAGGGCCAGCCGAATTCGGTGTCGGAAGCGCTATGCACGCCGACGTAGCCGCCGCCGGCATGGATGTAGCGCTCAAAAGCGGCCTTCTGCTGCGCGTCCAGGATGTCGCCGCTTGTAAGAAGGAACACCACAGCCTGGTACTTGGCCAGCACGCGGTCGTTGAAAGCGCGCTGGGCGTCTTCCGTCCAGTCGACGTTGAAGTCGTGCTGCTTGCCGAGCTCCTGGATGGCCGTGGCGGCGGCAGGAATGGAGTCATGGCGCCAGCCGCCCGTCTTGGAAAAAACCAGCACGCTGAATTGCGCTGCCTGCGCGCTACCGCAAGCCAGTGCCAGCGCAATCCATGTAAATATTGTCCTCATGATTGGGAACGTTATCACACTCTGCGCGACTGAGCCAGTCAGTTACAGCCGCAGAAGCGTTTCGGTTTGCTGGCGTCGCACACGGCGCCATCGAGCTGTTTCCAGAAGAAGACCGTGTCCACGCCATAGGGCGAGCGCACATTGCCGGCGCGGAGGTAGCCCTGGCTGGCAAAGAATTCCTCGCCGGTGGCGGTGCTATGCAGCTGCAATGCCTTGACGCCCCAACTGCACGCCTGCTGTTCGACGCAGGCCAGCAGCGCCTTGCCGGCACCGCGCTGGCGCACTTCGGGCAGCAGGTAGCACAAGGCCAGCTTGCCGGCGGCGGTCAGCAAGGCGACGCCGACGACGACGCCATCCTCGACTGCGACCAGCGAGAAATTGGTAGGGGATGCAAACCAGGACGCCACGGTTTCCGGCGTCTTGTTGCCAAGCCAGGCGCCCAGGATGGCGGGATCATTTTTGTGGTCAAGCACGCAACATTCAGCAATAGAGCGTCGCAGCACCTCACAGGCAGCCGTGGCGTCATTCGCTTCCGCGCGGCGAATCTCAAAACTCATGCGTCTTCAAAGGTAAGCAATTTACAGCCCGACTATACACCAGCGGCAAAATCCCCGTCCGGGACCGTGCGGCGCGAGGCCAGTCTAAGCATATAACGAATAAGTAGTTTCATTTCGGCGCGAGATTCTAGACCATGCTTATCTGTTTTAACAATAGAGATCGCCATGACTTATAACAAAATCGCATTTGCACTGGGCGCTACCCTGGCGGCCGCAAGCCTGACTTTCGCCCCGCTCGCGTCGGCTGAAGAAGTCACCTTGCTGAACGTGTCCTATGACGTGGCACGCGAGCTTTACAAAGACATTAACCCTGCCTTCGCCGCAGCTTATAAAAAGAGCGCCGGCACCGACGTCGTGATCAAGCAATCGCACGGCGGCTCGTCCAAGCAGGCGCGCGCCGTCGCCGACGGCCTGGAAGCGTCAGTGGTGACCATGAACCAGGCCAACGACATCGACATGCTGGCCGACCGTGGCCTGGTGGCGCAGGACTGGGCCAAGAAGTTCCCGAACAATGCAGCGCCGGCCTACTCCACCATGGTCTACCTGGTGCGCAAAGGTAATCCAAAAGGAATCAAGGACTGGGGCGATTTGGCCAAGCCTGGCGTGGCCGTCGTGATCCCGAATCCAAAGACCGCGGGCAATGGCCGCTATACTTACCTGGCCGCCTGGGGCTCGGTCCTGAAAAAAGGCGGCACCGAAGCGCAGGCGCGCGAGCTGGTGGGCAAGATCTTCAAGAACGTGCCGGTGCTGGATGCCGGCGGCCGCGCCGCCACTACTACCTTCACCCAACGCCAGATCGGCGACGTGCTGGTGACCTTCGAGAACGAGGTGAACCTGGTGCGCGCTGAATTCGGTGACAACTTCGAGGTGGTTTATCCATCGTCCTCGATCCTGGCGGAATCGCCGGTGGCCGTGGTCGACAAGGTCGTGGACAAGAAGAATATCCGCAAGGAGGCTACTGCTTACCTGAACTTCCTGTACACCGATGCCGGCCAGGAGATCATCGCCAAGCACTACCTGCGACCGCGTTCGGACGCGGTATTCAAGAAGTACTCTGCCAACTTCAAGCCGATCTCGCTGTTCACCGTGGATGAAGTATTCGGCGGCTGGCGCGCGGCGCAGAAGAAGCACTTTGACGACGGCGGCGAGTTCGACAAGATCTACACCTCCAAGTAATCCCCGCAGTTCATGGGGGCGCAGCGCCTGCGCCCCTTCTTACTCCCCATTCACGCGCTCGATCTGCGCCTTCTTTTCCGCCATGTCGTGGTCGCTGTCATGGAAGCGCGCCGCGATGGCTTGGAATTCGTCCTGCAGCTCAATGAAGGCATCGATCATATCGGGATCGAAGTGTGTTCCTTTGCCGTCGACCAGGATCTGCACCGCCTTCTCGTGCGGCATGCCGTCCTTGTAGACGCGCCGGCTGATCAAGGCGTCATACACGTCTGCCACCGCCATCATGCGCGCCGATACGGGGATAGCGTCGCCGGCCAGCCCTTCCGGGTAGCCCGAACCATCCCATTTCTCTTGGTGCGAATAAGCGATTTCCTTGGCGACCGACAGGAAAGGCATGGTCATGCCGAGCGCCCGCTCGGCATGCTCAATGGCGGCGCGGCCCAGCGTGGTATGGCTTTTCATGATGTCGAATTCCTGGTGCTCGAAGCGGCCAGGTTTGAGCAGGATGCGATCGGGTATGCCGACCTTGCCGATATCGTGCAGCGGGGCCGACTTGAACAGCAGGCTGATGAAACTGTCCGTCAGCAAGGCGCTGAAACGCGGGTGGTCCTTCAGCTTTTCCGCCAGCGCCTTCACATAGAACTGCGTGCGGCGGATATGGTTGCCGGTATCGGAGTCGCGCGTTTCAGCCAGCGAAGCCATGGCGAGGATGGTGACGTCCTGGATCGCCACCACCTCCCGTGTGCGGGCTTCCACTTCCTTCTCCAGGAAGTCGTTTTTGTCGCGCAGGAAGTCGGCGTGCTCTTTCAGCATCAGGTGGTTGCGCACACGCGCCAGCGTGATGGGCGGGCTGATCGGCTTGGTAATGTAGTCGACCGCGCCCAGGTCCAGGCCCAGTTTTTCATCCTCCACTTCGGTCTTGGCGGTCAGGAAGATGACGGGAATGTCGCGCGTGGCGGGGTTGGCCTTCAGGCGCCGACATACCTCGTAGCCGTCCATCTCGGGCATCATCACGTCCAGCAGCACAACGTCGGGCGGCTGGCCGGTGGTGGCGATGCGCAGCGCTTTTTCGCCGCTATTGGCGACTTTTACCTTGTACTGGTCCTTCAGCAGGTCGTTCATCAGCACCAGGTTATCGGGCGAATCGTCGACCAGCAGCACGGTTTTCTTTGCAATCAGTTCCAGCTCCATCTCACTTGCCCTCCAGGCTTGCCATTGCTTCGTCCAGTGCCGTCAGGGCGGCTTCCAGGTCCAGGTTACCTAATCCGCTCGCAATGCGGCGCCAGTGCTCGGGCAAGGCGGCCTTGAATTGCGCCAGCTGCGCTTCCCACAGGTCGGCCGCCGCGGAATCGCTGTCGGCCAGCAGTTGGCGCAGGCGCCCGAGCGGTGGCGCGGCTAGCGGCGCCAGTTCGGGATGCGAGGCGGCGGCGGGGCCGGCCGAGTCAACAGCGCGCAGTGCGACCAGCAGCGGGTCCAGCTCCACCAGCACATTGGCCAGCAGGCGGTCCAGCACGTCGCGCGCGGCGCCCTGCTGGCAAGCCTGTTCGAGCTCCTGAGCGGCTTGCTGCACGCCGCGCGCGCCAATATTACCGGCCGTTCCTTTAAGTGTATGCGCCAGGCGTTCCGGCGCGGAGGCGTCGCCGCCATCGAGCGCATGTACGAACATGGCGGCGAAATCCTGCTGGCCGTTACGGAACTTGACGAGCAGGCGGCGATACAACTTGTCGTCGCCCATCGAGGTAGCGAGGCCGGCGCGCACGTCGACCATGGGCAGCGCGGGCAGCGGCGCGGACTTGCCGTTACCGTTACCGTTGCCATTGCCGTTACCGTTGGCGGGGCGCGGCTTGGCCACGACCGCCCGCGCTTCGCCGGCTTCAGGCCGCAGCCAGCGCGCCAGCGTGGCGTACATCTCCGCCACATTGACCGGCTTGGCGATATGGTCCTGCATGCCGCAGGCCAGCACTTTATCCCGATCGCCGGCCATGGCGTTGGCCGTCATGGCGATGATCGGCAGCTTGTCGAGCGCGGGATTGGTCCGGATTGCGCGCGACGCCTGGAAACCATCCATCACCGGCATCTGGCAGTCCATCAGCACGCCGTCGAAACGCGCATCGCGGGCCAGGATATCGAGCGCTTCCTGCCCGTGGCCGGCCAGCACGGCCTCGATCCCAGCCTTGCCCAGCAGGTCGATCGCAAGCTCCTGGTTCATTTCATTGTCCTCGACCAGCAGCACGCGCGTGCCGGCCAGGCGCGCCATGACTTCGCCGTGCTGCAAGTCGCGTTCCGCCGCCCGCCGGCTTTCGACCGCCACGCCCTTGCCCAACGCCTCGCCGACCGCTTCCAGCAGGGCCGATGGTGTGACCGGCTTGGTCAGCACGGACTTGAGCTGCACTTGACGGTCCGTGGCATTGGTCAGGGCTTCTTCGCGTCCATAGGCGGTCACCATGATCACTGCCGGCAGCGTGCCAGCCTGGCCCGATTGCAGGCGGCGCACCGTTTCCACGCCGTCCATCGACGGCATCTTCCAGTCCATCAGGACCAGGTCGTAGGGCAATGCCTGCTTTTCCGAACGCGCGAGCATGTCGAGCGCCTCCTGGCCGCTGTATGCCAAGTCGACTTCGAGCCCGAAGTTACGGGCGATGCCGGACAGGATTTCGCGCGCCGAAGCGTTGTCGTCCACCACCAGCACGCGCAGGCCGAGCAGTTCGTCGGCGCGGAACATGCGGCGCGGCTTGGGATTGGCCTGCAGGCCGAAGCGGGCTGTGAAGTGGAAGGTCGAGCCTTTGCCCACCTCGCTCTCCACCCAAACCCGCCCGCCCATCAGCTCGAGGAGGTTCTTGCAGATCACCAGCCCCAGTCCGGTGCCGCCGTATTTGCGCGTAGTGGAGGCGTCGGCCTGGCTGAAGGACTGGAACAGTTTCGCGCTCTGTGCTTCGCTCATTCCGATGCCCGAGTCGCGTACCCAGAAATGCAATTCGATGCCGTCGGCGCTGGAAGAAGCCTGTTCGATGCCGACCACTACCTCGCCCTTTTCAGTGAACTTGACGGCATTGTTGGCCAGGTTGACCAGCACCTGGCCGATGCGCAGGGGGTCGCCCACCAGGCCGGTCGGCAGCTCCGGCGCCACCTGGAATAGCAGCTCCAGGCCCTTGTCTTCGGCCTTGAAGCCGATCAGGTTGGCCAGGTTGTCCAGCACGTCGTCCAGGTCGAAATCGACCTGCTCCACCGTCATCTTGCCGGCTTCGATCTTGGAGAAGTCGAGGATGTCGTTGATGATGCCGAGCAGGTTCTCACCCGCGCGCTGCACCTTTTCGACGTAATTGCGCTGGCGCTTATCCAGGCTGGTTTGCAAGGCCAGGTGCGACATGCCGATGATCGCATTCATCGGCGTACGTATTTCGTGGCTCATATTAGCCAGGAAATCGCTCTTGGCGCGGGTCGCCGCCTGCGCCTGTTCCTTGGCCACGCGCAGTTCGTCCTCGGCCGCCTTTTGCGAAGTGATGTCCTGGTACACACCGTACATGAAGCGCGCGCTGCCGTCCTGCTCGTCGCGCACCACTTTGCCAACGGCGTGCAGCCAGATGGTGCGCCCGTCCAGCGGCCGCTTGTAGGCGTACACGGCGTCGAACTTGTCATAGGTGCCGTCGATCGCGCCCTGCACCCGCGCGGCCGTGCGCAGTGCGCCTTCCGGATCGGCTTCCACCAGGCGCGCAAACCATTCGTCCTGCAGGTGGTAGCGGGCCTCCGGCCGCGGCGATTCGCCCAGCAAGCGCCAGGCGCGCTCGGACATGGTGTAGTAATCCGGATCGCTGTAGTCGACCACCCAATAACCGCAGTCGGTCAGTTCCAGCGCAATATCGGCCAGGAAGTTAGTGCGCCGGATTTCCTCTTCCAGCAGCTTGCGTTCCGTGATGTCGCGGAACACCACCACCGAGCCCACTTGCGCGCCGTCCTTATACATCGGACGTTCCGCATGGTCGACCGGGAAGGTGCTGCCGTCCTTGCGGGTCAGTTGCCCGTCGCCCTGCTCCCAGGCCGCGCCCACCAGTTCCCTCTCTTCATAGCCGAGCAAGGCCGGGGCCGCCGGATTGACGAAGGTGACGCGCCCGTCCAGGTCCAGGCCGACGATGCCGTCGCTGACGGCGCCCAGCACCAGGCGGCTGCGTTCTTCCAGCGCGCGGGTGCGCTCGTTGCGCTGCAGGATCTCCATATTCATCGCGATCACCGGCAAGGCGCCGTCGAGCAGGGCTTGCGCCTGGTCGCCATAGGGTTCCAGCGTGGCCAGTTCGATCACCCCTAACAGGCGCTCGCTGCGCAGCACCGGCACGATCGCGATACTGGCGGGATCCGCCTCGCCCAGCGCGGAGCCGATGCGCACGTAGCCAGCCGGGGCCTGGCGCATGACGATCGCCTTGCGTTCAGAAGCGCACTGCCCCACCAGGCCTTCGCCCAGCAAGAAGGCGGACTGCGCCGCGGCTTTCCCGCGCATGGCGTAGCCGGCCAGCAGCGACAGGCTGCCCGCCTCCTCGTCGAACAGGTAGAAGGCGGCATGGCCGGCCTGCACCAGCGGCGCCAGGGCGGCCAGGGTGCGCGCGGCCAGGTCCTGCGCGCTGTCGGCCGATTGCAGGTCGTTGCCGATAGCCGCCAGGTGGGTCTTGAGCCAGCGCTGCGCCTCCATCTTGACGGCTTCTTCCTGCAACACCTTGACCGAACGCGCCAGGTTGCCGATCTCGTTCGGGAAATCGGTCAGCGGCACCTCGGCGCCAAGTTTGCCTTTGGCCAGTTGCTGGACCGCGCTGCGCAAGCGTTCGGACGGCAGGCGCACCGATCGCCCGACCAGCACGCTGAACAGCACGCCCAGCACCAGGCTCAATGCCAGCAAGCCGTATGTCAGCTGCTTCTCGTAGCGCGACAGCGCCTGCATTTCCTCGATCTGGTGGCGCGCGCTGTCTTCCTTGATTTCGGCGATGCGCGTCAGCGCGTTATTGGCGCGGATGCCAAAGTCCTGGAACGCTTCGTCGGCAATCACGGCGCCGGCCTGCTCCACCTGCCCGGCGCGCATCAGGTGCACCGCCTCGTCCACCCGCTGGCGGTAGTCGGCGAAGGCGGTCTCGAATTCGGCCAGGTTCTTGCGGTTCTCGGCACGGATGATGCGCGGGCGCAGTTCCTCCAGCGCGCGGTTCTGCTTGCGCAGCGAATCCTCCACCAGCGACAAGGCGTATTCGCGGCCGGCCTTGTCGCGCGCGAGCAAGGCCTGGCGCAGCACGCTGCCGCGCTGGGAAAACGCGATCAGCGCATCCTTGGCGTCGGAGATGCCCAGCAGGTCGTTCTTGTAGATGCCCAGGATCTCGTCGTGCATGCGGGCCTGGGTCGTAACGTTGTGCAGTCCGAAGGCCAGCGTAATCAACAGGCCGCCGCCAAAGCCCAGCGCCAGCTTCCAGTTCAGGCCCAGCTTTTCCAGTCTAGACAGTAAGCGCGCCACGGCCCCTCCCTACGCAGTCATATTGATTGCCAGCAGTTCCAGCGCCGACAGAAATTGTTCATAGGCCGCCGCATCCGGCGCTTGCAGCAGCGCCAGCTCCACCGCACCCAGCAAGCGCCCCTGCAGCTGCACTGGCGCCAGCAGCAAGGCGCCCGGCGCCCCGCCGCCCAAGCCGGAACGGATGCTCCAGGCCGCGCCGGCGCCGCTGGCGTCGACCACCCGCGGCTCGCGTTCCTGTGCACATTGACCCAACAATCCTTCGCCCAGGGCCAGCCGCTGCGGCGGCGCCGAACTGGCATAGCTGGCGGCCAGCGCCAGTCCGTCGCCGTCGGCCGTGTAGATAGTGCCCTGCATGGCCCCGAACAGCAGATGGCACTGGTCGAGGAAGGCATCGAGGCGGGCATGCCGGTCCGGCGCCTGCTGCATGTGCAGCGCCACCTGGGCCAGCTGCATCTTGCGCTCGGCCCTTTGCTCCTGTTCCTGCGCCACTTGTTCCAGCTTGCGATGGACGCGCTGCTGCGCCGCCTGGCTGCGCACCGCGCGCAGCGCCGCCGCGCCCAGCAAGGCCACCACGGCGCCGGCCAGCGCGGCGCCGGGCAAGCCGCTGCCAGGCGGCACCGTCTGCCCCAGGTCTTCCAGTACCACCAGCTGCCAATTGCCGGAAGGGTCGTGCCAATCCACTGCGGCCGCGGCCACCGCGTATTTGCGGCCTTCGCTGTAGCTCACGCCGGGCGCCACGCTGACCGGCAAGGGGCGCGGCTCCCGGTCTTCGAACAGCTTGCCGAACTGGCGCACGGCGCGGATTTCAGCCAGGCGCTGCGGGCTCAGCGCGCCGGTCGCCGTGCCGCGCCATTCGCTGCGGCTACTGGCAAATACCACGCCTTGCGGCGACAGCAGGATCACGGACTGGCCGCTGCGCTGCAGCAGCCGGTTGAGCTTTTCCATGTCGGTGCGCGCCACCACCACACCCACGGGCGCGCCACTGCGCAGCATGCCGGCGTACACCGGGGCGGCGAAATACAGGGCATGGTCGCCGCGCGCAAGGCTGATGGCGGCATAGATGTTATTGCGGCCGGCCATGGCCTCCTTGTAATACGGTCGGAAGCGCACGTCGATGCCGGTCGAAGGCCGGCCGCTATCGTCCCAGGAAGATTTGACGATGCCGTCCCGCCCCACCACGAATAAACCCTGGATTTGCTGGCCGCGCGCCACGCTTTCCAATAAGGCCGCTATTTTGGGCTGGTTGGCGGGAATCGGCTCGGTGCTTTCCTTTTTGATATCCGGTTCAATCAATCCCAGCAGGGAAATCGCCCCCATCAGATTACTGTCCAGGGTTAATGACATGGCGGCGATCGCGTCGCGCTGGACGTCGATATTCAATAATTCCAGCCGGTCCCGTTCCAGGCCCGCGCGCTGCGCATTGCCGGCCCCGAGCGCAGCGGCGATGGCAAGGCAGACGACCAGGCCCCAGGCGCGCAGCGGATGTCGGGCAATTCTCTCACTCACCATCATGGCAAATTTCAAGAGGGAAATATTTTCAAATAACAATAACAGTATTTGCGCCGCCTGTGACGCACGTATTACTTTTTAATTGTGGCGCTTGATTGACGTTAGCTGGACGAGTTAACCCGTTAGTGCTATCGTCCATATTTAGAATATTGCCCCTAATCTAGCAATATTCCGACCAAACGAAGGAATGGCTAATTAGCCAACATAAAATGCTTAAGAAAATCACCTCAGCCTTGCTGATGTCGATCTCCGCAGCCGCATTTGCCGTGCCCCTGGGCTCGCAATCCGTGCTTGTCGTTGAGGATGAGACTGGCAAGGTACTGCTTGAAAAGAACGCGACGGCGGTAGTGCCGATCGCCTCCCTCACGAAATTGATGACCGCAATGGTCGTGCTCGACTCCAAACTTGATATGGAAGAGCCGATCAGCATCGATAAAGAAGACGTCGATACCCTCAAGCACAGCCTGTCGCGCGTACCGGTGGGCGCCACCATTTCCCGCGCCGACGTGCTGCAACTGGCGCTGATGTCCTCCGATAATCGCGCTGCCGCGGCGCTGGCCCGCACCTTTCCTGGCGGCCCGGAAGCCTTCAAGGCCGCGGTGCACGCCAAGATCAAGCAGCTTGGCATGACCAGCACCCAGATCAACGAGCCGACCGGCCTGTCGCCGGAAAACACCTCGAACGCTGCCGACCTGGTGAAAATGGCCACTGCCGCTGCCCAGTATCAGGAAATCCGCCGCATCACGACCGATACCGAGGAAGTGATCAATATGAAAGGCCGCAAGGTCTCGTATCACAACACGAACCGCCTGGTAGGGGCCAAGGGTTGGGATATCGGCCTGTCCAAGACCGGCTATACCGAAGAAGCGGGCCGTTGCCTGATCATGCGCATCAAAGAGGCCGGCCGCAACGCCACCCTGGTCCTGCTGAACGCCGGGGGGAATTCAGCGCGCTTGATGGATGCGCTGAACATCCGCCGCCTGCTGGCCGGGGGCAATGAGCCCAAGGTGATGCAAGCTTCCAGCCCGCGCAAGAAAGCCGCGCGCACAACCGAACGCCGTCGCCGCCGCATGTAATCCTGGCGGGGTTCGCTGCCGAGAGGCGCCATGGACCTGCTGCGCAACCTGCGCTTCGCGCGCCGCCTGGCGATCCTGGTAGGGATCTGCGCCGCCGGCTTCCTGCTTTACGGCCTCTGGTCGTTCCGCACGCTGGCGGAATTGCGCGTCAACGGCCCGCTTTACCAGGACGTCATCCAGGGCAAGGACCTGATAGCGGATGTGCTTCCGCCCCCGCTCTACATCATCGAGTCCTTCCTGGTGGCGCAGCAGCTCGCTGCCGCCACCAGCCAGGTCGACCGCGACCAGTTGGCCCAGCGCCTGCGCACCTTGCATGCGCAGCAGATGGCGCGTGTCCAGTTCTGGCAAAGCCGTCCGCTTGACGAGGGCCTGGCACGAACGCTCAAGCTGGCCAATAGGCATGCGACAGCCTTCTACAACGACGCCTTCGGCCAGTTGGTGCCGGCGCTCGACGTAGGAGACCGTGCGCGCGCCGAGCAGGTTTTGCTGTCGATGAAGCGCCATTACGAAGAGCATCGGCTGGTGGTCGACGAACTGGTGGCGCAGGCGGCCAGCCGGGCGCGTTTTACGGAAGACCAGGCGGCCGACCGCATCCAGGCCGACAGCCTGCTGATGCTGGCAATCCTGGTCGTCTCGCTTGCGCTGGCGATCATATTGGCCTGGCATATCAGCCGCAGCATCACGCAGCCATTGGCTGAAGCGCTGGCACTGGCCCAGCGCATCCGCAATGGCGAACTGGCTTCGCCGCCGCCCGAACCCCACCACGATGAAACCGGCGAGCTGCTGGCCGCCATGCATGCGATGCAGCAGGGCCTTGCCGCCGCTGCCGCGGGCCGGGCGGAATCGGAGCACAAGCTGCACCAGGCGCGCGGCTTGCTCGATCGCCTGCTGAACAGCGCCGACGTGCTGGTGCTTGGGCTGGGACACGAGGGCGAGGTCCTGATGTTCAACGAGATGGCGGCGCAGGTGACCGGTTGCAGCCGCGACGCCGTGCTGGGCCGCGTCTGGCGCGACTTGCCGCTGCTGCCCATGTCCGCGGTGTCGCTATGGCCGGCAGGCGGCCAGCTTGAGCAGCTGCACGCCATGCCGGAAACGCACGAGCATCTTCTGCACACAGCGTCCGGCGACGAACGCCGCATCGCCTGGCACAACACGGTGCTGGAGGAAGGTGAAGTCGCCCTGCTCAGTTTCGGCATTGACGTGACCGAGCTGCGCCAGGCCGAACGTGCAATCGCCGCCGCCCATGAATCGGCGGACAATGCGCACCGCAGCAAGAGCGCCTTCCTCGCCAATATGGGGCACGAAATACGCACACCGCTGAATGCCATCATCGGCCTGACCGAGCTGGCCTTGCAGGGCCCCCTCGATGCGCGCCAGCGCGGCTACCTGGAGCAGGTTGATGCCGCTGCCGCCAGCCTGATGGAAATGTTCAACGACATCCTCGACTTCTCGCGCATCGAAGCGGGCCAGCTGCATATGGAAGAATGCGTGTTCAGCGTGCGCGAAGCCGCCGCACAGGCTTGCGCCGCGTGGCAGGCCCCTGCCGAAGCCAAGGGGCTCCAGCTGGAGTGCACCGTTGATGCCGCCGTGCCGGAGCAATTGGTCGGCGACGCGGCGCGCTTGCAGCAGCTGCTTCAGCACCTGCTGGCGCATGCCGTCCGTTTCACGGAGCGGGGAAAGGTGCAGCTCCAGTTGCGCTGCGACCAACCGGCCGGCGGGAACGAATCAATGTTGCGCTGCGAAGTGCGCGACACCGGCGCCGCGCGCGATGCGGCAGTCCAGTTATACGAGCCGGCCGGGCCGGGCGATTCGGCGGCGGGCCTGGGACTGTCGGTGGCGCGCCAGCTGGCGGCCATGATGGGCGGCCACCTGCTGCTGGAAAGCGATCCAGTGCAGGGCAACCGTTTCGTGTTTACCGCCCTGTTCCGCCATGCGCTGCCGGAAGCAGCCGCCAGTGCGGAGGCACAAGCATCCGCAAGGGCTGCCTTCCCTGCCCTTTGCGCCTGCGGCGCGGACATCGCGGGAGCACTGAGCCACATCCAGGGTAATGGCGCGCAAATGCGCAAGATGCTGGCGCAATTCTTGAAAAACCAGGCTGCCGTGCACACCACTATTGCCGATGCCGTATTGCATGGCGACCGCCAGCGCGCGCAGCGCCTGGCCCATGCCCTGGCGGGAAATTCGGCCCACCTCGGTTTCAACACACTGCGTGCAGCGGCCGCGCAGGTCGCGAATTCGCTGCGGTCAGGCGGGGACGCGGCGCCGGAACTGGCGCAGCTGGCGCCCGCGTTGGACACCGTGCTGCAGGCCATCCACACCGACCTGCAAAGCTCAGGCGAGCAGGCTGCGTAAACCGCTGGTGCGTTCGGTGCGGCGCCGGATCGCATCCGGCAGCACACCCGCATTCGGCGTCAGGAGCGTAAAGTGCTGGCGGGCGCGCGTGATGCCGGTATAGACCAGTTCCCGCGCAAGCACGCTGGCCCCTTCGCGCGGCAGCACCAGCACCGTGTGGCTGAATTCCGAACCCTGCGACTTGTGCACCGTCATGGCGAAGGCCGTTTCCACATTGCGCAGGCGCGTCGCCAGCACGCTGCGTACCTGGCCGCCATCGGAGAAATACACTCGCAGCGAAGCGGGACGTTCAGGATCGGGCAGCACCAGGCCGATGTCGCCGTTATACACGCCGGTGGCGTAGTCGTTGCGTGTGACCATGACCGGGCGGCCGACGTACCAGTCGCCGCGCCGTTTCAGCAGGCCATGTTCTTCCAGGCGCTGCGAGATGCTGTCGTTCAGGCCGGACACGCCCCACTCGCCTTCACGCACCGCGCACAGCAGGCGGAATCCTTCGAATGCCTGCAGCACGCTGGCAGCCCAGGCATCGTGGCCTTGGGCTCCCGCCCCCTGGCGCACCAGCTCCAGGAAAGGCCGGTAACCTTCGGCAGCCAGTTGCAGCATATCTTCCTGCTGCGCCGCTTCGTTCCAGTGCAGCTGGCCGCCGCTGTCGGCGCGCAGCACGGCGCGCGCGGCTTCGGCATCGCCGTTGTTGACCGCCAGCGCCAGTTGCCCGATCGGGCCGCCAAAGCGTCGGCTCTGGCGCAGCATCACAGTTTGTTGTGCCAATGCGCCGGCATTGCCAAGAAATTCGGGCGGAATGGTTTGGCCGGATGCTGCTTCCACAAAAGCCGCGGTGGCGGCGCCGTAGCCACCGGCCTGTGCGTCGAAGCACAAGTCACCAAGCACGGAACCGGCTTCCACCGACGCCAGCTGGTCCTTGTCGCCCAGCAGTACCAGGCGCGCGCCGCGCGGCAAGGCGTCCAGCAAGGCGGCCATCATTTCCAGGTGCACCATCGAGGCTTCGTCGACGATCAGCACGTCCACGTCCAGCTGGTTGCCGGCATTGTGGCGGAAGGCGCGCGTATCGGGCCGCGCGCCGAGCAGCGAATGCAGGGTGCGGGCGCCGCCCATGCGTCCGGCCAGTTCGCGCAGCGGCAAATTGCCTTCCAGGCTGTCGGACAGCTTTTCCAGCGCATCGTCGATGGCTTGCTTCAGGCGCGCGGCTGCCTTGCCGGTAGGCGCGGCCAGTGCCACGCGCAGCTGGCCGGCCTGCTCTCCTTCCACCGCGAAAAGCAATGCCAGCAGGCGCGCCACGGTATAAGTCTTGCCGGTACCCGGACCGCCTGTAATCACGGCCAGGCCGCCGCGCGTTGCCATGGCGCAGGCGATCTTCTGCCAGTCGGCGCCGCCTTCGCGCGTGGCGTGCGTGAACAGCTGGTCAAGCCAGTGGCGCACCAGCGCGGGCGATGGTTCGGACCGGCCCTGCGCTGCCTCGCCGCCCGCGGTACGGGCGCGCACTGCATCGGCCACGGTGTTTTCATCCGACCAGTAGCGGCGCAGGTAAAGGCGTCCGCCTGCCATCACCAGAGGCTGGCCGCGATCGGGGCCGCCCGGCCATGCCAGCACCTGCGGGCAATCCTGCAGGTAGGCATGCCAGGCCGCTTCGCCTTGCGGCAGTTCGCCCGCTTCGATGCACAGGCCTGGCCAATCGTCGTCGCTCCAGCCCAGCATGGCCGATGGATCTTCAGCCAGTGCAGACAACTGCAGGCAGCTGTGGCCACGGCCTTCCAGCTCGGACAGCAGCAGGCAAGCCAGGGCCAGCGCATTGCCTGCAGCAGGGCTGCCTTCCGGCACCAGCGAAGTGACGAAGCGCGCGAACACGGGCCCCAGGCGGCGCAGCATGCCGCCTTCGGCCAGCATATCGGCATGTTCGTAGAAACTCATTGGCAAAGCCCTTCCAGTCCATCCAGCAGTTGCTCGTCCGGCGGCAGCAGGTAGCAGCCGCGCGTCTGCTCATTGCCCACGCCGCGCAGGAAGTAGAAGATTGCGCCGCCCAGTTGCGTGGCCGGATCGTAGGCATCGCCAAGACGCGTACGCAGCAGGCGGTGCAGGGCCAGCATATAGATGGCGCCCTGCACGTCGTAGCGGTGGGCGGCCATGCCGTGCGCCAGCGCCGACTTGTGATAGGCAGCATCGGTGCCGCCCAGCGCATTCGATTTGTAATCGAGCACCCAGTAGCGGCCTTCGTGCTCGAACACCAGGTCGCAGAAGCCTTTCAGCATGCCGTGCAGCTCGCGCTGCGGCAGGCCCGGGCGCGCAATGCCTTCCAGCAGGTGCTGGCGGCACAGGCGGTCCAGTTGCGCCGTATCCAGGCGCTCGCTCGGGAACCAGAACTCCATTTCTGGTAGCAGATGGTCGACAGCATCGAGCGCGCTGCCCAGCGGCGGCAGCTGCGTGCTGACGATGACTTTCAGCCATTCCAGGGTGTCTTCCTCACGGTGGCCCCAGCCGGCGCGCTTGATCTGGCGTGCGGCACGCTGCGCATAATGCTCCTGGTGGATGGAGGCAAAACCTTCATGCGCCAGCGTCTCCAGCTGTTCATGCAGGAAGTTGCCGGGCACCGAGCCGCGCGGGAAGCGGTGCCAGGCCGTGTCTTCAATACGCAGCGAACTTCCTTCTTCCTCGCCTTCGAGCAGGGTTTCCTGGGCAGCGTGCATCGGCGCGGGCAGCGCTTCGCCGCCGCTGCGCCTTGCCAGCGAGCTGAAACTGCCAACCGACCAGTCGCGCTCGAAACTGCCCTGGTAGGCCAAAGGCGCTTCCAGCGGCGGGCGTTCGACCGCTCGCGCCAGGCGCGTGACCGGCGCTGCCGAATCCAGCACCGTGACGGCAATCGCGCCGCAATCGGCGCGCAGGCGCTGCCAGCTTTCCAGCAACTGGCCCGATGGCAGCGGCTCGCCGCCGGTCAGCAGGTAGCCGAGGGCCGAATCGTGCAGGGTGTTCTCGTCCTTCTTGCGTGCCGGCAGCGCCGCCACGCCGAGCCAAAGGAAGTGGCGGGCGCGCGTCAGCGCTACGTAGAGCAGGCGCAGGTCTTCCTCGATGCGGGCTGCTTCAGCCGCTTCCTGGCCTTCGTCGGACAGGCGCATGTCGAGCTGGCGCACGCCGTCGGCATCGGTGTACTCGAAGTAGATGCGGTTGCGCTTGTCGACTTTGCGCGCGGTGACGGCGAACGGCAGGTAGACCAGCGGATATTCCAGGCCTTTGGACTTGTGCACGGTGACGACCTTGACCAGTTCCGCGTCCGATTCCAATCGCAATACCCGCTCGTCGCCACCGTCCGTTTCGTCGTCGATCTGCTCCGCCAGCCAGCGGATCAGGGCTTGTTCGCCTTCCAGCTGGCGGCTGGCCTGCTGCAGCAGTTCGGCCAGGTGCAGCAGGTTGGTCAGGCTGCGCTCACCGCCGACCCGCGCCAGCATTTGGGCCGGCAAGCCGAGGTCGTGGATGAAGCGGCGCAGCATGGCCAGCACGCCCTGGCGCTGCCAGATCACATGCCATTCCTTGAGCTGTTCTACGCGCCGCTCCCATGCCAGTTCGTCGGCGGAAAACTGGGCCAGTTCAGCCAGCGGCAGGTTGGCGGTGCGGGTGGCGAAGGCGGTGCGGGCCAGTTGGCCGTCCAGCGGATTGGCCACCGCCGACAGCCAGCGCAACATGTCCGCCGCCTCATCGCTCGTCAGCACAGAATCCTTGTCGGACAGGTAGACGCTCGGCACCAGGCGGCGTTGCAGCGACTTGCGCACGGCGGCGGCTTCGCGGCGGTCGCGCACCAGGATGGCGATGTCGGCAGGCTGCAGGCGTTTGAAGCCGTCCGGGCCTTCAAAGCCGGTGGCCGCATCGTTCAACAGGCGGGCGATGTGCTCGGCGCACTGCTCGGCGAAGAATTCGCGGTAAGCGTCGGCGCCCAGTTGCTCCAGCGTGCAGCCCGCCGTCAGCGCCTGGATGTCGCCGGACGGCCCAACCAGTCGCTCGGCGCGGCCACGCGCACCCACGGCGTCGAACGGCAGCGGATTGCCTTTCTCGGTGCGGAAGCGGAAGGCGCCGCGCGCGAAACCGCCCTGCCCGGCCACGCCTTCCGCATGCAGGAAGACCTGGTTCACCGCTGCTACGATTTGCGCGGTGGAACGGAAATTGGTGCCGAGCTGGTAATGGCGCCCTTCCGTGGCGCGGCGCGCGTCCAGGTAGCTGTGGATGTCGGCGCCGCGGAAGCCGTAAATCGACTGTTTCGGGTCGCCGATCAGGAACAGGCCAAGCTCCGGATCGTTGGCCGCCACCTGGTACAGGAGGTTGAAGATGCGGTACTGGCTTGGCGCCGTATCCTGGAATTCGTCCACCATCGCCACCGGGAACTGGGTCACGATGCGCTGGCGCAGCGCCGGGCCGTTGGCGCCTTCGAGCGCGCTGCGCAGGCGTTCCAGCATGTCGGCAAAACCGAACAGGCGCTGTTGGCGCTTGAGTTCTTCCATACGCGCAGCCACGGTGGCGGCGGCGTGGCGGAACAGCAGGTGGCGCAGCGGTTCGATGGCGTCCAGCGCGAGGCGCAGCGGCCTGACTTCTTCAAAGTCGTCCGGGATGTCCGGGGAAAAGCCTTTGGCGCAGGCGTCGATCATGCCGGCAGGCGTCAGGCGGAACCACGGCGTAGCGGTCATGTCCGGTTCGGCGAGCGCGGGATCGTTAGCCCAGTCGCGCAGGGCGGCGAACCATTTGGCGATGGAGTCGGCCCGCAGCTTGGTGCCGTTGAAGCATTTCGGATTGGCTTCGCGCTGGGTGGCGATCCAGGCCTCCATGCGGTCGGCACGGTCGGCCCAGCCTTGTTTCAGGCTTGCCAGCGCCATCTGCTGCTCGCGCTGCACGCGAGCGATTAAGGAGCCGAGCGCTTCGCGGCCGGCGATTCCGGCTTGCGCAGCCGCGTCCGGGCGACGTGCGAGTTCGCGGATGCTGCGGCCCAGCGCCGCCACGTCGCGGCAGGCTGACAGCAGCACGCGCAGGGCCGGCTCGGCCAGCGGGTAGACCTGCTGGCGCCAGTAGTCGTGCACCGCGTCTTCGTATAGCGCCGCTTCATCGCTTAGCAACTCTTCATCAAACAGGTTGCCGCTGTCGAAGGCGTGCTCGCGCAACATGCGCTGGCACCAGGCGTCGATGGTGAAGATCGCCGCTTCGTCCATCGTTTCGGCAGCCAGTTGCAGGCGGTAGGCGGCCTGCTGACGCGCGGTGTGATCCGGCAGTTCTTCCAGTATCGCGTCGAGGTAGGAATCCGGCTCCTGCGGCGTCTCGGCGCGGAAATAGGCCGCAGCTTCCACCAGGCGTTCACGCACGCGGTTCGAAAGCTCGCGTGTGGCGGCGCGTGTGAAGGTCATGACCAGGATTTCGTTCGGCATCAGCGGCCGGCGGAAAGCGTTCTCGCCGCCGTGCCCCAGCACCAGCCGCACATAAAGCGCTGCGATGGTCCAGGTTTTTCCGGTACCGGCGCTGGCCTCGATCAGGCGCGAGCCGTGCAGCGGGAACGAGAGCGGCTTCAGTGGAGCACTCATTCCGCGCCCTCCTCATCGCCGGCAATCGGCTGCACCGACACCGATTGCGCCAGCCAGTCGGCCAGCGGCTGGTACAGCGCGCGGCTCTCATCTGCAAAACCAGGCTGCGCCGACAGCGCGGCAAAGTCGGGCCACAGGCGGGCCAGGCATGGATCTTCGTTTTCGCCGGACAGCTCGAATCCTCCGTCATAAGTACTGCGTGGATCGCCATCCATCACCACGGCCAGGCCAGTTTTGCAGGCAGCAGGCAGCGGCCGGTCCATACCGGTGCGCCACAGCTGCATGATCGCGCCCAGGGTAGCGCGGGCAGCTTGCGGATCAAGCGGGTCCATGATGACGATGGCGTCGCGCGCCACCAGGAAACCCGTCACTGGCTGGCCCTGAGCTGCGGCCGCCAACTGGCGCAGCCACATCGGGATCAGTTTTTCGCCGCGCGGCGCACCGGACTTGTCGCACACGCGGGAGGACATCTGCATCAGCCAAGCCGTTGCCTCGCCCGCGCTGCGCAGCTGGTCGATCCAGTCTTCCAGCACCAGCCCCGCAAGCTCCAGGTGTACCGCAAGTTTGGGCGCTGTTTCCCAATAGGTGCGGCACAGCGTCAGCCACGCCGTACGCACCGGAACCAGCTCCTCCACGATTTCATCTATTACACGCTCGCCGATCAGGCCAATCGGCAGCATGCCCTGGCGGCGCAGGCGCTGGCCGCGCTGCGCCAAGCTGGCCCGCACATCATCGACCGCCTCCGGATCGCCGCTGTCGGCCAGCATCTCGTCTTCCAGCGTGTAGCGTTGCAGGCCGTCCAGCTGGAACGGTTCCTCGTCCTCGCCCACCATGGCCGCTTCGGCGAAATACACACCGAGGCGCTGGCGGAAGAAATGGCGCACCGGCTGGCGCAGGAAAGCGGCCAGCGTGGACAAGTGCAGGCGGAAGCCGTCTTCCACTTCGTACGGTGGCAGCGCGGCCACGGCTGCGGCAGCGCCATCCACGTCATGGGCTGCACGCCATTCGCCGGCAAAGGTCAGCAAGCCGCCACGTTCGAAATAGGCGCGGCTGAAGGGCTGCAGTGCGTGCAGCGTGGTGCGGGCCTCGAGGTCCAGCCCCCAGCCCGCATGCAGGTAGTCGCGCAGCTGCGCCACCAGCACGGACGGCGGCTGCTCGCTGTTGTCGCGCACGTTGCGACCCACCCAACTGATGTAAAGCTTGTCACGCGCCGCCAGTAGCGCCTCCAGCATCAGGTAGCGGTCGTCGTCGCGGCGCGAGCGGTCGCCGGGACGGGCCATGCCCGGCAATGCCAGCAAGTCGAAATCGGCGCGGCTGGCGCGGCGCGGGAAATCGCCGTCGTTCATGCCCAGCAGGCAGACAACACGGAACGGCACGGCGCGCATCGGCATCAGGGTGCAGAAAGTGACACCGCCGGACACAAACTGGTGCTCCAGCGATGGCTCGTCCAGGTCGCCCATCCAGGCTTCGCGCAGGGTGGCCAACGGCACTACCTCGTCGAAGCCTGCGTCTTCACAGGTTTCCAGCCACTTGTTCAAAGCATCGTCCAGGCGCGCAATGGTCAGGCGGTCGGTTTCTTCGCGGTCGCTGAAGAAGGCGGCCATCAAGAGGCGCGCCTGCTCTGCCCATTCGGCCGGATTGCGCGCCACGTTCAGCCGCTCGCGCCAGCTTAGCAAAGCCTCGATCAACTGCGCCAGCGAGCCCGCCAAAGCGGCATCCAGGCCGCCCACTTCCGCATACGGTTCGATGCCGGCAAAGGCGCCGCCATTGCCGGCCGCGTAGCCAAGCAGCATGCGCCGCACGCCGAACATCCACGCGTTCTGCTCGCCGGCCGGCGCCAGGCCCAGGCCGGCGCGGTGGCCGGCATCCAGGCCCCAGCGCACGCCGGCGCCTTCGATCCACTGCCCCAGGGTCGGCAAATCGTCTTCGGCCAGGCCGAAGCGGCGCGCCAGTGCGGGCACGTCGAGCAGGTCGCGCACCTCGCTCTGGCGGCAGCGCTGCTGCGGCAGGCGGAGCAGCCATTCGAGCGCCACCAGGAGCGGATTGACGCTGCGGTCGTTGACGTCGCCGATTTCATGCGGGATGAAGCGAGGGTCGTGACGGCGGTGCTGGCCGAACACTGCACGGATCGAGGCGGTGAAGACGTCGATGTCCGGCACCATCACCACGACGTCGCGCGGGCGCAAGCCCGGATCGGCGGCGAACATGGCCAGCAGCTGGTCATGCAGGATTTCCACCTCGCGCTGCACGCTGTGGGCTTCATGGAATTCGATGGAACGGTCGCTGTCCGGCGGCGGGATTTGCGGATGCTCGGCCAGCGGCAGCATATCGCGCACGGCCGCCTGCACCTGCGCCAGCAGGGTCGCCCCCTCCTCGTCGCTGAACAAGTCCACGCGCAGCTTGTCGTCGCGGCCTTCCAGATCGCTGGCGGTGTCGAATTCGTCCAGCATGCGGATGTAGTCGCGACCCTGGCGGCCCCAGCTCGCCAGCAGCGGATGGCTGTGGGCATGCAACGCCTCCAGCGGTACGGACGACAGGTCGATATCGTTGCGCGCCGCATGTCGATGGCGCGCGGCGCGCAGCAGGTCGCGCCCCTCGATGATGTCGCCCCAGTAGTAGCGGCAAGGATTCGGTACCGCGATCACCACCTGGGTAAAGCGCGCCAGCGAGGCCATGGCCTGCAAGGTCTGGTAAGGCAGCGCCGAAACACCGAACAGCACGATGCGGCGCGGCAGGCGGCCCAGGGGCGCATCGCCGCGTTGCACCGCTTGCACGAAGGCCGCGTGCACGCTGGCGCGGCCCAGCCCACGCTCCTCCTCCGGCACGCTGGCGGCAACAGCGCGCCACAACTCGGCCTGCCAACACTGGTCCGGCGCCAGCGGCACGGCCTCGCCGCGCGCATTGCGCAGCTGGTCACGGCCCACGGCCCAGTCTTCCAGCCAGTCGGCGCGGTAGACCTGGTACTGGTCGAACAAGTCGGCCAGGCGCTCGGCCAGCTGCAGGCGGCGTTCAGGATCGCCGTCGCGCAGGAAGTGGCGCAGCGGCGCGAAGGCCTCCTGCGCCAGCAATTGCGGCAGAAGGCGCATCAAACGCCAGGTCAGGGGACCCTTGTCGAAGGCGGAGATTTTCGGCACTTGCGCGTGGCCCAGCATGCCCCGGTAGATTTCCCACAGCAGGCGCGCCGGCAAGGCGACACGGGTGGCGCCGCACAGGCCCGTTTCCTCGGCCAGGGCGATTTTCAACCACTCGGCCACCCCATTCGACTGCACCAGGAAAATTTCCTGTTCCAGCGGCGCCAGCGGATGGCTGCGCAGCCACTGGAACACGGCGCCGCGCAGCTCTTCGAGCTGGTTGCCGTGCAAAATCAGGAGTCCGGGTTGGATTTGGGCCATGTAAATGCAGCGATATAGCAAGGATTGCCATTATCGCCGCAAACCGGCTTATCCGGGGATATTGGCGTTCATTTCTTGCGCGATATGCTCGCGCAGGCGGTCCAGCAAAGGCTGCATCTGGATCACGATGGCGCGGGCGCGATCGATGCTGTCGGAAGGTGTCAGTTTTTCCAGCGCCAGGCATAGATCGGCGAAGCTCATGGCGCCGACCGCACGCGCCGAAGACTTGATGCGGTGACCGAGTTCCGACAAACGCACGATATCGCCCGCCTCCAGCGCCGCCTGCACCTCACGCATGCCATCCTGGGCCGAATCGATAAACATATTGGCGTACTTGCGCATCTTTTCAGGCTTGTTGCCGAAGGTCTGCGCCAGGGCGCGCAGGTCGAACAGCTCCGACTCGCCATTGCTTGCCTGTTCCTCAGGCTCCGCCTCCGCCGCCGCGATCGGAGCGGGATCCGGGGCCGGCACCGCCGCCGGTGCTGGCGCGGCCGTGCTGCGCACCGGCGCCGACCGGCCTTCCGCAGCGCGCTGACTCATCCACTTCGACAGCACCGAGAACAGCAGGTTCGGCGCAATCGGCTTGGTCACGAATTCGTCCATGCCCGCGGCCAGGCAACGCGCCTGGTCTTCGCGGCCGGCATTGGCCGTCATGGCGATGATCAGGGTGCCGGACAGTTTCGGATGGGCGCGGATCAGGCGCGTCGCCTCGTAGCCATCCATTACCGGCATCTGCACGTCCATCAGAACGCAATCGAAATGCTCTTTCAGCAGCAGGTCGATGGCCTCCTTGCCATTGTTGGCCACCACCACAGTGGCGCCGGCATCTTCCAGCAACTCCTGGCCCACCTGTTGGCTGAAGATATTGTCCTCCACCAGCAGGATGGAAGCGCCGTGGATCGGCGCCAGCATGTCCGGCTGCAGCGCGTTGCTGTCGGTGGCCTGCAGCAGGTGCGTGCCCTTTTGCAGCTTGGCCGTGAACCAGAAGGTAGAACCGTGCCCCGGTTCGCTCTCCACGCCAACCGTACCGCCCATCAGCTCCGCCAGCTGCTTGCTGATCACCAGGCCCAGGCCCGTTCCGCCGTACTTGCGGGTGGTCGACGTATCGCCCTGGTGGAAAGACTGGAACAGGTTGGAGACCTGGGCCGGCGTCATGCCGATACCCGCATCCTGCACTTCGAATCGCACCACGGTGTAATTGTCGCGGTCTTCAACGGGCCGCGCACGGATGTAGATCTTGTTATTTTCCGAGAACTTGATGGCATTGCTGGTGAAGTTCAGCAGCACCTGCTCCAAGCGCAGCGGGTCGCCGCGCAACTGGTGCGACAGGCCTGGCCAGATTTCGAACACCAGCTCCAGCCCTTTGCGGCTCGCCGCATCGCCCAACTGGCTAGAAATATTGGTCAGCAAAGACTCCAGCGCAAAGTCCAGCACTTCGAGGTCCAGCTTGCCCGCCTCGATCTTGGAGAAGTCGAGGATGTCGTTGATGATGCCCAGCAGGTGCTGGCCCGAATGGTAAATCTTTTGCAGGTAATCCTTCTGCTTCGGGTTGGTGGCCCCCTTCAGCGCCAGGTGGGCCATGCCGATCACGGAATTCATCGGCGTGCGAATCTCGTGGCTCATATTCGACAGGAAATCGCTCTTGGCCTGGTTGGCCGCGCGCGCCTGCTCTTTCAGCATGTGCAGCTCGGTGACATCGGTGGAGAGCGCGATGACCACGGTCACGTCCTTATCCAGCCGCACCGGTGCCTTAACAGTCCACAGGTGGTGCACCACGCCGTGGCGATCCGTATAACTAGCCTCACCCGAACGTTTCTGGCCATCCGCTAGCACCACGCGGTCTTCGCGCCATGCCTCATCCGCCTCGCGTTTGTGCATGACTTCCACATCGAGCCGGCCCAGGATTTCATCCACCGGCAGCCCGATCACCTCCGCCATCTTGGCATTGACGTAGACGTAGCGGCGCTCCTGGTCCTTCATGTAGACGTGTGCTTCGACGTTATCGAGAACGCTGTCCAGCAGGCGGCGCTGCGCCAGCGCGTTGCGGCGCTGCGCATACATGGTGAAGAAGTAGCCGTATATCAGCAAGGTGCCGGTAAAACCAGTCAACAGCGCGATGAACGGAATCCAGCGGTCGAAGCCCACGATCATCGCGTCCTTGCGGGCGTAGAACTGGGCCTTCCACAGGCTGCCGTTGAAATCGATCGGCAGCACGGAAACGAAGTAATCGTCAGGATTGCCGGGCAGCGCGGCCGGCTTGTTGATCGAGCCGTTATCGTTGAACAGCAGGCGGTCATCGCTCTCGATGCTCAGGCTGCGCTTTTCCGGATCGGTCGACGCATCCGAATACAGGATCATGTGCACCTGGCGGTCGGCCATCTCGTCGATGGCGCCCTGGATCAATTTGGACACCGAAAAACCAATGCCCACCGACCCGAGGAAATTGGCGCGGCGGCTGGTCACGTCGTTCACCGGCATGCCGCGCTTGTAGACCGGCAGGCGCATGCCCAGGCCGATATGGGGAACCGGCTGCTTGACGATCACGGGCTGGCCGGAGGCGCTGACTTCCCCCGTATCGCGCGACAGCTGCATGGCACGGTCGATGTTCGGATTGGCCGTGATATCGACGCCAAATTTTTCCATCAACATGCCCATCGGCTCGAGATAGATCAGCGGCGAATAATGTTCACGCTTGCCAGGCGGCTTAATATCGAATTTGGGATAGCCGCCGGGAGTCAGGCTGGCATCCGCCCTCACCTCGGATACGAAAGCATCGCGCTGTTCTTGCGGCACATCCGGCGCAAAATTGATCGCCTCGATCGCGGGGTAATGCTTGCCGATGTTCAGGGTCGTAACGTATTGACGGAACTGCAGGCGGCTCACATGGTCGGAAGTCTGGAACAGCGCGACCAGGCCGCGCACCACATCCGAATAGGCTTTCACGCGCGCCGAAATGCTGTACTGGGTGGCGCGGTTCATATTGTCGAAGCGCAGCTGTGCCTCGTCCTCGACCGTGTTGGACGTGGTCGCGTACAAGGTGGCGCCAACGGCGGTTGCCAGGCTCAGGCCCAGGCCCCAGAACAATGCCCGCCCGCTGGCTACGCCCCGCACCCTATGCTTCATCCATTGTGAAAAGTCTTGCATTTAAGCAGCATACTATTAAAGCAGTCCGGAACGGAACCAATTCCTCGTCCCCTGATCCAAAGCGCGTCAGGAGGACTCATCATGAAAAACGGTTTCCACATCTTACCGGCATCCCGCCCGCGCCGGAATTTCCTAGCCTGCTTGCACTACTTGGCGCTTTCCCTTGCAGCACCTGTTGGCGCCGCACCGCCCGCGTCCACCGCGCCAGTGTTGGAACACCGGGAATTCGAGGTCATGCTAGAGGCCGCTTTCTCATCCCCACCAGCGGACCAAAGCAGGGCTTTCATAGTGCACTTTACACTCCCGGGTGCACAACCGGTAAGCAATCTGGACTGGCGGTTAGGCCTCTATCGGCCGGACGGCGCCCTGCTCCGCCAGTGGCGCGGACGCCACGCCATGCCGGCCGGCAGCGGCCAAATCACGATCAGCTGGCTCCCTACATTCACCCTACCGGCCGGCATTTACGAGCTTCGGATGCAAGCCGGCAATATCTGTCAGCAGCGCCCCATTTCCATCGGCCAACCTCAACTGCTGGCCCCTGTTGCAGCCGGCGCAGTGGCCCACTCATTAACGCGGCTACTCGTGCGGCTTGCCGGACTCGATTACGACATCATCTACGGCAACTTGCACAGCCAGACCAACCACAGCGACGGCGGCGGCGATATAGCTCAATGCCATGGCGCCCAATCGCCGCACAGCGGCGCCTTTGGGCCGGAAGACGCCTTCGAATTCGCCCGCCGGCACGGCCTGGACTTCCTGATGGCTTCCGAGCATAACCACATGTACGACGGCAGCGATGGCAGCGATCCGGAAGCCGACCCGCAAGCCGCGCGTCAGCTCTACCGCTTGGGCCTTGCCAGCGCCGAAGAATTCACCGCAAGCCATCCCGGCTTTGTAGCCTTGTACGGCATGGAATGGGGCGTCATCAGCGGCGGCGGCCACCTCAATATATTCAACAGCCCTGCTTTGCTCGGCTGGGAACGCAGCAGCAGCGGCGAACCGTTTGAAGACGTCAGCACGCAAAAAAAATGACTACGCCGCGCTATACCGGCTAATGAATGAACAGGGCTGCATCGGGCAATTCAACCATCCGAATTCCAGCCAATTCCCGGTCGACGGCATACCGCTCGCCTTCAACGCAGATGGCGGCGTCGTCATGGCCTTATGCGAAGTGATGAACACCAACGCCTTCTCCAACCGCCTGGACGAAGGCGAGCCGCGTCACAGCTTTTACAAAGAGGCCTGCGGCAAACTTATGGAGGCCGGGTACCACCTGGCCTTCAGCAGCGACCAGGACAACCATTGCGCCAACTGGGGCGCCTCGTTCGGCAACCGCACCGGCATCCTTCTGCCAGCCGGCACCGCGCCGACAGCCAACGCACTGCTCGACGCCATCCGGGCACGCCATGTTTTCGCGACGATGGACAAACATGGCTCAATCGCCTTGACAGCAAACGGGACGTTAATGGGCGCGCAGATCGACAACCGGGGACCGGTCAAGCTTCAGGTGCACTTCCGCAGCGCGGCAGGACGCGGCGTCGCAGCCGTTGCGATCATGGAAGGCATCCCGGGCCGACGCGGCGAAGTAAAGCCACTGCCCGGCGTAAAAGGGCTGCGTCACGATATCAAGCCAAAGCGAGGCCTGCACTTCTATTACGCCCGCATTACGCAAGACGACGGCAATCAGCTCTGGTCAGCCCCGATCTGGGTCAATCAACAGTGATGTGGACCGGCTTGACTTCGCGCGCCAGCATCTGGCGCACGATTTCCGCTTCCTTGCGCACAATGGGTGCAACCTGCTGCCGGCGCTCGCACTCAGCCAGCAATTGCGTCGCAGCTTGCGAGTCAAGCTTCTCGCCCTCGCGCGACATGCGCAGCAAGCCATAACGCAAGGCCACCTTGCACAAGCCGTCACTATCCGGCGCCGCCAGCAGCTCGGCCGGCGCCACTGCGCGCGCCGCGGCCATGTCCGGCGCCGCACAGGAACCGCCCAGGCGGTAGTTCAACGCGTCCAGCGCCGGCGCTTTCGGCAACAGGGCCTGCGCTTCGGCGGCAGCAAATTGTCCGCCCTCGCCGCACCCAGCCAGCACCCGGCTAATGGCGTGCGGATCGCCCAAATTGGCCGCCGTGCGGGTCCAGCGCACCGCCTCCGCCGGTTGGCGTTTGTCGAAATATTCAACCAGCGCCGCCATCGCAGCCCGGTCTCCGCGCTTAGCAGCCGCCTTCGACTGCGCCAGGCAATAAGGGCTCATTTGGGATGCGGGCTGCTGCGCGCAAGGCACGCTGCCGCGATCCTGTAAGCGCTGGTAGTACCAGGCGCCGCCCGCCGCCAGCACCAATGCCACGGCGCCGGCCAGCGCCAGGACCATTACTCTGCTTGGAATCTTCATAGCCAGCATTGTACGTGCGCCTGCACCGCGCACCAATGCGTTACACTTAGCGAAAATAAACAAGGAGTTACGAAAATGCGCTGGGACGGCAACAGGGAAAGTGACAACGTCGAAGACGTACGCGGCGAAGGCGGTGGCGGTGGCGGCGGCGGATTTGGTTTCGGCGGCCGTTCGATCGGTATCGGCACCATTGTTATCGCGCTGATTGGCGGCTGGGTGTTGGGCGTCAATCCCCTGACCATCCTCGGCCTGCTGAGCGGTGGCGGCGGACCTGCCCAGGTAAGCCAGCAACAACAGCAACCACGCCAGCACTCAGCCGCAGAAGAACGCGAATTCAAATTAATGAAAGTCGTCCTCGCAGACACAGAAGATGTGTGGACGGACCTGTTCCGACAAAATGGCGGCACTTATCAAAAGCCTAAGCTGAGGATTTTCAGCGGCAGCTATCCAACTGCCTGCGGCATGGGTCGGTCGGCGACCGGCCCGTTCTACTGCCCTGGCGACAAAGACGTCTACATCGACCTCGATTTCTTCCGCCTGATGGAGCAGCGCTTCCACGCTCCGGGCGAATTCGCGCAAGCGTATGTGCTGGCGCATGAAGTCGGCCACCACGTGCAGAACCTGATGGGCATCAGCGACAAGGTGCACCACGCGCAGCAGAATTCGTCCGAACGTCAGGGCAATGCCCTTTCGGTGCGCCTGGAACTGCAGGCCGACTGCTTCGCCGGCGTATGGGCCTACCACGCCAACCGCGCCCGCAACATCATTGAAAAAGGCGACGTGGAAGCGGCATTGAACGCCGCCACCGCCATTGGCGACGACACCCTGCAAAAGCAAGCCGGCGGCGACGTGGTGCCGGACTCCTTCACCCACGGCAGCTCGGCTCAGCGCGTGCGCTGGTTCAACCGCGGCATTGAGTCGGGTGAAATCGCGCAGTGCAACACCTTCGAGGCACGCCAACTGTGACGCGCCAGGAAGGGACGCCCGATCCCTATCTCTGGCTGGAGGACGTAGGCGGCGAAGAAGCCCTGTCCTGGGTTGAAAAACAAAACGCCGTCGCACTCAAGGATCTTCAGGCGCAGCCGGACTATCCCGGCATTCACGAGCGCCTGAAAACCATCCTCAACTCCAAAGAGCGCATCCCCTACGTCAGCAAGCGCGGCGACTACTTCTACAACTTCTGGCGCGACGCCCAGCACGCACGCGGCGTCTGGCGCCGCACCACGCTGGCGGAATACCAGAAAGCCGAGCCGCTGTGGGAAACGATACTCGACATCGACAAGCTCGCAGCCGATGAAAACGAAAACTGGGTGTGGCATGGCGTAACCGGCCTGTATCCCAAAGGCGAGCAATGCCTGGTGCAGCTCTCGCGCGGCGGCGGCGATGCGCACGTGGTGCGCGAGTTCGACATGATAACGCGCAGCTTTGTGGCGGATGGCTTCAACCTGCCGGAAGCGAAGAGCGACATCGCCTGGATCGACGCCAACACCATCTTCGTCTCGACCGATTTCGGCGAAGGCAGCATGACCACCTCCGGCTACCCGCGCATCGTCAAAGAGTGGAAGCGCGGCACGCCGTTGGCGGCAGCCACCACACTGTTCGAAGCACGGGAAGACGACTTGGGCGTCGGCGCCTACAAGGACTTCACGCCAGGTTACAGCTACCAGTTCATCAGCCGCCAGATCGGCTTCTACGAAAGCGAACTGTTTGTGCGCGACGGCGCCAGGCTTGTGAAGATCGACAAGCCGGGCGACGCCAATGCCTACACTGTACGCGACCAGCTGATCATCGACTTGCGCTCCGACTGGACAGTCGATGGCGCGACCTACCAGCAAGGCTCGCTGCTGGCGACGGATTTCGAACGCTTCATGGCCGGCGACCGCCAATTTGAAGTGCTCTTCACGCCAACGCCGAGCAGCTCGCTCGACGGCGTCTCCGCCACGCGCACCGCACTGCTGCTGAACATTCTCGATAACGTCAAAAACCGCCTGGTCGAACTGCACCATGTGGGCGGCCAATGGCAGCGGCGCGACGTCAACGCCCCCGCCTTCGGCACGCTAGAAGTGCAAGCGCTGGATTCGATCGAATCCGACCAGTACTTCCTGACGGTGACAGACTTCCTGAACCCGACCACGATGTACCTGGCCAATGCCGGCAGCGATGAGCGCAGCGCGTTGAAATCCATGCCCGCCTTCTTCAACGCCGAGCCATACACCGTGCAGCAGCACATGGCCACCTCAAAGGACGGTACGCAAGTGCCCTACTTCGTCCTGATGGACAGGAACGCCAAGCTGGATGGCAGCAGCCCGACTGTGATGTACGGCTACGGCGGCTTCGAAGTATCGATGAAGCCCTTCTACAGCGGCACCACCGGCGAAGCATGGCTCAAGCAAGGCGGCATTTACGTGCTGGCCAATATCCGCGGCGGCGGAGAATTCGGTCCGCGCTGGCACCAGGCCGCACTGAAAGAAAACCGCCAACGCGCCTTCGACGACTTCATCGCCGTCGCCGAAGACGTCATCAGGGGCAAGATCACCAGCCCGCGCCACCTCGGCATCATGGGCGGCAGCAACGGCGGGCTGCTGGTCGGCGCCGCACTGACCCAGCGCCCCGAGCTGTTCAACGCTGTGGTCTGCCAGGTCCCCTTGCTCGACATGCAGCGCTACAGCAAGCTGCTGGCCGGCGCCTCGTGGATGGGCGAATACGGCGACCCCGACGATCCTGCGCAATGGGCCTACATCAGCCGGTACTCCCCATACCAGAACGTGTCCGAAGCCAAACAGTACCCCCGCGTCCTGTTCACCACCTCGACTCGCGACGACCGCGTACACCCCGGCCACGCCCGGAAAATGGTCGCCAGGATGAAGGCCCAGGGCCACGACGTCCTGTACTGGGAAAACACCGAAGGCGGCCACGCCGGCGCCGCCAACAACGACCAGCAAGCCCAAATGTGGGCCCTGACCTACGCCTTCCTCCTGAAGCAACTAAGGTAAAAGTCGGGGTCAGGTAAAAGTCGGGGTCAGGTCGAGCAAACGGACACGGGCTCAAGCGCTGCGCGCTTGAGCCCGTGTCCGTTTGCTCGACCTGACCCCGACTTTCAAACCCAATCGTGCGCGTTGGAATATTGCAGGTCTTTATGCTAGGGAAAGAGTTGCTCTGCGTGTTGCAAAGTTAACAAAGTGAAGCTTTTGTTCAGCGTTGTACTTGACTGTCGCAACTGCCCGAGTGACATTAGGTCTTCGCCTGCTTTCCACCTTCACCCCCTGAGGTAGCGTCAATGAACGACATGACCGAATTGCCGGAAGAGTTGGACCTTAAACTGATCCTGTCCACTCTCATGGCCCTTAAAAAAGGTGACTTTTCTGCGCGCCTGCCGTCCGACTGGACCGGCGTGTCGGGCAAGATCGCCGATACCCTCAACGACATCATCGAAACCAATGAACGCATGGTAAAGACGGTGACGGAGGTGAGCCGCGTGGTGGGCCGTGAGGGCCGCCTGACGCAGCGTGCGAATGTGCATGTCCCTGGCGGCTACGCCACCATCATCAGTGCGGTCAACACCCTGATCGATGACCTGGTTCGACCTACCACCGAAATGGCGCGCGTGATCGGCGCCGTGGCAAAGGGCGACTTGTCGCAGACCATGGCGCTGGAGGTTGACGGCCATCCGCTGAAAGGCCAGTACCTGCGTGCGGCGATGACCGCGAACACGATGGTGGAGCAGCTGACATCCTTCTCGTCCGAAGTGACGCGCGTGGCGCGCGAGGTGGGTACCGAGGGTAAGCTGGGCGGCCAGGCGCAGGTGAAGGGTGTGGCGGGTACGTGGAAAGACTTGACCGACTCCGTGAACTCGATGGCGGGTAACCTGACTTCCCAGGTCCGTAACATTGCGGAGGTGACGACTGCCGTGGCGAACGGCGACTTGTCCAAAAAGATTACGGTGGACGTGCGCGGCGAGATCCTGCAATTGAAAGACACCATCAACGTAATGGTGGACCAGCTTCGCTCCTTTGCATCCGAAGTGACGCGCGTGGCCCGTGAAGTGGGTACCGAGGGCAAGCTGGGCGGCCAGGCTTATGTGCCGGGCGTTGGCGGTACCTGGAAGGACTTGACCGATAACGTGAACTTCATGGCGTCCAACCTTACCGGTCAGGTGAGGAATATTGCGGCGGTGACCACCGCTGTGGCAAACGGTGACTTGTCCAAAAAGATTACCGTGGACGTGAAGGGCGAAATCCTTGAACTGAAAAACACCATCAACGTGATGGTGGACCAGCTGTCATCCTTCGCATCGGAAGTGACCCGCGTTGCGCGTGAGGTGGGTACTGAGGGCAAGCTGGGCGGCCAGGCGCAGGTGAAGGGCGTGGCCGGTACGTGGAAGGACTTGACCGACTCCGTGAACTCCATGGCGGGTAACCTGACTTCCCAGGTGCGTAATATCGCGGAGGTGACCACCGCCGTGGCGAACGGCGACTTGTCCAAGAAGATTACGGTGGACGTGAAGGGCGAGATTCTCGAACTTAAAAATACCATCAACGTGATGGTGGACCAACTGAACTCCTTCGCTTCGGAGGTGACACGCGTGGCGCGTGAGGTGGGTACCGAAGGGAAGCTGGGCGGCCAGGCAAACGTGTCCGGCGTGGGCGGCACGTGGAAGGACTTGACCGACAACGTGAACTTCATGGCGTCCAACCTGACAGGCCAGGTGCGTAATATCGCGGAGGTGACCACCGCCGTGGCAAACGGAGACCTGTCCAAAAAGATTACCGTCGACGTTAAAGGCGAGATCCTTGAACTGAAAAACACCATTAACGTGATGGTGGACCAGCTGTCCTCCTTCGCATCGGAAGTGACCCGCGTGGCGCGTGAGGTGGGTACGGAAGGTAAGCTGGGCGGCCAGGCTTATGTGCCGGGCGTCGGCGGTACCTGGAAGGACTTGACCGACAACGTGAACTTCATGGCGTCCAACCTGACGGGCCAGGTGCGTAATATCGCGGCGGTGACCACCGCTGTGGCCCGCGGCGACTTGTCGAAAAAGATTACCGTGGACGTGAAGGGCGAGATCCTTGAGCTGAAAGACACCATCAACGTGATGGTGGACCAGCTGTCTTCCTTCGCATCGGAAGTGACCCGCGTCGCGCGCGAGGTGGGTACCGAAGGTAAGCTGGGCGGCCAGGCAAACGTGTCCGGCGTGGCAGGTACGTGGAAGGACTTGACCGAAAACGTGAACCAGCTGGCGGCAAACCTGACCAACCAGGTGCGCGCGATTGCGGAGGTGGCGACCGCCGTGACGCGCGGCGACTTGTCGCGTTCCATCCAGGTGGAGGCGCGCGGCGAGGTGTCCTACCTGAAGGACAATATCAATGAGATGATCCGCAACCTGAAGGAAACCACGCAGAAGAATGCGCAGCAGGACTGGCTGAAAACCAACCTGGCACGCTTCACCCGCCTACTGCAGGGCCAGCGCGATTTGCAGGCAGTGACGAAACTGATCCTGTCCGAGCTGGCGCCGCTGGTGTCGGCCCACCACGGCGTGTTCTATATGATGGACTCGCAGCTGGCGGACGCCCGCCTGCGCATGATCGCCAGCTACGGCTACCGCTCCTCGCGCAAGCTTCCGACTTCCTTTTTGCCTGGGGAAGGCCTGGTAGGCCAGTGCGCGCTGGAGAAAATGCGTATCTGGCTGACCGACGTGCCACGCGATTACATCGTGGTGAGCTCCGGCCTGGGCGCGGCGCCGCCGACCAATATCGTGGTGCTGCCTATCCTGTTCGAGCAGCAGGTGAAGGCGGTGATCGAGATCGCTTCGCTGGACCGCTTCACCGAGACCCACCTTTCCTTCCTTGACCAGTTGATGGAATCGATCGGCGTGGTGCTGAACACCATCGAGGCAAACAGCCGTACCGAATCGCTGCTGACGCAGTCGCAGTCGCTGGCGCAGGAACTTCAGCAGACCAACCAGGAGCTGGCGGAAAAGGCCCGCCTGCTATCCGAGCAGAATATCGAAGTGGAGCGGAAGAACCGCGAGGTGGAACAGGCGAAACTGGCGCTGGAAGAAAAAGCCACGCAGTTGGCGCTGTCCTCCAAGTACAAATCCGAGTTCCTGGCAAATATGTCGCACGAGCTGCGCACGCCTTTGAACTCGCTGTTGATCCTGGCGCAGCAACTGGGCGACAACCCGGAAGGAAACTTGTCCGGCAAGCAGGTGGAATTCGCCAAGACCATCCACGGTTCCGGCTCCGACTTGCTTACCCTGATTAACGACATCCTGGACCTGTCGAAGATCGAATCCGGCACCGTGACGCTGGACGTGTCGGAATACCGCTTCGCCAACCTGCGCAGCTATGTGGAGCGTACCTTCCGCCACATGGCCGAAGCGAAGCACCTCGGCTTCACGGTGGAACTGGGTGAGAACCTGCCCGCTTCCCTGATGACCGACACCACGCGCCTGCAGCAGGTGCTGAAAAACCTCCTGTCCAACGCGTTCAAGTTCACCAACCATGGCCAGGTTTCGCTCGGCATCGCACTGGTGGGGGCCGGCTGGAGCAACGATCACCCGAACCTGGGCAATGCAGACGCGGTGCTGGCATTCGCGGTCAGCGACACCGGCGTCGGTATCGCGGGCGACAAGCTGCAGCTGATTTTCGAGGCCTTCCAGCAGGCCGACGGTTCCACCGCACGTAAATACGGCGGTACCGGCCTTGGCCTGTCGATTTCGCGCGAGCTGGCCCGCCTGCTGGGCGGCGAGATCCGTGTTGAATCGACGGTCGGCGCCGGGTCCACCTTCACGCTGTTCCTGCCATATAACCGTTCCGGCTTTGTGTATTACGAGACTGCCCGCCTGCCGGCCATGCCACGCCTGCCGGCGCCTGCAAGCAACAACCCGATCATCGCAACGCCATCAGTGGTGTACGCAACACCGCCACAGGAACAGGTGGTCGAACAAGATGAGCAAATCTATGGCTCCACCATCGACGATCGCGGCCTGACGTCGCCGGGCGACCCTTCGGTGCTGATCATCGAGGACGACGAACGCTTCGCCAAAGTGGTGCTGGACTTCTCCCGCGAAAAGAACTTCAAGGGCATCGTCACCCACCAGGGCGACTGGGCTCTGAGCCTGGCGCGCGATTACCTGCCATCGGCCATCCTGCTCGACCTTGACTTGCCGGACATTGACGGCTTCACCGTGCTGGAACGTCTGAAACGCGATCCAAGCACGCGCCATATTCCCGTGCATGTGATGTCCAGCATGCGCGAGCGCGAGCGCGCGCTGCGTTCGGGCGCCATCTCCTACCTGAACAAACCGGTCAGCAAGGAAGACCTCAACGAAGAGTTCACGCGCATCCAACGCTTCCTGATCGGCGGCAAGCGCAACCTGCTCATAGTAGATGATGAAGAAAACCAGCGCGACGCCATGGTCAAGCTGATTGGCGACACAGACGTTGATATCACCGCGGTCGGCACCGGACAAGAAGCATTGAGCGCACTGCACGCCTCGCACTTCGATTGCATGGTGCTGGACCTGACCCTGCCCGATATCAGCGGCTTCGACCTGCTGGACATGATCGGCAAGGACCAGCGCCTGCGCGACCTGCCGATCGTGATCAACACCGCGAAGGAGTTGAACCGCAAGGAAGTGGCGAAGCTGAAACGCTACGCCAAGACCATCGTCATCAAGGATGCCCGCTCGCCGGAGCGCCTGCTGGATGAAACCGCCCTCTTCCTGCACCGTTCCCAGGCCAACCTGCCGGAAGCGCAGCGCCGCATGCTGGAAGAAGTGCACGCCGCCGATGCCGCACTGGCAGGGCGCAAAGTGCTGATCGTCGACGATGACTTGCGCAATATATTCGCCCTGTCTTCGCTGCTGGAACGGCAGCAGATGCTGGTGTCCTTCGCCGAGAACGGGCGCGACGGCATCGAGGTGCTGGAGCGCGACCCGACCATCGAAATCGTCCTGATGGACATCATGATGCCGGAGATGGACGGCTACGACACCATGCGCGCCATCCGCCGCATCCCTAAATTCCGTTCGCTGCCTATCATCACCTTGACGGCAAAAGCGATGAAGGGAGACCGCGACAAGTGTATTGCGGCCGGCGCTTCCGACTACATCACCAAGCCGGTGGACGTGGCGCAACTGCTGTCGCTGATGCGGGTTTGGCTCCATTGAGGGCGGCAATGATGGGCGCAGCAGAAGATTTGCGCCGCAGCGCGGCGCCGGAGCTGGAAGAACTCGAGCTGGAGCTGCTGCTGGAGGCGGTGGTGCGCCGCTTCGGCTTCGACTTCCGCCTGCACGACCGCGCGTCCTTGAAACGCAAGCTATTCGGCTTCATGCAGCAGCGCGGGATGGCCACGCTGTCGCAGCTGCAGGATCATGTGCTGCACGATCCTGCCACTGCGGGCAGCCTGCTGCGCGCCCTGCACGTGCCGCCGGCCACTCTATTCGACGACCCGACCGAAGCCCTGATGCTGCGCGAGGCCGCCGAGCATTCCCTGCGCGGCGCGGCCCTGCCTCGCATCTGGCTGGCCGATTGCGCAGGCGCGGGCCAGGCCTGGACTCTCGCCATCATCCTGGCCGAAATGGGGTTGCTGGCCCACGCTGAAATCCACGCCACCGTCGCCAGCGACGATATGCTGGACGAAGCAGCCGCCGCCTGGCTGCCGGAAGCCGAACTCGAAAGCGCCCAAGCCGCCTACGCGCAGGCGGGAGGCAAGAACCGCCTGGCCGACTACTTCAATATCCAGGCCGGACGCGTCACGCTGGCGCCCTCGCTGCGCAGCCATATCACCTGGGCGCAGTACAACCTGGTCACCGACGCATCGTTCAATGAGTTCAACCTGATCGCCTGCCGGCGCGCCTTGCCCGACTTCGGCCCGCTGCTGCGCCAGCGAGTGATCCAGCTTTTCCACGACAGCCTGGTGCCATTCGGCACCCTCGGCCTGGACCGCGAGCTCGATCCCGCCGATCCATTCAGTTCCGGCTACCAGGCGATATGCCCCGGCCAGCCCTGGTATAAGCGCATCAACTGACTTCATTAAGGAGTCCATCATGATCTTGCAAGGGAAACGCTGCATCATCCACGGCGCCGCAGGCGCCATTGGCAGTGCCGCGGCGCGTGCATTCGCGCGCGAAGGCGCCCGCTTGTTCCTCGCTGGCCGCACACTGCAGAAACTCGATGCACTGGCAGGGGAATTGCGTGCCGGAGGCGCAAGCGTGCATACCGCCCGTGTCGATGCATTGGATGAAGAATCCGTCCAGCAGCATGCACATGCCGTCGCCGAATCAGCGGGCGGCATTGATGTCATGCTCAATGCCTTAGGGATTCCACATGTGCAGGGTGTGCCGTTTGGCGAGTTGTCATTCCAGGACTTCCAGCAACCGGTGCAGGCCTATACACGCACCATCTTCCTCACCGTACAGGCGGCGGCGCGATATATGGTGAAACAGAAGTCAGGCGTAATCCTGACCCTGTCCACACCAGGTGCACGCCTCTCCGGCGCGGGTTTTCTTGGCAACGGCACGAGTAGCGCCGCAGTCGAAGCCATGTCGCGCATCCTGGCCGGAGAACTGGGACAGCAAGGTGTGCGCGTGATATGCATCCGCGCCGATGCGATTCCTGAAGCCGTTCCCGTTTCGCACTCCAAGGGCGCTTTTGAAGGCATGGCCAACAAGATGGGCATCAGCGTGGACGAGTTGTTGAAGGCCCGTGCAAGCAATGCCACCTTGCTGGGCCGCCTCCCCACGCTGGCCCAGCTTGGCGCATTCGCGGCTTTTGCCGCATCTGACGGCGCGGGCGCCATGACAGGCGCCATCGCCAATCTTACCTGCGGCTCGGTGCCGGACTAAGCTTCCAGTACGAAGGCCGCCGCCTGGAAGTCACCCTCCAGCCCGACCTTCACGCCGCGCCCCATCCAATACGCGCCGCTTGCCTTGGCAGGCGTCCCCGGGGCGGCCGCGCCTGCGATCGCGCGCAAGGCATAGACGGCGTTGGGGTCCAGGCCTCGCAGCTGGACCATCGGCTGCGCGGAACGCATCATGCTCGAATGCAGGAAGGCGAACAACACGGCCTGCTTGCGATCCTGCGACACGGACAGCGTAGCCGATCGCGGCGAGCCATTCCTCGGCGAGACCAGGCGATACAAATTCCCCAGCTGCACCGTGGCGCGAATGCGCTTGTACTCCTCCACCATTCGCTTGGCAGTAGCGAAGTCGTTTTCGTTCCAGTGTTTCAGATTGGCGCCGATGCCCAGGCCACCCTGCATCGCCGACAGGAAGCGGTACTCGAGCGAAGTCACGCGCCGGTTGACGAAATTCGGCGAGTCGGTCACCCAGGCCATCATGATGGCGGGCGCGTAGGCTTGCGTGAAGCCGTCCTGGATCACCAGGCGGTCGTAAGGGTCGGTGTTATCGGATGTCCAGACTTGCTCCGTGAGCTTCATGATGCCGAGGTCGACGCGCCCACCACCGCTGGCGCAGGACTCGATCTCCAGGCGAGGATGCCGGCGCCGCAATTCGGCCAGCAACCTATAAAGGTTATCCACGTATGCGACATAAAGCCGTTGCTGTTCATCCGGCGCTGCTTCCGGCCAGCCAGGCTCGGACCATGTGCGGTTATGGTCCCATTTCAGGTATTCGATCTTGTTGGTCGATACCAGTTCATCCAGCACCTTCAGCAGATGCTCGTACACGTCCTTCCGCGCGAGGTTCAGCACCAGCTGGTTACGCGCCTCCGAGCGTTGCCTGCCGGGGAAGTTGATCACCCAGTCGGGGTGAGTACGATACAAGTCGCTGTCGGGATTGACCATTTCCGGCTCTACCCACAGGCCGAACTGCATGCCCAATCCATTCACATGCTTGATCAGCGGTCCGAGTCCATTCGGGAACTTCTTGCGGTTGACCAGCCAGTCGCCCAATCCCTTCTTGTCGCTATTGCGCTCACCGAACCAGCCATCGTCCACTACGAAACGCTCGACGCCTATGCTTGCGGCTTTTCCAGCCAGCGCCATCTGCCCCGCTTCGGTGACGTCGAAGAAGGTCGCCTCCCACGAGTTGTAAAGCACGGGACGCAGGCGCGGCGCCGGAGCATTCGGCAGGATCTTCTCGCGCTGGTAACGGTGGAAAATACGCGAGGCGCCGCCAAAGCCTTCATTGGAAAAGCCCGCATAGAACACAGGGGACGCCAGGCTCTCGCCAGGCTTCAGGCGGTAATTGAAGTCGAAGGGGTTATAGCCAGCGGTAGCGTGCACCCCGCCCATCGCATCCATTTCGACGTTGATGCGCCACGAGCCGCTCCAGCCCAAGGCGCCAAACCACACCGGCCCCGACTCCTCGCCGGTCATATTCCGGCTCAGTGCAATCCAGGGATTGGACTGGTGGGAAGTCATTCCCTTGCGGCTTTCCACGAAAAACGCGCCCGGCGTTACGGCCCGCGTCTGGAGCATGAATTCCCCAGCCCAGCGGCCTGACAGGAAAGACAACTGGTAATCATCACTGTAAGGAAGATTCAGGCAGGCCGCCGCCATCTGGTCGACCTGGATCCAACTGCCGGTACGGTTTTCGACCGCGGCGGAACGGGCCACAATGCCCGTCGCTTCATCCATCGCATAAGTCAGGGAGACATGGACGGCGCGCTTTACGTCCTTCAGCTGCACCACCAACTGCTCGCCGCGGACCTGGTGGCCGATGTAGCGCAAATCCAGGTCGCGCACACCATCCGGGAAGCGGACCTTCAATGACGGCTCGGTCGTCAAGCCCCCGCCAAAGCCCGCAAACTCATAAGGCGTCAGGGCGATCGGCATTTCGTTCGAGGAGTTAGCTTCAACCATGACGGCTGCCGGCAGCGTGTCGCCCGCACCCAGTGCAGCGCCCCAGTACAGCGATTGCAGCTGGCCTTCGGCATTCACGCCAAACGCATACGTAGCACCACCGCCATCGAACCGGAACACCTTGCTGGAGTCGTCCACCAGCGCCTTAGCCCTCGCGCCTCCAGCAAAAGCCAGGCTGGCAGCACCGCCAAGTAATCCGAGAAATACTTTACGCCTGGCTTGATTCGTCCCCGTCATCTGATCCTCTTTGAGATTTGCAGTCATTCCCTGAGATTATCAAGGAAGCCACCATCTATACCGAAGCTATATCAGTTAGGACTAGATCATCGTGAAATCGAAATATCACTACTCGCTATCGTGTGCAAAATTGCACAACGTGAGTGCAGCACTGTCAGTTTCGCACAGTTAGCAAAACATGCACACTCCTCGCATAACAAAACCTGAGGAGACTTTGATGCGTGTGTCGAAAAACAATTTCATGCTGCGCCGCTCCGTGGCGGCGGTGATGATGACCCTTCCCGCCATGTACGCCCATCCAGTACTGGCGCAAACGGCCGACGGGGAGAAAGCTGAAGGCGCCATCGACCGCGTCATCGTCACTGCGCGCAAACGCGCGGAGCTGATCCAGGACGTTCCAGGCTCGGTCACCGCACTGTCCGGCGCCCAGCTGGATAAGAAAGCCCTGCCCGACATCACCGCGCTGACCGATATCGTGCCGAATACCACGCTCAAAGCCTCGCGCGGAACCAACACCACCCTGACCGCCTTCATCCGCGGCATCGGCCAGCAAGACCCGGTGGCCGGCTTCGAGCAAGGCGTGGGCATCTACCTGGACGACATCTACCTGGCCCGCCCGCAAGGCGCGTTGACCGACATCTACGACCTGGAACGCATTGAAGTCCTGCGCGGCCCGCAAGGCACCCTGTATGGCCGTAACACCATCGGCGGCGCCGTCAAATACGTAACGCGCAGGCTGTCCCCCAACCCGACCTTTGAAATCAAGGGAGCACTGGGCAGCTACAAACAGCACGACCTGGTACTGAAAGGCAGCAGCCCGATCAGCGACATCTTGCGCGTGGGCGCCACCATCGGCACCTTCAACCGCGACGGCTTCGGCAAGAACGTGGTCAATGGCCGAGAAAATTACAACAAGGACGTCGGCGCAGCACGCGTCAGCGCCGAACTGGTGCCGAGCTCCGACCTGTTCATCCGCCTGGCAGCCGATTACACCAAGGACGATTCCGAGCCGAAGCAAGGCTACCGCCTGTTGAATGGCCCACCGCCTGCCAATGAGCCGCCGCTGGACGGCGCTTACGACACCCGCGCCAACCTGTACAAGGTGAATGGCCATGAACAGCAGGTGACCACCAAGGGCGCCTCGCTGACCATCGACTACAACATTACGCCGGAGACCATGTTCAAGTCGGTGACGGCGCACCGCTCCTCCAAGTCCTACGCGCCGATCGACTTCGATTCGCTGAACGCCCCATTGTGGGAAGCGCCGGCTATCTACAGCGACAAGCAGGATAGCCAGGAATTCCAGCTGACCTACACCGGCTCCAAATGGCAAGGCGTGGCAGGCCTGTTCTACATGAAGACCAACGCCTTCAACGAATTCGACGTGCTGTACGGCGCGGGCACAGGCTTCTCGCTGCTGACGCGCGACGATATCGATTCCAAGACCTGGGCGGTCTACGCCGACGCCAGCTACAACGTCACCGAAGCTTTCAGCGTGAGCGTAGGCGGCCGCTGGACCGATGACGAACGCGAAGCCGCTATCTACAAGCGTACCTATCTCGGCCTGGCTGGCTCGCCGAACCTGGGCAACCCGGCTGCAGTAGGCCTGGCGCCCAACACCGATATGAGCAAGGACGACTTGCACCGCAAGGACAAGAAGTTCACTCCGAAACTCGGCTTCGGCTGGAAAATCTCGCCAGAGCATAACCTGTACGGCAGCTACCAGAGCGGCTTCAAAGGCGGCATGTTCGACCCGCGCATGGACCTGGCCGCGACCGGTGGGCCTAACACCCCCGCTTCGCTGGAAAAGCGCAAGGGCGTCAATCCAGAGGAAGTCGACTCGGTTGAACTGGGCCTGAAATCCTCGCTGAACGGCGGCCGCCTGCAAACCAATGCGGCCGTGTTCTACACCGATTACAAGAATGTGCAGATTCCCGGTTCGATCCCGACCTTCAACGCTCAGGGTCAGGTGAGCGGCTTCGCCGGCACGCTAACCAACGCCGGCAAGGCCAAGATCAAAGGTGTGGAACTGGAAGCGATCGCCCGCGTGACCGACAGCCTGACCCTGAACGGCATGCTGAGCTACATCGACGCCGAGTACAAGGAATGGATGGTCGCCAGCGGTGCAAACCTGGTCAACGTCGCCAAGAGCGCTGAATTCCAGAACACGCCGAAGAAATCGGCCAACCTGGGCGCCACTTATGAATGGCCAGTCAGCCTGTTCGGCCGCGGCGGCAGCATGAGCTTCAACCCGAGCATGTCCTACAAGGACAAGGTCTACCAGGCTGAAATCGTGCGCCTGACAGGCATCGCATCGATGGACGCACTGGTGCCGCAAAACCTGATGCTGGCCCAAGGAGGCTTCACCCTGTGGGACGCCGGCCTGGTATGGACCAGCTCCGACCGTCGCTTGCAAATCGGACTGCACGGCCGCAACCTGACGGATAAACGCTACAAAGTGGCAGGCTACGCCTTCGGCGGCTTCTTCAACACGGTCACCACCTACTACGGCGACCCACGCACCTACAAACTCACTGCCTCGTACAAGTTCTGAACGCACGTTACGATTGGTGAGAATCCTTTCGCGCTGACAGGAATATCATGGCAGTGAGGAGAGCCAGATGTTGCTCGAGCGCGAAAGGGAGTTGGAAACACTACAGCGGCTAGCCAGCCGTGCCGACTCCGGCGTGGGCGGCATGGCTCTTGTGCTGGGCGAAGCCGGCATTGGCAAGTCATCCTTGCTGCAAGCCTTCGCGGCACCGCTGCGTGACCGCTTCCTAGTCCTGCAAGGCGCTTGCGAAGACCTGTCCACGCCCCGCGTCCTCGGCCCCTTGCGCGACTTTGCCCACGAACTGGGTCCCGACGTTGTTTCCGCCATCGATAATGCCGCCAGTCCCGACCAGCTGATGCCACTGCTGCTTGGCCGCCTGTCTGCGCAGCCGCGCCCCGTGCTGGTGCTGTGCGAAGATTTGCACTGGGCCGACCAGGCGACGCTGGACTTGCTGAAGTACCTCGCCCGCCGAATCAGCGGCCAGCGCATCCTGCTGCTGGCCAGCGTCCGCAATGATGAACTGCCGCCCGACCACGCCTTCTGGCGCTGGGCCGGCGATCTGCCAGCCGCGAGCACCCAGCGCATCGCGCTGCCGCCGCTTTCACCGCAAGCCGTCGCCACGCTGGCGCGCAATGCACCCTGCGATCCGGCGGAGCTGTACCGCGTAACCGGCGGCAATCCCTTTTTCCTCTCTGAGCTGTTGACTGATTGCGACAGCACGCCCGACCACCTTCCCGCTTCGGTGCGCGACGCCGTGTGGGCGCGCATGTCGCGCCTGCCCACACAGGTTCGTACCGTGCTCGAACTGGTCAGCGTCAGTCCCGTCGCGCTGGAAGAGTGGCTGCTGGAAGTCGTGCTGGGCGACGATGGGCACGACGCCATCGACGGCAGCGTCGATAGCGGCCTGCTGCAGCGGGCGAATCCCGGACTGCTGTCGTTCCGCCACGAACTGGCGCGCCAGGCCGTCCTGAACGGCTTGCGTCCCGCCGCCTCGCGCGCCCTGCATAAGCGCCTGTGCAAAGCGCTTACCGAGCAGGCGCCAAGCCATGCGCGGGTGGAATTGGCGCGTCTTGTGCACCACGCCACCGGCGCCCAGGATGCGCATATGGTGCTGCAGCTTGCGCCGCGCGCGGCACGCCAGGCGGCCCGGCTGGGCGCCCACCGCCAGGCGGCAGCCCACCTGGCCAGCGCCCTGCAATTCGTTGATGCCGTCAGTTGGACCGGTGAAGCCGCCCAGCTTTACGAAGACTGGGCTTATGAAGCGGGCCTGCAGCGCATCGACGAGCGCCTGATCGACGCACGCAAGCGGGCCATTGAGCTTTGGCAGAGCGTGGACCGGCCGGACAAGGTCGGCCTGAACCTGCGCTGGCTGGCGCGCACCTATTGGTACCGCGGCGAGTCCAAAGAAGCAGAACGCTATGGACTGGAAGCGATCCGCACCCTGGAGCAGCTGCCGAACAGCAAAGAGCTGGCCATGGCCTACAGCATGCGCTCCCAGCACCAGCTGCTGCAAAACCACCCTGCATCCGCCATCGAATGGGGCCGGCTGGCACTGGAACTGGCCACGGCATTGGACGACCACGACACACGCGTCCATGCACTGACCAATATCGGCAGCGCCAAACTATTCCTGGGCGACGGAAAGGGCCAGCAGGAAATGGAAGAAGGCCTGCAATGCGCGCTGGCCCAGCACCTGCACGAACACGCGGCCCGCATCTACAGCAACTGGATCGAATACGCCGTCGTCTTCAAGCAGTTCGCGCTGGCGGAGCGCCTGCTGGCCGACGGCCTGGCCTACCACCGCGAACATGAACTGGACGCCTGGGTGCATTACCTCACCGGCTGGCAAGCCCAGCTCCATCTCGACAAGGGCGAATTCGCCGCCGCAGCCGCGCTGGCGCGGCAGGTGCTCGCCCTGCCCGACCTTAGCCTGGTGATGCGCCTGCCCGCGTTGACGGTGCTGGGCCGCACGCTGTCGCGCCAGGGCGATGCGGAAGCAAGCAGCTGCCTGCAGGAAGCCCTACAATGGGCGCGCGCCACTGGCGAGTCGCAACGCCTGCTGCCGGTGCTGCTGGCGCTGACGGAAGCAGCCTGGCAAGCGCAGGACATCGAGCTTTGCCGCCGCTGGCTGGAAGAAGCCGCCAAATTCGATTTCTCAGGCGTGAATGCCTGGGACCTGGCCGAGGTCTGCGTCTGGCAGCAACGCGCGTCGGTAGCGCCTCTGCCCGAATGCGAGCATCCACCGCCAGCGCCGCGCGCCGCCGAATTGTCCGGCCACGGGCAAGCCGCCTGCGACGCCTGGCTGGCGCTCTGCCTTCCCTTCGAGGCGGCGCTGGCCCTGCTCGACATACCGGGCGAATCGGCGGCGCAAGCCATGCCGAAAGCCGTTGCGCTGCTGGAGCAGATCGGCGCCGCCCCGGCCGCCGCGATGGCTCGCCAGCGCGCACGGGCCTGCGGCGCGCAAGCCCAGTTGCCCAAATCCCGGCGCGGCCCCTACGCAGCGGCGCGCGAACACCCGAGCGGCCTCACACGCCGCGAAGCCCAAGTGCTGGAACTGTTGCTGGAAGGCCTGAGCAACCTCGAAATTGCCCAGCGCTTGTGCCGTTCCGAACGCACCGTCGAACACCATGTTTCCACCCTGCTAGGCAAGATGGGGGCCACCACCCGCATCGACCTGCTGCGCCGCCCACCCACCTCACTGCATAAAAACTAGGTGCTGGCCGCCATGGAATCTGGGTGCCAGTACCAATTCGCCAAACCTTCCCTCCGCCTAAAGTGACAGCCATGAAAAGCCCAAGGGGCGAGGTTCACCGCCTGGTCCAGCCCACCCGCCCTTGTTCCCTACCGGACCGCATGGAGAACGTCATGGAAGAGCTGAGCATGCGCAATACCCAAACCAAGAACAACCACATCAAGATTGTCGTCAGTGAAGGCAAGGTCACCCTGGAAGAACTGCACCGCGCCCTTGATATCGCCGTGGCCCAGATGGTGCCAAAAGGCGGCTGCAACTGCGGCCTCACGGGTTTCGACCTGACCTTCCTGCGCGGCGATCCATCGATCGGACGGGTGCTGCGCGAAGTGCCGCATATCGAAGGCGCGGTAATCCAGCATGAAACCGTCTTCCGCTAACTTGCTGTCTGCCGACCCGCGCCCGGCACTGGGCGTGGGCGTCAGCTACGAAGGACGCGATCCGGCGCTGCTGGAGATGATGCTGCAGCACGCGGACATCATCGAGGTGACGCCGGAAACCATGTCGATAGCCGACGGCGATCGCATCTACCTCGATCCCGCCATCATCGCTGAACTGAAAAACATCGACCGCGAAAAAACCATCGTGGTGCATGGCGTCAGCCTCTCCATCGGTTCCCACGACGGCTGGTCGCCGACCTACCTCCACCTGCTGGACGATTTGATGGACCAGGTGCGCGTGCGCTGGCACAGCGAACACCTGGGCTACACCCGCGTCGACGGCGAACATCTCGGCATCATGCTGGCCATGCCGCGCACCGAGCAGGCGGCCGAACTGGTGGCGCAGCGGGCCTGGTGCCTGCAGCAGCGCTACGGCATTCCCTTCCTGCTGGAGAATATCGTGCACGTGGTGCCCGACTGTCCGGCCGACTACAGCGACGCGGGCTTTCTCAACGCCATTACGGCGCACAGCGGCTGCGGCTTGATCCTCGATGTCTACAACCTCGAATGCGATGAGCACAACCACGCGCTCGACATCCAGGCCTTCCTGGCGGAGCTGGACGGAAGCCATGTGCACGAGCTGCATGTAGCCTGCGGCGTGCAGCACAATGGCCTGATGCTGGACGTGCATTCGCGCCTGCCGCGCCCATGCACCATGGACCTGGCGCATCAAGTCCTGCGCGACATCGCCACCGAAGCGGAAGTGATAGTGTATGAATTCATGCCCGAAGCCGTGCCTGGCCTGGGCCATGCTGCAATCGCCGACACCCTGCGGCAAATGCGTCAACGCGAATGGAGGTAAGAATGGACCTTGGCAACCATCAGCGAATGCTGCTTGGCCTGATGCGCGACAGCTACCAGCCGGGCGAAAACGATCCGCCCTACTACCAGCGGGTGGCCGCCTCGGCTGACCTGCGGGAAGCGCGCGGCAACGTCCACCTGTGGCGAATCTATGTTCTGGAGCGTACCTGTGTGCTGACCGTTGAATTAATGCGCCAGGGCGCGATGCTGGACGAGGCTCTGGAAGCGTTCATCAAGGAAAAGAATATCTCGCCTTTCCGCGAGTACCAGCCGCTGGCCTTCCTGGACTACCTGGCCGGCCATGAGGACCCGCTCGTCGTTTCGGTTTCGCAGTTCGAACTGGCGCTGATGAAGGCGCGCGAGGGCGATCCATGCCATTATTTTGTGGACTGGAGCTATGACCCGGTGCCCATCCTGCACGCGCTGGCGCTCCACACCGCCTTACCGGACACTGCGCCGCCCAACCTGCACCGCATCGAGATCGGCGGCGACCTGCCTCATTTATTCGAGATAAACAGGTTGGAGCGCGATTCGGCGAACTGGCGCAGCAGGTTCCAGACGGCGCGCACGCGCGGCAACCTGTACAAGTCCACCGGCGCCACCAGCCAGTAAGCGCGCTCCAGGAACACTTCGTCCTGCAGCACCGGCACCAGCCGGCCATCGGTCGCCATATACGGCGGCGCCATCATCAGGCCCAGGCCCGCCGCAGCCGCCTCGGCCTGCGCCAGCATGCCGGTGCAGCACAAGCGGCGTCGCGGGTTGACGCCCAGTTCATCGAGGAAGTTCAGCTCATTGCTGGCCAGGCGGTCCTGCACATAGTCGACAAAATCGTGACCCGCCAGGTCGCTGCGTTTCTTGATCGGCGCATGGCGCGCCAGGTACGCCGGCGAACCGTACACGTACAGGCGGAAGGACGCCAGGCGCGTCACCATGTACCGGCCCGTATTGGGCGCATCCAGCGTCACGCCCAGGTCCGCCTCGCGGCTTGCCAGGTTGGCGAAGCGCGGCTGCACCAGAAGGTCCACCGACAAATCAGGATAATCCTGCAGGAACTGCGCCAGCAGCGGCGTGATGAAGCGTACGCCCAGCGCCTCCGGCACGCCGAGGCGTACCACGCCCCGGATGGCGACTTCGGTGCCGGACAACTGCCCCTGCGCCGCCAGCACGGCGCTTTCCATCGCCTCCGCGTGCGGCAGGACTGCGTTCCCCATCTCAGTCAGCTCATACCCCTCGCGCGAGCGGTCGAACAGCGTAGCGCCCAATTGCTGCTCCAGGCGGTCGATGCGGCGCGAAACGGTGGTGTGCTCCACTTCCAGGCGGCGCGAGGCGCCGGACAGGGTACCGGAGCGCGCCAGCTCCAGGAAGAAGCGCAGGTCGGTCCATTCGGGCAGTGTTTTCATGCGGGGTATTGTGCATCATTTTCGCTTCGCATTGTGCGACTGTGCAAAATTGCACACACAGTGGGCGCCGCCTCCGGTTCCGCGTTTGATGCATTTCTTGCACACTGCACGCTCCTGCAACGCTGCCTACGAGGACCATGTATTCCGAGATCAGCTACACCAGCGACGATGGCCTGCGCCTCTATGCGCGCGACTACCCTGCCGCCAGCGGCCCTGCGCGCCTGCCCGTGATCTGCATCCACGGCTTGACCCGCAATTCCGCCGACTTCGAAGACGTCGCACCTTGGCTCGCAGCCCAGGGGCGGCGCGTGATCGCCGTCGACGTTCGGGGCCGCGGCAATTCCGAATACGACCCTAACCCGGACCGCTACACCGCCATGGTCTACGCCAACGACGTGGTCAAGATGGCGAGCGACCTTGGCATCGAGCGCGCCGTCTTCATCGGCACCTCGATGGGCGGCCTGATTACCATGACACTGGCCCTGCGCAAATCCAGCCTGATCGCCGCCGCCGTTTTAAATGACGTGGGCCCGACCTTGTCCGAACGCGGTCTGTCGCGCATCCGCAGCTATACCGGCAAGGGCGAGCAGTTCACCAGTTGGCAGCAGGCTGCCGATTACATCAGCAGCATCAACGGCGTCGCGTTCCCTGAGAACACGACGCAAGAATGGGCGCGCTGGGCGCACCGTGCCTTCCGTGAACAGGGCGACGGCACGCTGGCCATGCGCTATGACCCGAATATCGCTGTGCCGATCCGCGCCAACAAACTGCGCTCCACATCGATGGCGGCGCACTTCGCCTTCCGCCGCCTGGCCCGGCGCCGCCCGACCATGCTGATACGCGGTTCGCTGTCGGACCTGATCGAACCGGCGCAGGCGAGTGCCATGCGCGCTGCCGCTCCACGCATGCTGTATGCTGAGGTGCCCAACGTCGGCCACGCGCCGATGCTATCCGAACCAGCAGCGCAGGCAGCGCTGCGCAGCTTCCTGGCCAGCGTTGACTGATATGAGAAAACTGTTCCCCCTGGTGCTTGCGCTGGCCCCGATGCTGGCGGCGGCCCAGGACCTGAAGGTTGCGTTAATCGCCGGCAAAACCGGCATACTCGAGCCCTACGCCAGGGAAACCGAGACCGGCTTCATGATGGGCCTTGAATATCTCACCGGCGGCAAGATGGAGATCAACGGCCACAAGCTGAAGGTCATCGTCAAGGACGACCAGAGCAAGCCTGACCAGGGCCGCACCCTGCTGGCGGAAGCTTATGACGACGACAAGGTCGACATCGCGGTCGGCACCAGTTCCTCCGGTTCCGCCGTCGCCATGCTGCCCATCGCTGCGGAATACAAGAAGATCCTGATCGTCGAGCCGGCCGTGGCCGACGCGATCACCGGCGCAAAATGGAACAAGTACATCTTCCGCACAGCCCGCAACTCCATGCAGGACGGCCTCGCCGCAGCTTCTACGTTCAAGCAAGGCAGCGTCGCCTTCCTGGCCCAGGACTACGCCTTCGGCAAGGACGCCGTGGCCGCCGCGCGCGAGGCGCTGAAGCTGACCGGCTCCAAAGCCAATATCGTGCACGAGGAATACGCGCCGCAAAACGCGACCGACTTCACCGCTTCGGCACAGCGCCTGTTCGACAAGCTGAAAGATGCCCCGCCGCCGCGCGTGCTGCAAATTATCTGGGCCGGCCCCAACCCGATGAACAAGATCGCCGACATGAAACCGGAGCGCTACGGGATTACACTGGCTCCCGGCGGCAACATCCTTCCCGTTCTGAAGACATGGAAATCCTTCGCCGGTACCGAAGGCACCATCTATTACTACTACGGTTTCCCGAAGAACAGCATGAACGACTGGTTCGTGGCCCAACACATGAAGCGTTACAACAAGCCGCCCGATATGTTTACCGCCGGTGGCTTCACGGCGGCCAGCGCAGTCTACAACGCCCTTGCCAAAACGGGCGGCGGCAATACCCAGAAAATGATCGCCGCCATGGAGGGCATGGAGTTTGATACGCCAAAAGGAAAAATGAGCTTCCGCAAGGAAGATCACCAGGCCATGCAGCCCATGTACCACTTCCGCATCAAGAAGGACCAGAAAAGCGAGTGGGACTTGCTGGAACTGGTGCGCGAAATCCCGGCTTCCGAGCTGCCCGTCCCGATCAAGAACAAGCGCTGAACCGATGACACCATTGCTGTCCACACGCGGGCTGACTATTCGCTTCGGCGGCCACACGGCCGTCGACAATGTCAGCGCCGATTTCCATGCCGGCCAGTTGACGGTGATCGTCGGTCCCAATGGCGCCGGCAAGACCACCTATTTCAACCTGATGTCCGGCCAATTGCCGGCCACCAGCGGCCAGGTGCTGCTGCGCGGCGAGGACATCACGCGCAGCGGCCCGGCGACGCGCACCCGCAAAGGAATCGGCCGCGCCTTCCAGCTGACCAACCTGTTCCCACACCTCAGCGTCCACGAAAATGTACGCCTGGCTGTTCAGGCGCGCGCCAACGCGGGCATGAAGCTGTGGTCGATCTGGTCCAGCCACAAGGACCTGATAGCCCGCGCTGACCATTTCCTTGAACGCGTGGCTCTAGCCGGCCGTCGCAATACGCTGGTGGCCGCCCTGTCGCACGGCGACAAGCGCAAGCTGGAAGTAGCGCTGATGCTGGCCCTGGAGCCCGAAGTCATGATGTTCGACGAACCGACCGCCGGCATGAGCGTGGATGAAGTGCCCGTCGTGCTGGACCTGATCCACCAGGTCAAGGCCGAACGCAACAAAGCCATCCTGCTGGTGGAGCACAAGATGGACGTGGTGCGCGCGCTGGCCGACCGCATCATCGTGCTGCACAACGGCGCCCTGGTGGCGGACGGCGAACCGGCCGCCGTCATGTCCTCCGCCATCGTGCAGGAAGCCTACCTGGGAACTGCAAGCCATGACTGACGCGCTGCTCAAGCTCTCCGGCGTGCACACGCACATCGGCGAATACCACATCCTGCAAGGGGTCGATCTGAATGTGCCGCGCGGCGGCCTCACGGTCCTGCTAGGCCGAAATGGCGCCGGCAAGACCACCACACTGCGCACCATCATGGGCCTGTGGCAGCCCAGCGCCGGCACCGTCGAGTTCAATGGCCGCGACATCGGCAAGTTGCGCACGCCGGACATCGCACAGGCGGGTATCGCCTACGTACCGGAATCGATGGCCGTGTTCAGCGACCTGACCGTTCGCGAAAACCTGCACCTCGCAGCCCGCAGCGGCCCGATGGACACGGCGCGCCTGGAATGGATTTTCTCCTTCTTCCCAGCCCTGAAGAAGTTCTGGAACTACCCGGCCGGCAACCTGTCCGGCGGCCAGAAGCAGATGGTCGCCATCGCGCGCGCCATCATCGAGCCGCGCCAGCTGCTGCTGATCGACGAACCGACCAAGGGCCTGGCGCCGGCCATCATCCAGAGCCTGGCCGAAGCAATCCGCCAGTTGAAAGGCCAGACCACGGTACTGCTGGTGGAGCAGAACTTCAACTTCGTGCGCCAGCTGGGCGACACCGTGGCCGTCATGGACGACGGCCGCATCGTCCACAGCGGTTCCATGTCCGAACTCGCGGGCGACCGCACCTTGCAGGAACGCCTGCTCGGCCTTGCACTCGATTCACACCAATAAGGAACGACAGTGAGCGAAACAACTCTTCCCACCGTTCCACGCGACTACCTGACGTCGCTGCTGGTGCCCGCGCTGATGCTGGCCGTGCTGCCCCTGGTCGGCAGCACGCCAACCTGGGTCACCCTGACCGTGGCCGGACTGGCGATGGGCATGATGATCTTTATCATGTCCAGCGGCCTCACGCTGGTCTTCGGCCTGATGGACGTGCTGAATTTCGGCCACGGCGCCTTTGTAGCCGTCGGCGCCTTCACCGCCACCCTGGTGCTGATGCCCATGCGCGGCTGGATGGAGGCCGATTCCCTCGCCATGAACCTCGCCGCACTCGGCCTGGCAATCGCACTGGCGATGGCAGTGACCGCGCTACTCGGCTGGCTATTCGAGCGCCTGATCATCATGCCCGTCTACGGCCAGCACCTGAAGCAGATCCTGATCACGATGGGCGGGATGATCGTGGTCGAACAATTGATCCAGGTAGTCTGGGGCGCCGAGCAGCGACCGATGCCGCTGCCGACAGCCCTGCGCGGGGCCATCGTCATAGGCGACGCCGCCATCGAAAAATACAGGCTGCTGGCCGTGGTTGTCGGCCTGCTGGTCTTCATCACGCTCACCCTGGTGCTGAACCGCACCAAGCTTGGCCTGCTGATACGCGCCGGCGTCGAAAACGGCGAAATGGTGGAAGCCCTGGGTTACCGCATCCGCCGCCTGTTCATCGCGGTATTTGCCGCCGGTTCCGCGCTGGCGGGCCTGGGCGGCGTGATGTGGGGGCTTTACAAGGAAACGCTGACCGCCTCGATGGGCGGCGAAGTGATGGTCATGATCTTCATCACCATCATCATCGGGGGCCTGGGTTCGGTCGGCGGCTGCTTTATCGGCGCGCTGCTGATGGCGCTGACAGCCAACTACGCCGGCTTCCTGGCGCCTAAATTCGCGCTGGTGTCCCATATCGTGCTGATGATCGCCATCCTGCTGTGGCGCCCGGCCGGCCTGTCGAGGAAATGAAATGCTGAATACCCTGCTTTCCGGCGACCTGCCGCGCAGCCGCGCCATGTCCATACTGCTCCTCATCGTGGTGCTCGGCCTTGCGCTGGCGCCTTTCATCACCACGGGCGTACGGCCGCTGAACACCGCCGCCACCATCTGCATCTACATCGTGCTGGTGGCTTCGTACGACCTGCTGCTTGGCTACACCGGCATCGTATCCTTCGCCCACACCATGTTCTTCGGCATAGGCGCTTACGGCGTCGGCCTCGGATTCGACAAATCCATTCCAACTTGGAGCGGCATGGTGCTGGGCCTGGCCGCAGCACTCGCACTGACGCTGGCCCTGGCCTTCGTCATCGGCCTGTTCGCCCTGCGCGTACGCGCCATCTTCTACGCCATGATCACGCTGGCGGTGGCATCCTCGTTTGCGGTGCTGGCATCCCAAATGTCCGGCTGGACCGGCGGCGAAGACGGCAAGACTTTCGACGTGCCCGAACTACTGTCGCCCGCCAACGAATTCGGCGAGTTCATGGGCCGCATCGTGGACGGCAAAGTCCTCACTTATTACATCGTCTTCTTCTGCGCTGTGGTGATCTTCCTGGCCCTGCTGCGCGTGGTGAACTCTCCGTTTGGCCGCGTGCTGCAGGCGATCCGCGAAAACGAATTCCGCGCCGAGGCCCTGGGCTACCGCACCGTGGTGTACCGCATCGCAGCCAACTGCATCGGCGCCGTAGCGGCGGCGCTGGCCGGTGCGCTGATGGCTCTGTGGCTGCGCTATGTCGGCCCCAGGACCACGCTGGGCTTTGAAGTCATGACCGACATCCTGCTGATCGTCGTCATCGGCGGCATGGGCACCATGTATGGCTCCGTGGTCGGCGCCGCCCTCTTTATCCTGGCCAACAACTACCTGAAATCCCTGATGGCGCACGCCGCGGGCGCGGTTGCCGGCGTGCCGGTGCTGGAAGCAGCCCTGCATCCGGACCGCTGGCTGCTGTGGCTCGGCATCCTGTTCATCCTCGCGATCTATTTCTTCCCGAACGGGATCGTGGGAAGGCTTAGCCGGAAGGCAGTCCAGCCAGGTACTTAGCCAGTAGCGCATCGGCCTTGCCGCTGCTGCGCAACTCCTCCACAGCATGGCGCAGCTCCGTTGCCAACGCCTCGTCGGCGCTGTGACGGCCCAGGTGCAGATGTATTTCACGGGGTTGCACTGAAATCGAAGGCCCCAGCTTCGCACGCGGCACGCCCAGCAAGCGCATGGCGTGAAACACAGCGAGCCGCGTGCCGAGCGAAGCATCGAGCCGCCCTTCCATCAGCATGCGCACGCCCTGCACCTGGTCGGTGATTTCGTGCCGGTGGTATTCGCCGTCGTCCAGGAACATGGCGCCGTAGTCCGAGCCGCGCAACAGGCCAACCGTGCGCCCCCGCAAATCCTGCTGGCTTTCGAGCTTGAGGCCCGCGCGGCCGATGGCGATGACTTCCGCCGCCCACAACATTCCCATCGGTTCGGCCGCCGCCGCAATCACTGAATTGGAAGTAGCGATCATCAGGTCGGCCTCGCCGGCGCGCAACATCGCGATGGCGCGGGCATACGGAACCACCGTGACTTCGATACGGCGGCCCAATACGCGCTCAAGCAATTCGAAGGCTTCGACGAAAAGGCCGGACTTGCGCCCGTTGGCCTCGATTTGTCCGTAAGGGATGATTGCCAGCACAACCGCTCGCAGCGCACGCTGCCGGCCGGCGCGTAGCGGCAACGGGGCCAGCGCCAGCGACATCGAAGCCACCAGGCCAGCCAACAGGCGCCGTCGCCGGTGTGGGCGCAGCGCCGTCATTGCTCAAGTCCCGGCGCTTGCGCTTGGGCGTTCGACGATACGGTCGCGCCAGGCCTGGAGATGGGCCAGCCCCGCATCGGACGGACGGAATTTCATCAGGCCGCGCGCAAACTCGATCGCGCAGAAAGCGGTAATGTCGGCGATGGTGAATCGCTGGCCCGCTACAAAGGGCTGTTTGGCCAGCACGCCATCGAGCCAACGCGCATTCTCGCGGAACTTATCTCCCTGCGACGCCCCAAATTCGGGGAACTGCGGACTCTCGAGCGAGGCAAAGCCGGGATGTCCATGGCGGATGCTGTTTGCCGCGATGGAGAACAAGTGCAGCTCCACGCGGCGGTCTGTCATTTCGATGAAGGCGCGCTCCTCAAAGCCTTCGCCCATCAGGTTCGGCTCCGGATAAAGCCCCTCCAGGAAGGTGCAGATGGCGCGCGTTTCGCACAGGATGCGGCCATCGTCCAATTCCAAGACCGGGACACGGCCGAAAGGATTCACGGCCAGGTAGCTCTCGCTGCGCTGTTCGCCCTTGCCCAGGTCAACCGCCTGCAAATCGATTTCGATACCCTTCTCCGCCATGAACATAGCGACGCGGCGCGGGTTGGGGGCACGTAAGGCGGTGTACAGCTTCATTCGATCTCCATATACAAATAATCAGCGCGACTGGCCGGTTTCCAGCATTTTGCGCGCTTCGGCAGCAAATTGTTCCACTTTCTCCTCGCTGTCAGCTCGAACCAACACATTGCTGGGCGGCCGCTCGATACCGCGCTGTACCGCCGGACGCGTACGAATCTGGTGGATCCAGCGCTGCAGGTGCGGCAAGCCCTCCGTCTCGACGCCGGACCAGCGATGTGTACGCACCCAGGCCCAGTTGGCGATATCGGCGATCGAATAATCCCCGGCCAGGAATTCGTTCTGCTCCAGATGCTGATCGAGCACCCGGAACAGACGCCGGCTCTCGCCCTGGTAGCGGTCGATGGCTGCCTGGATCTTCTCCGGGAAATAGCGGTAAAACACATTGGCCTGCCCCATCATCGGTCCAACGCCGCCCATCTGGAACATCAGCCATTGCAGTACCCGGGAGCGGCCTTTCACGTCCTGCGGCATCAGCTGACCGGTTTTCTCCGCCAGGTAGACCAGGATCGCCCCGGATTCAAATACCGCGAAATCGTCGTTGGCGCGGTCGATAATGGCCGGAATGCGGCCGTTGGGATTAATGGCGGTGAACCAGGGTTCCTTCTGCACATTTTTCCCCAATTCGAGGACATGCATTTCGTATGGCAGCGCCAGCTCTTCCAGGGCAATTGAAATCTTATGGCCGTTTGGTGTTGGAGCAGTGTAGAGGTCAATCATCGCTTTCTCCCAGGATTTGGCCCACAGCATAACCCGGCGGGCAAAAAAAAACCGGCCGATTGGGGGGCCGGTGAAAACGCTTTTTAGGGCGTGGGGATAGAAGAAACCGTGCCGGATTGAGGAATCCGGCAACCCGGCGCACAGGAATGCTGTACGCTATGGGACGTACTTTGCCAGCTTTTCCCCGCCCGAGGCTTAGGACTTCATTAAGGTAGTTTAATAAGCAGGAAAATTGGGGCAAAAAAAAACCCGCGTCTTTGCGCGGGTGAAGGGATTCAAATCGGGAGAGATTTGAAAGTGCAGGGAGAATAATCACATGCGAATATGACGCGGTGATTACCCATAAAACTAAAAGCATCACGACTTCGTATAAGATAGTACAATTTTTATAATAGAAACTCTCCAATAGTCACAATGCAGGAAAAAAATTGCAAATGGTCCATTCAAACCGCCTTATTAGCGGCGGTATTGGCCATTTCCGCCTGCACCACAGCGCCTACGCCCTCGCCGCAAGCCGGCCCAGAGCCGACGCTGCAAGCAAATAAAGCCGCGCATCAAATCGTCGCCGGCGAATCGCTGATCACCATTACGGTCCGACGCAGCGGTCCTTTGGCGCGCATGGGCCACGACCACGTGGTCGCCAATCGTCAGATTGAGGGATTCGTGGATCCAGCTCAGGGCCGCACGGAGTTTCGCTTCCGCCTGGACCAACTGACGGTCGACGAAGCGACGCTGCGCAAGGATGCCGGCCTGGAAACCCAGCCTTCGGCCGACTCCATCGACGGCACCCGCCACAATATGTTCACCAAAGTGCTGCAGGCGGAAGCCTATCCCTGGGTACACGTACGCGCAGTACTCGAACCCGGCGCACGCGACCTATTGCGTGCCCAGATCACCCTGCACGGGGTGACACACGAATATCAGGTGCCGCTGCAAATGAAGGAAGAAGGCGCCAACATACTGGCAAAAGGCGCTTTCATGGTCAAGCAGAGCGATTTCGGCATCAAGCCTTTCGCCGTATTCGGCGGCGCCCTGTCCGTGAAAGACGAGCTGGAATTGAAGTTCGCGATCAGCGCGCGACGATAAGCCGCAAGCCCAGGCCAACGAAGATGGCGCCCGCCCCGCGGTCCAGCCACAGCCCGGCGCGCGGATTGCGGTTGATCCAGCGGCCCACCGCGCCCGAGAAATAGCCCAGCGCGCCAAACAGCACGCAAGCCTGCAATGTGAAGATCAGACCCAGTTGGGCAGTCTGCCAGCTCGCGTCACCGCGCCCCGCCACCACGAATTGCGGCAGGAAGGACAGGAAGAACAGCACCACCTTCGGGTTGATGGCATTCGCGAACAATCCCTTGGCAAACAGCTTGCGCAGGGATTCGACCGGCAGCGCCGCCTGGTCCACGTGCGCCCCACCCTTGCTGCGCAGTGCGCCAATCCCCATCCAGATCAGGTAGAGTCCACCCGCCACCTTCAGGACGGTAAAGGCTGTTGGCGAAGCCGCAATCAATGCGCCGACGCCGAGGGCGGCCAGCACCGTATGGCTTAGACAGCCCAGCGCGCACCCAAGGCCAAACACGACGCCCTGCTTGCGTCCGCGTGACATGCCCATACTTAATACCATCAGGTTATCGGGACCCGGGGAAACAGTAATCAGCATGGCGGCGGCCAGGAAGGCCAGCCCTTGTTCTGGAGAAATTAGCATAGGCAGGATCATACACGAGGGTACGAGGGCATAACAATTCGTTATCATCGAAAACGGTTTTGTCCATTACAATAATTGATATTGAGGAGATGATTTAGTTTGCCTTCTTCGTTTGCATCGTTTATTCAAACAGCAGCGCCCCTGTTAATAATCCTGGGGTTGGCCGCGTTTATCCTGCTGATATTGGAGAACCGCCGCTTAAAGAAGCAGCTGGCGGCTCGTGAAGCCGCACTCAAGCAAACGCAAATCCAAAATGAGAAACTTGGCCGCCACCGGATCGACTTTCTGGCGGCCATGAGCCACGATATCCGCACCCCGCTTGCGGGCGTGATCGGCATGCTCAAATTTGCCCTGCGCGACCGCACCATCGCCGACCGCACCGTGGAATACCTGCGCATCGGCCTGAAAAACAGCGAAGCCCTGCTCGCCATCCTTAACGACCTGCTCGATTTTTCCCGCATCGATGCCGGACGCCTGTCGATCAATACCCAGGACCTGGACCTGATCGACATCATCGACGAAGCCATCACCATCCTGCGCCCGCAAGCCGACGCCAAGGCGCTGCTGCTGCGCTGCGAGTTGGCGCCTGGCCTGCCGCGCCATGTGCAGGGCGACCCGAACCGCATCCGCCAGATCCTGCTCAACCTGCTGGGCAATGCCATCAAATTCACCGAACGCGGCGAAGTGCGCCTGCGCGCCTCGGGCGAAACGACGGACGGCCTGGCACGCGTCAGCTTCTCCATCAGCGATACCGGTCCTGGCATACCGCTGGAAATGCTGCCACGCCTGTTCCGAAAATTCGAACCGGCCGACCTGTCCTCGACCCGCCGTGCCGATGGTCCCGGCCTGGGCCTGGCTATCTGTAAAGAGCTGGTCGACCTGATGGGCGGCCAGATCGAAGCCGACACCCGCCTTGGCAAAGGCTCCACCTTGCGCTTCTCGCTGCCGCTGGCCCTGGGCGGCCCACCCGAGCAAGACCCGCTCAACGTTCCGGCCCACCTGCGCCACGCCCACCGCCTGCGCGTACTCTGCGCCGAAGACGTGCGCACCAACCAGATCATCATTGGCACCCTGCTGGAAGGCATGGGCCATGAAGTGGTAGTCGCAGAAAACGGCCTGGAAGCACTGCGCGCCCTGCACGAACAAGATTTCGACCTGGTGCTGATGGACGGCCGCATGCCGCAAATGGACGGCGAACAGGCAGCGCGCCTGATTCGCCGCGGCGGCAGCCTGGACCTGGCGGTGCGCGATCCGCTGGTGCCGATCATCGCCCTGACAGCCAACGCCAGCGACCTGGATCGCGCCCACTACCTGTCGGCCGGCATGGACGGTTTCCTCAGCAAGCCAGTCGACGAGCGCTTGCTGTACGACCAGCTGGAAAAGACCATCGCGCAATTGCTGAACCGCGGCCGTCAGTTGCCACGCACCGCGCCGACGCACGCCGAACTGGATGATATGTTCGGCGTCGAGCCAGCCAATCAGGCGATCCACATCGTGCCTTTGAGCGGCATGACGGCCCGCCACCAGCAGCGCATTGCGCAAGCCTTCCTGGAGGAAGCGCCGCGCCGTATGGACGAAGGCCGCCTCGCCCTGCAAAACGGCGATGGCGAAGGCGCCACCAGCGCTTTCCATGCGCTGAAAGGCAGTTGCGGCTATCTCAGCGCCCCCGAACTGCACACCCTTTGCCACCAAATGGAAAAGGCCAGCGCCGCCGGCGAACTGGAAACCGCCCTCACCCTGTTGCCCGAACTCGAGACCCTCATCCTGCAAGCTTGCGCCGACCTGCGTCGCGACGATACGATAGCAGCATGACGACACAACGCGCCTGGGTGCGCATGCCATCCGGCCGTCGGCTGGATTTGCTGGACCCCACGCCCTTCGATTGGGACGATGCCGACCTCGCACTAGGCCTGGCGCGCACCTATCGCTGGGGCGGCCATTCGGCCTGGCCGTTGCCGCTCTCAGTGGCCCAGCATTCGATCACCGTGCTGCAATTGCGGCGCATGTGGTCGCCCGTTCCCCTCGACCCGCTGCGCAGCCTGCGTGAACTCCTACACGACGCCGAAGAAGGCTTGCTGGGCTTCGACTGCATTTCCGTGCTGAAGCCCTTCCTCGGCGACAGCTTCCGCGAGCTGAGCCAGCGGCTGGAGCAAGCCGTTTTCCTGCGCTATGGCTTGCCTGCATGGACGCCGAAGGAATACCAGGTCCACAAACGCGCCGACCGCCTGGCGGCCGCCAGTGAAGCCGTGCATGTGGTGGGCTGGAGCGGCGAAGAGGTCAAGCGGACATTGAAGATCACCGCAGTGCCCTTAAATGAAGATCCATTACAGGCTTTATATGGCGAGCCGGCCTGGGAACCATGGCCGCCGGGCCTGGCTTGCGAACGCTTCCTCGACGAATTGAACCGTCTCAAGGCAGCGGCTTCATAGTCCGGATGATAAAATTGCCGTAATACGAAGTTTTTAAAGACGAAATTTCAGTTATCCACTTCTGCTGTGGATAAACGTGTGGAAAAACGGCCCCTGACAGCCCGTTTCGCCTTTAACGGCGCGACTTTCAATAAATTGCCCATTTCTTTGGCAATTAATTAGTCTGAATAAAATCAAAGACTTAGCAGTGCAGTGCGTATCCCTTTTTGCAACTCACTGAGTGTCTGGAAAATATTTTGACAAAACTTGTGCCGCAGAATAACGTGTCCACAACCGATAAAGGAAAATGCATGGACGTGAAAGTTCCTGACGACGACTCGAGCGAAGGTTGGATGATCGACGACGAGGCGCAAGCCAGTTCGGCCGAGCAGGCTGCCGGCGCCAATCCCGCCCCATGGCGGGTGCTGATTGTCGATGATGACGTCGACGTCCACGTCGTCACCAAGTTCTCCCTCAGCAATGCATGCTTCATGGGACGCCGCCTCAGCTTCCTGCACGCCTACTCCGGCGAAGAAGCCCTGACCACCCTGCGCAACAACCCCGACGTGGCCCTGGTGCTATTGGACGTCATCATGGAAACCAGCGATGCCGGCCTGCGCGTCGCCAACCAGATCCGCGCCGAGCTGAAGAATGAACTCGTACGCATCGTGCTGCGCACCGGCCAGCCTGGCCAGGCGCTCGAGCACAGCATCATCCTCGACTACGACATCAACGATTTCTGGTGCAAGACCGACCTCACCACACGCAAGCTATTCACCACCGTGATTTCCTCGCTGCGCAACTACTCGGACCTGCAAATCCTGCAGGCCCAACTGGCGCAATACAACGCCCACCGCGAGCAATTTGCCGCGATCCTGCAGGGCCTGCAAAAGGGAGAAGCGTGGTCGGGCAAGCTGGTCATCGGCCAGCCAGCCTCAACTGTGGATATCCAGGTCCAGCCAAGCGCCGAAGCGGGCGGTTTCAAAGCATCCGGACACATCCTGAAATAAGTACTGTATGCACATACAGCACTTATTTCACTCCTAACTGACTGCTAATTCCGGCCAAAATCCCGTAAGTGGCGGATTGAAAAGGGCTTTTCCGATTATCCACATTGTTTGTGGATATCTTTGTTGATAAGGGGGTCTTGACAAGGCAAACAGCCCTCAACGACGCCATTTCCAACAAACTGCCTGTTCTCTGTGCAGAAAAAAGCGCCTTAAAAATCAAAGACTTAGAAACTCACAAATTCTCACACACGATCTTTAACTAATTAAAGTCGCGCGTTACTTCCCGTCAATTCTTGTGCATAACCTGAGCAGCACGCCGCCGTTCAGGTTGCAACAGCACGCGCTGGATGATGTGGGAAGCGATGTTATGGGACTTCAAGTATTCCACTGCGCACAAGGTGCTGAAGCTGGCTTGCACCTCGATACCACGGTCGACGATTTCGGTGCGCGTCGCATCGACGCGGGGCAGGAATTGCAGCAGATCCATAGGGACACCTTCGGGGCAGGATGGGCAGTCAAGGAAGTATTGACCACGCCCCCAATAAGTCAATGGCCCGCCCGCAACATTACAGCTGAGCTCGTGTCAACCAAAGAGCGCCCCTAGGGGCAAGGGTTGACACGAACTGGACCGTATTAGTGGTTTTGGTAGCCGCCGTAGTGTTTGACGGGGCTCCAGTCGGGCTGGACGGGAGGGAGCTCGGGGCTGTAGCGGCCGAAATCCGGGCCGGCGTGGACGATGCGGCCGTTCACTACTGTCAGCGCACTTTCAAGCGTCTTGATTTCGGCTTCGGGGATGCTGAAGTAGTCTTTCGGCAGGATCACCAGGTCGGCATATTGGCCTTTTGCGATCTCTCCCTTCAACTTGTCTTCGCCGCTGAACCAGGCGCTCCCCTGGGTCATCAGTTTCAGGGCCTCATAGCGGGTGAGGCGGTCTTTGGGCTGCCACATCGCCATGCCGCCGGCGGTCTTGCCGGTCACTGCCCAGTAGATCGATGGCCATGGGCCGTAGCTTGAGACGCGTGTGCCGTCGGTACCCAGGCCAACCGGCAGCTTCATGTCCAGCATCTTGCGGATTGGCGGCATCTGGCGCGTTTGCGCGCCGTAGCGTTTCCAGTAATGCTCGCCCTGGAAGTACATGCGGTCCTGTACGGCGATGCCGCCGCCCAGTTTCTTCACGCGCGCCAGCTGTGCGTCGCTGATCGTCTCGGCGTGGTCGAAGAACCAGCGCAGGCCATTGAATGGCAACTCGCGATTGATTTTTTCGATCACTGCCAGGTCGCGTTCAATCGATTCGCCATACGTTGCGTGGATGCGGAACGGCCAACGATTCTTTACGAGCAGGCGCAGCACCGGTTCCAGTTCACTTTCCATCTGGGCCGGCATTTCGGGGCGCGGTTCGAGGAAATTTTCGAAGTCGGCGGCACTCCAGACCAGGTTCTCCCCTGCCCCTTCCGTGTTGTAGCCGTTCGCGTAGAACATATGCTCGTTGCGGTCTGGCTTGGTCATGGTGAGCCAGCGCTGGTAGTCCTCCAGCTCCTTGCCCGGCTTCTGCGCGAACAGGTAGTAGGAGGTGCGCACGGTGAGCTTACCGTTTTTGGCCAGCTCCAGACTGACTGCGTAGTCGTCGGGATAGGCCTGGCCGCCGCCGCCCGCGTCGATAGCACTGGTCACGCCCAAGCGGTTCATCTCGCGGTAGTAGTGGATGGTGGAGTTCAGTTGCTGCTCGCGCGGCAGCGCACCTGTCTTGCCAAGCGTGGAATACAGCACCATGGCGTTCGGCTTGGCGACCAGAAGGCCGGTCGGCTTGCCGTCTCCGCCCAGTTCCACTTCACCGTCTTTGTACTTGGTGTCCTTGTCGTAGCCCAGGACTTCGATGCCCTTCTTGTTCACGAAGCCAAGGCCATACAGGTAGAGGATGAACACCGGCTTGTCCGGCACCGCCTCATTGATTTCGTCCAGCGTCGGAAGGCGCTTCTCTTCGAACTGGAATTCATTGAAGCCGCCGACGACCTTGATCCAGGCGCCGTCCGGCGTGCGCGCGGCCTGCTCGCGCAGCATCTGCATGGCGCGCTTGAGCGACGTCACGCCGTCCCAGCGCAGTTCTGCGTTGTAGTTCAGGCCTTCACGGATGATGTGGAGGTGGGAATCGTTCAATCCCGGAATGACCGTGCGGCCGCCGGCGTCGATCACTTGCGTGCCCGGCTTCTTCAGCTTGAGCACCTGGGCATTGCTGCCCACGGAAGTGATAACGCCGTCCCTGATCGCCACCGCTTGCGCAAAGCTGCCTTCGCGCGTCATGGTGGCGACCTTGCCATTGGTGATGATCATGTCTGTCGCATACGCGTGCGACAGACCGGCAGCCAGCAAGGCTGCGGCCAGCAACGGTCGATTCATGGAATTACTCCTTGATGGCTTCTACCGAAAAGCCCAGGGTCACGTCGTCGCCAACGTATGGCGCGTATTTGCCGGCGCCAAAGTCGGAGCGCTTGATCTTGGCGATGGCGTTGGCGCCGCAGGCATCACGTTTCAGCATTGGGTGCGGCATGCATTGGAAGGAGGTCACTTCCAGGTTCACTGGCTTGGTCACGCCCTTGATGGTCAGGTTGCCTTCCACGCCAACCAGCTTGTCGCCGTTGAACAGGAATTTGGTGGACTTGTAGGTGATGGCCGGGTACTTGGCCGAGTCCAGGAAGTCGGCGCCTTGCAGGTGTTCGTTGAAGGTGTCGTAGCCGGTGTTGACCGATTTAGGATCGATGCTCACTTCCACGGAACCGGTTTTGGCTGTGCGGTCGATCTGGATCTTGCCGACGGTGCTATTGAACTTGTTCACCTGGTTCGAATAGCCGAAGTGGCTGTACTCGAAGCGGGAGAAGGAGTGGGTGGTATCGATGTTGTAGGTTTCCGGCGCGGCGGATGCGGCCAGGGAGAAACCAGCGGCGATGGCGAAGGCGATCAGTTTTTTCATTGTCAGGGCTCCAGAGTGAAGGTTGGTAGCCCATTATGCGTCGACAAATGATCAGTGTAAAACGGATAATATCCGCACTATTGATCGACTTTTTCGATAATAGCTACTCGCAATCGCTCCGCATCTGGGCCTGCGACACATTGCTGTTGGCCGGCACGCTTTGCGTCAGCCAGACGTTGCCGCCCACCGTGGTGCCGGCGCCGATCGTGATCCGTCCCAGCACCGTGGCGCCGGCGTAAATCACGACATCGTCTTCCACGATAGGGTGGCGCGGATTACCTTTGATCAGGTTGCCCGAATCGTCAGCCGGGAAGCGCTTGGCGCCAAGGGTCACGTGCTGGTACAGGCGAACGCGCTCGCCGATGATGGTGGTTTCGCCGATCACCACGCCCGTACCATGGTCGATAAAGAAGCTGGCGCCGATCTGCGCCGCCGGGTGGATGTCGATGCCGGTGCGCGAATGGGCGATATCGCTGACGATACGGGCGATGAAGGGCGCGCCAAGCTTGTGCAGGCTATGCGCCAGGCGGTAATGCAGGATGGCGACCATGCCCGGGTAGCACAGGAGAATTTCCGCAATCGAGGTGGCGGCGGGGTCGCCGGCATAGGCGGCCTGCACGTCCGACACCACCAGGGCGCGGATCTGCGGCAACGAGGAAGCGAAGGCTTTGGTGATGCCGTGAGCGGTAGCGGATTGCTCTTCCTCGGTTTCCGCGACCACGGCGCCAAATTGCAGGCCGCGCCGCACTTGCTCGTTCAGCCGGTCCAGCGTGGTGTTCAGCGTGTCGCCGACGAAGTAGTCGATACTCTCGTCGGTCAGGTTCGGGCGCCCGTAATGGGTGGGGAATAGCGCAGCGGCCAGCCCCTCCAGGATTTGCACCAGTTCCGCGCGCGAAGGCAGCTCGCGCACGCGGCGCTGGTGGCGGATATTGTGGGTCGCTTCGCGCGACACGCGCAGCTGGTGAACCACCTCGTCGAGGTCCCAGCGTGCTGCGCCGCTCGCGGCGCCGTAAGAGTCGTTAACCATAAGGGACGAGCATAACGAGGTGGCGCCGGAAAACGAAAGAAACAATAGTCAATTGCTTATGCCCTGCAGGTATATAGCGATTCACTTAAAATACGGGGTTCACCCCTCTGGTATTCAATGAAAAACATCCTGCTTACACTGCTGCTGGCCGGCCTGACCATGGTTGGCCCGCTGGCAATCGATACTTACCTGCCCTCTTTCCCGGCGATTGCCGCGACGTTCAGCGCCAGCCCGATGGCGATCCAGCAGACGCTGAGCCTGTTCCTGTTCACCTTCGCCTTCATGATGCTGTTCTACGGCACCCTGTCGGACAGTTTCGGCCGCCGCCCTGTGATCCTGTGGTCGCTGGTGCTGTACATCCTCGCCTCCTTGGGCGGCGCCCTGGCCGGATCGTTCGGCTTCCTGCTCGGCGCCCGCATCCTGCAAGGCCTGGCGTCAGGCGCCGGCTCGGTAATTGGCCGCGCCATCGTGCAGGACCGCTTTGACGGCATCGCCGCTCAGAAAATGCTGGGCAATATCATGATGGTGTTCGGCCTGGCGCCGGCCATTGCGCCCGTCCTGGGCGGTTGGATGCAGGTGAGCTTCGGCTGGCGCTCGATTTTCTGGTTCCTGACCGGCTTCGGTTTGCTGATGTGGTTCGCTGTCTGGCGCTGGCTGCCGGAAAGCCTGCCGCGCGAGAAGCGCCATCCGCTGCATCTCGGCGCCATCGCAGGCAACTACTGGATGGTGCTGAAACACCGCCAGTTCCTGCTGCTGTCGGTGGCACTGGGCGCGGCTTTCGGTGGTTTTGCGCTGTATATCGGCTCGGCAGCCTACTTCATCATGGAGATCCTGAAGCTGCCGGAAACGGCCTTCGCCTGGCTGTTTATCCCCCTGATCAGCGGCCACGTGCTGGGAGCGAGCGTGAGCGGCAAGCTGGCGCACCGCCTGGCTGCGCCGAAACTGATCGGCCTCAGTTACGCGCTGATGGCGGTGGCCGCGGCGCTCAACGTGGCTTACAACTGGTTCTTCGCGGCGACCGTACCTTGGGCCGTGCTGCCGCTGTTCCTGTTCTCGTTCTCGCTGGCTTTGGCCATGCCGCCGCTGACGCTGGCCGGCATGAACCTGTTCCCGCAGCATAGCGGCCTGGCTGCGTCGATGCAGTCTTTCCTGCAGATGATGCTGTTTGCGCTGGTGTCAGGATTGGTGGCGCCGCTGCTGTTCGGCAGCGCGCTGTACCTGGCGTTCGGACTGGTGGCCTGTCTGGTGGTCAGCTACGCCAGCTATCGCGGCGCGACGCATGGCCACCACGGCCATCAAGGCCAGGGCGCCGGCGTCACTTCCTGATATTGCGGGCCGCCCTGCGACGGTTCGAGGGCAGCCTGCGGCTTTTCGTGCCCCGGACGGAGATTCGGCGGCAAGCCGAGACCCAGGATTTCCTTCCTGCCTTCGACAAAGTCGGAAGAACTGAGCGGATGATCCGGATCGGGCCAGTTGGCAATGGCCCAGTTCTGCACGTCTACAAACCGCTTCCACACCTCAGCGACAAACTTTCGCCTGGTTTCATCGTCCATGAGCGCCTCCGTTGGGTTTTCCCCACTCTACACCAGTGGCGTTTAAATTGTCACACGGGCTTAATACGGTAGACACAGCGGCGCTCGCCGGCGAGGATGTGCTCTTCGCGCCGCACTTCGCAGCCGGGACCCAGCACGCGCTGGAAAACGTCGAGCTCCGAGCGGCAGAAGTTCTGGCATTCGCGCGCGGCGGCGCAGATCGGGCAATGGTTTTCGACCAGGAGTAGCGAGCCGTCCGCCTGCGCCTCAACTTCGGCCATGTAGCCTTCCACGTCGCGCGCAAGGGCTAGCGCTTGAACACGGTCCGGCAGTGCCGCGCCCTCCCCAAGCGTCTCACGGTAGAAAGCTTCGCTGGCCTGCTCGCGTGCAGTGATCAGCTTATCCATGCCGTCCTCGCCAAACAGCGCGCGCACTTGCGTAATCAGCTGCAGCGTCAGGTCCGCATGGCGGTCAGGGAATCGGGCATGGCCGGCGTCGGTCAGCAGCCAACGGCGCGAAGGACGGCCGACTTTTTCGGCCACATCTTCAAACGTGACGAAGCCTTTCTCTTCTGCCGCCTCGAGATGGCGGCGCGCGCCCATCGAGGTCAGCTCCAGCAGCTCGGCCAATTGCTGCGCCGTGCGCGGGCCGCGCGTTTTCAGCAGGAACAGGATCTGGTCGGCAGTGTTCATGCGCTCGCGCCCTCCACCATCCGCGGCGTAGGCGCGGCTGCAAGCTCGCGCCGCCAACTGCGCAAGCGCCATCCCGACCACGCAGCGAGTACGGCGCCAAGCAGCAGGATAAGCCGCGTATCGACCAGCGTCAGCACCGAACCGATGGCCGCCATCGCGATATTCGCGAAGCAGAAAGTCATCGACAACAAGCCCATTACCGAGCCTTGCCCGTGCAAGGCGAATCGGTCCGCCGCCCACGACTGCACAGTGGCGTTGTAGAACGCATTAGGCAGGCCGAAGAGACAGATCGCCACCATCCCAACCCACAGGTTGCCCAGAGCGACACCCGCCACCGCTGCGGCAAGGCCGAACGCCAGCCAGCTCGCGCGATGGAGCGGTTCGCTGCGGCTCGGACGGCCGGCAATAATCGCGGCCAGCGTCATGATCGCGCACATGGCCATATTGATGGTCGCGATGCCGCGCGCGTCGTAGCCGCCCTGCTCGACCAGCCACAGTGGATAGTATTCATAGAAGCCCGTAATGCCGCAGGTCAGCGCAAGCTGCACGACGAACAGCGTGCGCAACTCCGGGAAGCGCAGCAGATTCATGGCGTGATGCGAGCGAGCCACCTGCCACCACGAGGCTCCATCCGCAGGCGCCTTGGCGGCGCGCGGCACGGTCAGCGCCACCAGCGCAGCTGCCAGCACCAGCGCCACCACCGCCACCCAGAACGGTACCGTGATGCCAAAGCCCAGTGTGAAACCTGCCAGCACAGGTCCTACCAGCCAGCCAAGGTGCAGCGAACCATTCACCAGCGACAGTGCGCGCAGGCGCTGGGGGCCTTCCAGCTTCTCCGCCACCAGGGCACGCGCCACCGCGCCATTCCCTTCAAGCAGACCTGTACCGAAGCGGGCCAGTATGAACAAGGGGAACGACTGCATCACCAGCGCTAAAGCGGTCAGCGAATGGCCGGCCGCAGCGCCAAGCGCGGTGGCCAGCAGGATAGGACGGCGACCGTAACGGTCCGACAATGGTCCAAGCAGCGCGGAGCCGATGACCAGGCCGATCGGGTTGACCGTCAACGCGATACCGAACAGCAGCTTGGGCGGCAAGCCGAGGAAGTTGTTCAAACTATTGTGGGCTTCCGCCGCAAACAAGGGCGGCAGGATCGGATACGGCAGCGAGGCGCCGGTGGTGGAAAGCAAGCCAAGCAGGCAAGTCGCCGCGATGAGGAGGACATTATTCATGCACGCCAATATACTGGCAGCCCGACAATAAGTAAACAAAAACGATTATTTATTATCAGGCGACAGATTTGGTCAGCTGCGGCAGCGATGCCATCAAGTCCGAGAAACGTTGGCCCTGGATCATTACGTGGCTGCGCAGCAGCTCTGCCGCCCTGTCGCCATCGCCGGCCAGGATCGCCTGCACCACGCCCTCATGCTCAGAATAGGAATGGCCGATGCGGTTGCGCACACGCAGCTGCAGGCGGCGGTATGGGCGCAAGCGGCGATACAGGCCACGCGTCTGCTCAAACAGGAAGCTGTTATGGCTGCCCGCGTAAATCGCCTCGTGGAAGGCCTCGTTGCGGTAGTAATACTCGTCCGGCTCGCCCGCTTCCACGGCCGCCTTGCACGCCTCGTGCGCGGCCAACAGCACCTGCTGTTCTTCCGGCGTCATGCGGCGCGCGGCCAGGCGGCCGCAAGTCGCTTCCAGCTCGGACATGACTTCGAACATTTCGACCAGCTGCTGCGGCCCCAGCTCGGCCACGATTGCGCCGCGCCGCGGCCGGATAACAACAAGTCCCATCGACTCCAGTTGGATCAGCGTCTCACGGATCGGCGTACGGGAGACGCCAAAGCGTGTCGCCAGCTCGGTCTCGTCCAGGTGCTGTCCCGGCTGAAGCTCGCCCATCGCGATCATTTCCTCGATGGTTTCCCGCAGGGTGGATGAATGTTTCGTCATGGAACCAAAAGTTCAGTATGTATATGAGACTCCATTATAAGACGCATATTTCTCTTGACAATGTATTTGGTGGGGATATTCTTGTATACATAAAAATCAAAGCTGCATACTTACCCTTGGAGGATGACATGACTCAGATGACCCGCAGGTCCGTTCTTGCCGCACTCGCCACCAGCCCATTGTGGCTGCAAACTTCCTGGGCCCAGACCGGCGCCCTGAAAATCTCCCACCAGTTCCCCGGCGGCACCCTGGCCGAAGGCGACTTCCGCGACCGCCTGACCCGCATGTTCGCGGCAGAAGTGGAAAAGCGCACCAAGGGCGCCCTGAAGTTTTCGATTTATCCGGGTTCTTCGCTGATGAAGACCAATGCCCAGTTCTCCGCCATGCGCAAGGGCGCGCTGGACCTGTCGCTGGTGCCGCTGTCCTATGCCGGCGGCGAAGTGCCCGAGGTGAACATCGGCCTGATGCCCGGCCTGGTCACCACCTATGAACAGGGCTACGGCTGGAAGAACCAGGAAATCGGCAAGGCGCTGACGCAACTGCTGTGGGAAAAAGGCGTGGTGCTGGTGAGCTGGATCTGGCAGGCCGGCGGCGTCGCCTCGCGCGTCAAGCCGGTGGTCGATCCGGAAGATGCCAAAGGCATGAAAATCCGCGGCGGTTCGCGCGAAATGGACCTGATCCTGAAGGCTGCCGGCGCCGCCGTGGTGTCGTTGCCCTCCAACGAAATCTATGCGGCCATGCAGACCGGAGCCATGGATGCGGCCTTGACCTCCTCCACTTCCCTGATTTCCTTCCGCCTGGAGGAAGTCTCGAAAGCACTGACCACCGGGCGCGGTACCGCCTACTGGTTCATGTTCGAGCCTTTGATGATGTCGCGCTCCGCCTACGAACGCCTGCCGAAAGACCAGCAAGCCGCCATCATGGCCGTTGGCGCCGAACTTGAAACCTTCGCCAAGACGGCCGCCCAGGCCGACGACGTCCAGGTGGCCGCCGTCTACCAGAAGAGCGGCGCCAAAGTGGTCGACCTGAGCGCCGCCTCCGTCAAGAAATGGCAAGCCATCGCCCGCACCACTGCGTGGAAGGATTACGGCGAACGTAACGAGAGCTGCGCCAAGCTGCTGGCACTTGCGGAGAAAACGCTGTGAGCCACGGATTCGAACTCAATCCGCCCAAGGAGGCGGCGCTGCCGAAGACACCCGGCCTGGCGCCGGTCGCCGCGCTGCTGGCGAAACTGAACCAGGGCTTGCTGCTCCTGTCCATGGTGGCGATGGTAACCACCGCCCTGATCCTGACCTATTCGGTGGTGTCGCGCTATTTCTTCCACGTGCCGACCGACTGGCAGGATGAAGCCTCGATCTTCATGCTGGTGGGCGTGACCTTCTTCAGCTGCGCCTACGTGCAAAGCTTCCGCGGCCATATCGGCATCGAGGCGCTGGCCGCCATCCTGCCGCCCAAGGCCAATGCCGTACGCATGTTCATTGTCGACCTGTTGTCCTTTGTGTTCTGCGCCTTCTTCTCCTGGAAATCGTGGACGCTGTGGCATGAGGCCTGGGCTGACGGCCAGACAACCACCTCCACTTTCGCACCGCCGCTGTGGATTCCCTACGCCATGATGGCGGCCGGGATGACCTTGCTGACCCTGCAGATTTTGCTGCAAGTGCTGGCTCGAATCACTGAAAAAGGAGCCGCAAAATGAGCGAACTGACTTTAGGCGCCCTGTACGGCATCGTCACCCTGGTGGTCATGTTCTCCGGCATGCCGATCGCCTATGCGCTTGGCATCGTGGCGACTACCTTCATGTATTTCTTCATGCCGGCCAGCTCCCTCGACACGGTCACCCAGAACGTGTACGAGGAAATGGCTTCCATCACCTTGCTCTCGATCCCGCTGTTCATCCTGAAGGGCGCGGCAATCGGCAAATCGCCAGCCGGCAAAGACCTGTATTCGGCTATCCACACCTGGCTGCACAAGGTGCCGGGAGGCCTGGGCATCGCAAACGTGTTTGCCTGCGCGCTGTTCGCGGCCATGGCCGGCTCTTCGCCGGCAACCTGTTCGGCGATCGGTTCGGCCGGCATTCCTGAAATGCGCAAGCGCGGCTACTCGCCTGGATTCGCGGCCGGCATCATTGCGGCAGGCGGCACGCTGGGCATCCTGCTGCCTCCTTCCATCACCATGATCCTGTACGCAGTGGCGGCGGAGCAGTCGCTGGGACGCCTGTTCCTGGCCGGTATTGGCCCGGGCGTGCTGCTGGTGCTGCTGTTTGCCGGCTATGCGGTGTACCGCGCCCGTGTCGAATACCGGCTGGCGTTCGAGGCATACAAAAAAGGCGGCGCCAAGTCGGCCTACCTGGAAGACGAGCACTTCACCCTGCGCGAGAAAGTGGAAATGCTGCCGCGCGTGCTGCCCTTCATCGTGCTCCTGATCGGCGTGATGGTGGCCCTGTACGGCGGCTTCGCCACTCCGTCCGAAACGGCCGGCCTGGGCGCCCTGCTTGCCCTGGTGCTGATCGCCGTGGTGTACGGCGCCTGGCGGCCGAAGGATATGTCGCCGATCCTGGCGTCGACCATCAAGGAATCGACCATGCTGCTGCTGATCATCGGCATGTCGCTGCTGTATTCCTACGTCATGAGCTACCTGCATATCAGCCAGGCGGCGGCCAGCTGGGTGGTCGGCATGCACCTGTCGAAATGGGTGCTGTTGGCGACCATCCTGGTGCTGGTGGTAGTGCTTGGCTTCTTCCTGCCGCCGGTCTCGATTATCCTGATGACCGCGCCGATCATCCTACCGCCGCTGCGCGAAGCGGGCTTTGACCTGGTATGGTTCGGCATCGTCATGACGGTGGTGATGGAGATGGGCCTGATCCACCCGCCAGTGGGCCTGAACATCTTCGTCATCAAGAACATTGCGCCGGACATCCCGCTGAAGGACGTGATCTGGGGCGTGACGCCCTTCCTGCTGCTGATGGTGGTTGCCGTGATCCTGCTATGCCTCTTCCCCGGCATTGCCACCGGCCTGCCCGACATGATCATGGGAGCCAAGTAAATGAACGCCCCAATCCGCGTGTGGGACAGCCTGCAGCGCAACCGCAACGAGCGCCTGGCGCGCGCCCGCACTGTGCTGGGCGGCGAGCTGGCGGGCAAGGCGTTGCCGGCCGCCCGCATCGCCGACTTGCTGCATGCCGTGCTGGAAAACGGCGACCGCGTCTGCATCGAAGGCAATAACCAGAAGCAGGCCGACTTCCTGGCGCAAGCGCTGGCCGGACTCGATCCGCAGCGCGTGCATGGCCTGCATATGCTGCAATCGGTACTGGCCTTGCCGGAACACCTGGACGTGTTCGAGCGCGGCGTCGCCTCCAGGCTGGACTTTTCCTTCTCCGGTCCGCAGGCCGGGCGCGTGGCAAAGCTGGCCGCCGCGGGCAAGCTGAATATCGGCGCGATCCATACCTATCTTGAGCTGTTCAGCCGCTACTTCATCGACCTGCCGCCGCGCGTGGCCCTTGTGGCGGCGGAAGCGGCCGACCGCCACGGCAACCTGTACACCGGTCCGAATACGGAAGACACGCCGCCCATTGTCGAAGCGACGGCTTTCAAGAACGGCATCGTGATCGTGCAGGTCAACCGCATAGTGGACGAACTGCCTCGCATTGACGTGCCGGGCGACTGGGTCGATTTCGTCGTACAGTCGCCGACGCCCTACTACATCGAGCCGCTGTTCACGCGCGACCCGGCGCAGATTTCAGAAATCCAGGTGCTGATGGCGATGATGGCAATCAAAGGCATCTACGCCGAATACCAGGTGCAGCGCCTGAACCACGGCATCGGCTTCGACACCGCAGCCATCGAGCTGCTGCTGCCAACGTACGGCGCATCGCTCGGCCTGCGCGGCAAGATCGCCACCAACTGGGCGCTTAATCCGCACCCAGCCCTGATCCCTGCGATTGAAGCCGGTTTCGTGGAATCGATCCATTCCTTCGGCTCGGAACTGGGCATGGAAAACTACATCCGCGCCCGTCCTGACGTCTTCGCGGTTGGCCCGGACGGCTCCATGCGCAGCAACCGCGCCTACTGCCAGGCGGCAGGCCACTATGCCTGCGATATGTTCATCGGTTCCACCCTGCAGATCGACCTGGCCGGCAACTCCTCCACTGCGACGCTGGGACGCATCTCCGGCTTCGGCGGCGCACCGAATATGGGCGCCGATGCGCGCGGCCGGCGCCACGCCAGCCCGGCATGGCTCAAGGCAGGCGAACAGGCGCGCCAGGGCAGCGGCGCCATCCCGCGCGGCCAGAAGCTGGTGGTGCAAATGGTGGAAACCTTCCGCGAGCACATGCAGCCGGCGTTTGTCGAAAAACTGGACGCCTGGGAACTGGGCGAACAAGCTAAGATGGCAATCCCGCCCGTGATGATCTACGGCGACGATGTGACCCACATCCTGACAGAAGAAGGCATCGCCAACCTACTGCTGTGCCGCAGCGCGGAAGAACGCGAGCAGGCGATCCGCGGCGTGGCAGGATATACCCCCGTTGGCCTGGGCCGCGACAAGCGCATGGTGGAAAACCTGCGCGACCGCGGCATCATCACGCGAGCCGAGGACCTGGGCATCGACAAGCGCCAGGCCACGCGCGACCTGCTGGCGGCAAAGAATATGAAAGACCTCGTGCGAGCGTCGGGCGGCCTGTATGACCCGCCCAAACGCTTCCGCAACTGGTAGGAGCCAAGATGGAAACACTCAATTACCGATTCGAACAAGGCCGCCGCTCGCTGTCGGCCGAACCGCGCATCGTCGGCGTGGTCAGCTCGGGCAACCTGGAAGTACTGATCGAGAGTACGCCGCTGGGCGGCGCCTGCGAAGTTGGCATACAGACCGCCGCCGTCGGCTTCGGCCCTATCTGGCAAGCCGTCATCTCCGACTTCCAGCAGCGCTGGCAGTTGGCCGACACGCGCATCGCTATCAACGATATGGGCGCAACGCCGGCCGTGGTCAGCCTGCGGCTGGACCAGGCGGTGGAATCCATGCTGGGAGAGGCCAAATGAGCAGCTACCTGGAAGCCAATGCGCGCGAGCGCCTGGCGCTGTTCGACAGTTTCGAAGAATTCATCGGCCCGGCGCAGCGCGTGGTCAGCCCGCACCTGGGGCAGCTCAACGCGCCGGTGTCCTTCGACGACGGCGTAGTGGTCGGCCGCGCCAGCCTGGAAGGCTTGACCGTGTTTGCCGCCGCGCAGGAAGGCGGTTTCATGGGCGGCGCTGTGGGCGAAGTGCACGGCGCCAAGCTGGTTGGCCTGCTGCGGCTCGCATTGCTTCAGCGCCCAGCCGCCGTGCTGCTGTTGCTGGAAACCGGCGGCGTGCGCCTGCATGAAGCCAATGCCGGCCTGATCGCGGTATCGGAAGTGATGCGAGCCGTGCTTGACGTGCGCGCGGCGGGCATCCCCGTCGTGATCCTGATTGGCGGCTCCAACGGCGCCTTCGGCGGCATGGGCATCGTGGCACGCTGCGCCAATACGCTGGTGATTTCCGAGGAAGGCCGCCTTGCCATGTCGGGGCCGGAAGTGATTGAGACTGCCAACGGTGTCGAGGAGTTTGATTCGCGCGACCGCGCCCTGGTGTGGCGCACCACCGGCGGCAAGCATCGCTACCTGATGGGCGACGTGCAGCGCATCGTGGAAGACAGCATTCCCGCCTTCCGCCAGGCGGCGCTGGAGGCCATCGAAGAAGCCCGCAACGGAACTGTGGAACTGACGCTGGCCGGGCTGGAAGCGGAGCAAGCCATGCTGGCGCAGCGCATCGAGCGCTTCGGCGACCTGCGTGACCCCGCCGACATCTGGGCTGCGATCGGCATTACTGCACCGCAAGACATCCCGATGCTGGATGTCGATTCATTCACCGCAGCGGTCGCGCCGCACCGACTGGGAGCTTGAGCATGGAATGGAAAGTATTGGCCGATGCCCTGTTCCCCGATGGGCACGACATCGTGGAGCACGAACAATTCCTGAACGGTACCGCACGCGTGGCTGACCAGATAGTCAGCATTATCGGTACCACCGGCCACGCGCCGATCGGCGTGGAAATCGCGCTGGCGCAGGCGAAGGCTGTACTGGCGACGGTGCGCAACCATCCCGGCCGAGCTATCGTGCTGCTGGTTGATACGCAAGGCCAGCGCCTGCGCCACCGCGACGAAATGTTAGGCATCAACAGCTATATGGCCCACTTGGGCAAATGCGTCGACCTGGCGCGCCGCCAGGGCCACCGCATCATCGGGCTGGTGTACGACCAGGCTTTGTCCGGCGGCTTCATTACCAGCGGGCTGATGGCCGACGCATGCTATGCCCTGCCCGATGCCACGATCCGCGTTATGGGTTTGCCGGCCATGGCCCGCATTACCAAGGTGCCGGAAGAAAAGCTGGTCGAACTGGCGCGCAGCAATCCTGTTTTTGCACCGGGTCCCGAGAACTACCTGCGCATGGGCGGCCTGCAGGCGATCTGGGAAGGCGACCTCGCGGCGCACCTTGCGCACGCCATCGCCAATGCGCCACGCGAGGACCAGCGCAGCGCACTAGGTTTGCTGCGAGGAGGCCGCAAGGCAGCGCAGCCAGTCATCGAGGCCATCATAGGCGGCGGAAATGTACGCACGGCATGACCTGGCCTGGTTGACGGACGACGGCTGGCAGCAAGAGCTGTCGGCCGTTGCGCCAGGCACGGCCGCGCACGGCGCGATCGCGCGCTGGGCCGGCTCACGCTGGCCTCTCATCGTGCGGCGTCACGACAGACCGACGCAGCCAGGCGCCGAAACCGGCACGGATAGCGGTGCGGTCTTTCTCGGCCTCGCTGCGCCGCCTGATCCCGCCAGCGGCGCAAAATTCCGCTTGCCGCTGATCGTCCCAGCCCGACATATCGCCCGCCACAGCGCCCCGCTGCTGCTGGAAGCAGTCGCGCACTCCCTTCCCGGGAATTGGCAGGCGCCGTTTTCCCGCCTGCGCCAAGCCGGCGAAGGCCTCGACCTGCGCGTGTTCGGCTCACTGGCCCTGCAGGCGCTGACAGGCCAGTTGTACCTGCGCGACAGCTCCGACATCGACTTGCTGTTCCGTCCACGCAGCATCTGCGAGCTCGATGCCGGCACCCTGCTGCTCGCCAGCTTCCTTGGCGAGCTGCCGCTGGATGGCGAGATCATTTTCCCCAGCGGCCAGGCCGTAGCGTGGAAAGAATGGTTCACAGCCCGCGCCCATACCGAGCGGGTGCTGGTCAAATCACAGGTCGACGTGAAACTCGCCCCCCGCGCCGAACTGCGCGCAGAACTGGAGGCAGCATGACTGTCCATTCCACGCCCGCGCAAGCTGCCATCAGCGCCGTCGGCTGCACGCAGCGCCGCCATCCGGCGCACGCGCTATCGCACGAAGTCGCGCTGCGCGCCGTGCGCAGCCTGTATCACGAGCTGGCGCTCTACCCAAAACCCGGCCTGGTCTCCTTCATCGACAACGGCAGCCACAGCGACATGGATGCCGCCACTTTCATGCGCAGCCTGTTCGCCCTGCGCCACTACTATGCCAGGATCTGCAAAGCCGGCTATGACGGCGCTCCCTTTGCAGTGCTGAAAGCACTCGGCATCGCCGCCGAACAGCGCATGATGGCCGCGACACAAGGCGTCAACACCCACCGCGGCGCCATCTTCGCACTGGGCTTGCTGTGCGCCGCGATGGGCCGCTTGCGCGCGCTGCGCATGACGCTCACGCCCACCGCCCTGCGTACAGCGCTCCTGCTGCATTGGGGGGAGGAATTGGCCGCCCACACATACGCTACGGGCGATTCGCACGGCCAGCAGGCGGCCGCCCAACACGCTGCGAGCGGCGCGCGTGAAGAAGGCGCGCTTGGCCTGCCTTCGGTATTCGAAGTGGGCCTGCCCGCGCTGCACAAGGCCTTGGCGCGCGGCGCACCCTTGCTGCATGCCCGCGTCGACGCCATCTTCGCCCTGATGGCGCACATCAGCGACACCAATATCTACCATCGGGGCGGAGCGGAAGGCGCCGATACGGTGCGCCGCGACGCGTGCCATTTCCTGCAACTGGGCGGCACGGCAAATCCTCAGTGGGAAGATCTCGCGCAGGATTGCCACCAGCGCCTCGTCGCGAAGCGATTATCGCCCGGCGGAGCGGCCGACCTCCTGGCCGCCACCTGCCTGGTGCACAGCCTGTCCACCATGCCGCCGCCATGAAAAGCCGCCTGCTGATACTCTGTCCCGGCCAGGGCGCCCAGCATGCCGGCATGTACGACATGGCCCGCAGCAACCCGCACGGCGCCGCCCTGCTGGATCAACTGGCGCCGCTACTGCCCGGCCTGAGCGATCCGGCCAGCCTGTTCAGCAATCGCACCGCCCAACCAGCCATCGTCGCAAGTAGCCTCGCCATATGGGAGGCGCTGCGCCGCGACTGTCCGCCACCCGCGCTGGCCGCCGGCTACAGCGTCGGCGAACTGACAGCCTACGGCGTAGCGGGAGCATTGACTCCCGAGCGCACCGTCGCCCTGGCAGGCCGACGTGCCGAATTCATGGACGCCTGCGTCGCCCCGGACCGCCCGCATGCCATGCTCGCCATCAGCGGCCGGCGCATCGACACCTTGCACCACATGCTGGCCGCGCAAGGCTTCCATATCGCGATCGAAACAGGCGAAGACACATGCATTGCAGGCGGCCCCACCGCCAATGTCGCCGCCATCGTCCTCCCTGGCGCCCGCATCGTGCCGCTACCAGTCGCCGTCGCGTCGCATACCCCCTACCTCCGGGCAGCAGTCGAACCGTTTGCCGGCCTGCTTAGGCACGAATCATTCCGCGAGATGCAAGTCCCCGTCCTGGGCGGAGTGGACGCCATGCCTGTTCGCGACAGGGATAGCGCCATCGACCGCCTCTCGCGCCAGTTGGCCGAAACAGTCATGTGGAGTGATTGCATGGATGCCTGCGCCGAACGCGGGATCACAGCGGCGCTGGAGCTTGGCCCGGGCAGTGCCCTGTCAAAAATGCTATCCGCACGCCACCCGGACATCGATTGCCGATCCGTGGCCGACTTCCGCTCACTGGACGGTGTACGCCGCTGGCTGGAGCGCGCTTAGCGAAGGTGCTGCTGCACCCAGGCGATGATGCTGTTAGTATCCATCGCCCCCGGCTGGCGCGCCAGTTCGCGGCCGCCCTTGAACACGGCGAGCGTGGGAATGCTGCGGATAGCAAAGCGGGACGCCAACTGCTGTTCCGCCTCGGTATTGACCTTTACCACGCGGAAGTAAGGCTCGAGTTTGGCCGTCGCCTGTTCATAGAACGGCGCCATTTGCCGGCACGGCCCACACCAGGGCGCCCAAAAATCCACCAGTACCGGAATATCGTTGCGCTCAACATGCTTGAGGAAACGCTCCGTCGACAAGTCGACCGGATGGCCGGTGAACAGGGGGCGCTGGCACTTGCCGCAGGTGGCCCCTTCTTCCAGGCGAACCGAGGGAACGCGGTTGACCGCGTCGCAATGGGGACAGACGATATGCAAGTTTTCCATGTATTCCAGTATAGCGCAGGCTTATAATCCCGAGGGCACGCTTCGCCAGCCAGGAGGCCTCATGGAATACGTGAATACCGACCGCTTGCGCATTGCCTTCCGCCAGCATGGCGACATGCAGGGGGAACCCATCTTCCTGCTGCACGGCTGGCCCGATGACATGCACACCTGGGACGGTGTGCTGCCCACCCTGGCCGCCGCGGGTTACCGGCTGATCGTACCGAGCCTGCGCGGCTTCGGCGAAACCCGCTTCCTCGACCACGGCACCCCGCGCAGCGGCCAGCTATCCGCCCTCGCCCAGGACTTACTGGACTTCGCCAGCGCCCTCGGTATCGAGCGCTTCAACGTAGTTGGCCATGACTGGGGAGCGCGAGCGGCCTACAATGCCGCCCTGCTGGCGCCCGAGCGCGTGATGCGCTGCATGGCGCTGTCGGTCGGCTGGGGCACCAATGACCCGGACCAGGCGCTGAGCATGGTCCAGGCCCGCAACTACTGGTATCAGTGGTATTTGACGACCGACCGCGGCGCGGAAGCCTTGCGCAAGGAACGGCGCGACTTCGCCCTCCTGCTATGGCGCACCTGGTCACCCTCCTGGCATTTCGGCGAAGGCGTTTTCCACGACACGATGCACGCCTGGGACAACCCGGACTGGGTGGAAGTCACCGTGCATTCCTACCGCGCCCGCTGGGGACTGGCCTTCCCGGATCCGTTTTACGCGGCGCAGGAAAACCGCTTGCGGCACGAGTCCGTGATCAGCGTGCCGACGCTCACCCTGCACGGCACCGAGGATGGCGCCAACAGCCCGCAAACATCCGAACATAAGGAACACCTGTTCACAGGCCCATACCATCGCGTGCTGCTGGCCGGCGTCGGCCACTTCCCGCAGCGGGAAAATCCGGGCGCCGTGGCGGATGCCCTACTTGCGTGGCTCCAGCGCGGTTAAATCCGTCTTTGCGCTTGGGAAGAACAGCTGCTGGCCGGCGGGACGGAATTGCGCGATCTTCGCTTGTCCTTCCGGCGACGTGATCCACTCGATCAGCTGTTGCGCACCTTTGTAATTCACGCCCTGGTGCTTAGCCGGATTGGTGGCGATGATGCCGTAAGGGTTAAACATGCGCGGGTCGCCTTCAACCATCAGGGCCAGACCGGTTTTGGCCTGGTACGCACCGTAAGTCGCGCGGTCGGTCAGCGTATAGCCGCCGATTTCGGACGCCATATTCAGCACTTCGCCCATGCCAAGGCCCGCAGAAACGTATTGTGCGCCAGCGGGTTGCATGCCGGCCTGCTTCCAATACGCCTTCTCCATGATATCGGTGCCCGAATTATCGCCGCGCGAAATGAATTTCGCCGGGCCGCTTGCAAGCTTGCGGAAGGCTGCCAGCACGTCCTTGCCGCCCTTGATGCCGGATGGGTCGCCAGCAGGACCGACCACGATAAAGTCGTTGTACATTACATCTCGCCGATCCACGCCCCAGCCCTCGGCCACGAATTTGTCTTCGGCCGCACGGGCATGCACCAGGGTCAAGTCCACGTCACCGTTTTTCGAGAGCTCCAGCGCCTTGCCGGTACCGACCGAGATCACGTGAACCTTGCTGTTGGTCCTCGCCTCGAAGGCCGGCAACAGGTAAGCCAACAGGCCGGAATTTTCCGTGCTGGTGGTGGTGGAAAGGCGGATGATTTGCTGCGCTTGTGCGCAGTGGGCGGCAAACAGTGCCGTGGCAAAAGCCGCTAACAGGAGCCTGCGTTTCATTCACTTCTCCTCAAGTTGGCCGTCGCGCAGCTTCAGGCGCCGCACATCGGGCAAGTTAATCAAGTCACGGTCGTGGCAGGCCATGACGACGGTGCTGCCGGCCTGGGTCAGCGATGGGATCAAGGCCAAGACCTGTTCGCGCGCCTCGCCATCGAGGCTGGCGGTTGGTTCATCCAGCAATAGCAAGCGCGGATGCAGGACTTTTGCCCGCGCCAGCGCCACCCGCTGCTTCTCGCCACCCGACAGCGTTGCTGGCTGGCTTGCTCGCAGATGCTGCACACCGGCCCAATGCATGGCCTCCTCAACCAGTCGCGCCGCCTCGCCGCGCGCCACGCCCCGCGCATGCAGGCCATAGGCGATATTGCCGGCCACGCTGGTGGAAAACATCACCGGATGCTGGTGCACATAGACGATGTCACGCCGCAGCTTTGCCGGATAAGGCGCCAGCTTCACCCCTTCGCCCGCGAATTGAATCCCCTCCGCATCCGCTGGCGCCAGGCCAGCCAGTACACGCAGTAAAGTGCTTTTGCCGGCGCCGTTCATCCCGGTCAACACGTACGCGCACGCGGCCTCGAGCTGGAAGTCCCGCAGGTCGAACAGCAGCTTATCCCCATAGTGCTTGCTCAAGCGGGCGATTGAAAGCATAGCTGTCATCCCCTGCCCCTGGCCGCATGGGCATCGCCCTGCAGCACCATTAAAGCACCATTCATCGCCAGCGCGATGGTCACCAGCACCACGCCTAGCGCGATGCCCTGCGCGAACTCGCCCTTGCTGGTTTCCAGCGCAATGGCAGTGGTGATAGTGCGCGTCTCGCCAGCGATATTTCCGCCCACCATCATCGCGCAGCCCACTTCCGAAATCACGCGTCCGAAGCCACTGATAATCGCAGCCATGACGCCGAAGCGCACTTCATACAGCAAGGTTGACATCACACGCCAAGGCGAAGCGCCATGCGCGATAGCGGTTTCCGCGAGGCGCGGATCAGCCGCCTGCACCGCCGCCAGCGTGAACGCCAACAGCACCGGCAGCGCAATCAGCACCTGCCCCGCCACGATACCCGGCTGCGAGAACAGCCACTGCAAGCCGCCCATCGGCCCATGGCGCGACAACATCATGTACAGCAGGAGTCCGATCAGCACCGTCGGCAGCGACAACGCCGCCTGCACAAGCCAGATCACCACACGCCGCCCCCGGAACTGCGACATCGCAATCGCATAACCGCCCATCACCGCAAGCGGCGTCGCAATCAGCAAGCCCACAACGCTGGTACTAAGCGAAATCCACACGATGCGCCACAACACCGGATCACCCTCAAACAGCAGCCGGAACGCCCCCTGCACCGCCTCCAGCAGCCCCATCACCCCTCCCGCTCCACGGTTGACACGGGCGGGACTGTGGCAAGTTCGGGTTCGGGGATCAGGCGTTCGGGGGATGTCAGGAGCAGGAAGTGGCGGCCGGTGCAACGGGCCAGCAGCGTCATGCCCAGACGGCTGGCGACGCTGTGGCCCATTTGCGTCGTGCCGGAGCGGGAGAGCAGGAAGGGGATCGACATCTGCGCGCCTTTGATCACCATTTCGGACGTCAGGCGTCCGGTGGTGTAGAACACTTTGTCGTCGCCTTTCATCTCGTCCAGCCACATTTTCCCGGCGATGGAGTCAACCGCGTTGTGGCGGCCTACGTCTTCTACGAAGTACAGCAGTTCGCCGGATTGGGTGAAGAGCGCGCAGCCATGCACTGAGCCGGCTTGCTTGTAAATCGACTGCAGCGTGCGGATGGTTTCAACGATGCGGTAGACGCCTGATTGCTTGAGCCGCGCGTCCGGCGGCAGCACGATGTCGTCCACTTCGTCCATCAAGTCGCCGAATACGGAGCCTTGACCGCAGCCGGTGGTGACCACTTTGCGTGATGTGCGTTCTTCGATGTCCGTGACGCCGTTGCGAGTTTTGACGGCTGCTGCGCCCACCGACCAGTCAACGTGGATTGACTCCACATCTTCCAATGATCGCACCAGGCGCTGGTTGCGCAGGTAGCCGAGCACCAGGGCTTCCGGCGCACCACCCAGCGTCATCAGGGTTACCAGTTCGCGCTTGTCGACGTACACCGTCAGCGGGCGCTCGGCGGGGATGTGGATCAAGGATCGGCGGCCTTTCTCGTCGACCGCTTCCACTTCCTGCGTGAGCGGCACGCTGGCCTGGGTCATTTCCGGTAGTCTCATGCGCTTGCTGCCTCCATCGCCTTGCCACCTCCATAGCTGGACTGGGGCTGGACCTTGCCGCCCAGCGACACCTTAACCGCACAATATTTGAATTCCGGGATTTTGCCAAACGGGTCGAGCACGGGGTTGGTCAGCTTATTGATCGCTGCTTCGTAATAACAGAAAGGCACAAACACCGCGCCGCGCGGTGAGCTGTCGTCGGCGCGCGCGTACAGCGAGACCTGGCCGCGGCGCGAGGCGATCGTCACGACGTCGCCGGGCTTGCCGCCCAGGTCGGCCAGGTCAAGCGGGTGCACCAGTGCTACCGGGTCCGGCTCGATCGCGTCGAGCACCACCGTGCGGCGCGTCATGCTGCCGGTGTGCCAATGTTCGAGCTGGCGGCCCGTGATCAGCACCATCGTGTATTCAGCGTCGGGGCGCTCGTCGGCCGGGATGATATCGGCCGGCACGAAACGCGCCCTGCCCGATTCGCGCGGGAAGTCTTCAGTGAACACCACGGGCGTGCCGGGATCGCCTTCCTCAAGACATGGATAGGTGACGGCGTGTTCGCGTTCCAGCCTGTCCCACGTAATGCCGGCGATGCTGGGCATCACTTGCCGCATTTCCGCAAATACGTCTGCGGCGCCGCTGTACCGCCAATCGAGGCCAAGGCGCTGCGCGAGCTGCTGGATGATCCACAAATCCTGCCGCGCTTCGCCTGGCGGTTGCAATGCCTGGCGGCCGATTTGCACCAGCCGGTCGGTGTTCGTGAAACTGCCTGTCTTTTCGGGGAAGGCGCTGGCAGGCAGGATCACGTCCGCCAGGTAGGCCGTCTCGGTCAGGAAGATATCCTGCACCACCAGGTGTTCGAGGGAAGCCAGCGCGTCACGCGCGTGGTTGGCGTCCGGGTCGGACATGGCGGGATTCTCGCCCATGATGTACATGCCTTTGACCTGGCCTGCCTTGGCCGCATCCATCACTTCCACCACGGTCAGGCCGGGCTTGTCGTCCAACGCGCCGGGTGCCAGGCCCCAGGCGTTTTCGAAGCGGGCCTTGGCGGCGGGTTCGGTCACGCGCTGGTAATCGGGGTACATCATCGGGATCAGGCCCGCGTCGGAGGCGCCCTGCACATTGTTCTGACCGCGCAGCGGATGCAGTCCTGTGCCGGGCCGGCCGATCTGGCCTGTCATCAACGCGAGTGCAATCAGGCAGCGTGCATTATCGGTGCCGTGCACGTGCTGCGAAATGCCCATGCCCCACAGGATCATTGATGCGCGCGAGGTGGCATATTGGCGCGCGACGGAACGGATGATGTCGGCCTCGACACCGCAGATCGGCGCCATCGCCTCGGGACTGAAATCGGCCACGTTGGCTGCAAGTTCGTCGTAGCCAATGGTGCGGCTGGCGATAAACTCCTTGTCAACCAGGCCTTCCGTCACGATCACATGCATCATGGCGTTCAGCAGCGCGACGTCCGTGTCGGGCTGGAATTGCAGGAATCGGTGGGCGATGCGCGACAGGTCGGAGCGGCGGGGGTCGCACACGATGAGTTTGGTGCCCTGCTTGACCGCGTTCTTGATCCAGGTTGCCGCAACTGGGTGATTAACCGCTGGATTGGCGCCGATCAGGATGACCACTTCGGCCTTCATCACATCCTTGACGGGATTGGAGACGGCGCCCGAGCCTATCCCCTCCAACAATGCAGCGACCGAAGAGGCGTGGCATAGCCGAGTGCAGTGGTCGACGTTATTGCTGCCAAAACCGGTGCGTACCAGCTTCTGGAACAGATAGGCTTCTTCATTGCTGCCTTTGGCGGAGCCGAAGCCGGCCAGCGCGCGCGGCCCATGCATGTCGCGGATAGCTGCCAGCCTGCCGCCGGCCAGCGCCAGCGCCTCTTCCCAGCTGGCTTCGCGGAACACGCCGTACACGTGGTCCGGGTCCATCGCGAAGTCGCCCGACTTGGGCGGTGCGTCGGCGCGTCGCACCAGTGGCTTGGTCAGTCGCTGCGGGTGGTGGGCGTAGTCGAAACCGTAGCGGCCTTTCACGCAAAGCCTGCCCTGGTTGGCGGGGCCGTTGCGGCCTTCCACATAGAGGATCTTGTTGTCCTTGACGTTGTATGTGAGCTGGCAGCCCACGCCGCAATATGGGCAGACTGAGTCCACCCGCTTGTCCGGCACGGAAAGCGCCGCATCGCGCGCGGGCATCAGGGCGCCGGTCGGGCAGGCCTGAACGCATTCACCGCAGGCTACGCAGGTGGAGGCGCCCATCGCGTCGTCCATGTCGAACACAATTTTCTCGTGGTCGCCGCGCCAGGCCAAGCCGATCACATCGTTCATCTGCTCGTCGCGGCAGGCGCGCAGGCAGCGCGTGCATTGTATGCAGGCGTCGAGATTGACCGCAATGGCGGCGTGCGACAAGTCACGTTGCGGCTGCCGGCGAGCGGCAAAGCGCGGCTTGCCGATGGCGAGCTTGGCGGCCCATTGTTCGACTTCGTTGTGGCGCGTGTGCCCCTTTTCCGGCATATCGGCGAGCAGCAGCTCGAGCACCATTTTCTGCGCGGCGAGCGCACGCGGGCTATCGGTGCTGACTTTCATCCCTTGCGCCGGGTGGCGACAGCAGGATGGGGCCAGCACGCGCTCGCCGTCGATCTCCACCATGCATGCGCGGCAGTTGCCGGCAGCGGCCATGCCGTCCTTGTAGCATAGGTGCGGGATCTCGATGCCTTCACGGCGCGCGGCTTGCAGAAGCGTTTCGCCCTCTGCGGCTTGCATGGCGCGGCCATTGAGCTCGAAGTCGATCATCGCCTCACCTCGTGCGGAAAGTATTTCAGCACGCAGTCGACCGGGTTTGGCGCTGCCTGGCCAAGGCCGCAGATCGAGGCGTCGCGCATCACTTGCGACAGTTCGCCGAGCAGGCTGGCATCCCACACCGGCTGCGCGATCAGGTCGACTGCCTTGGCGGTGCCTGCGCGGCATGGCGTGCATTGGCCGCACGATTCGTGGCGGAAGAAGCGCATCATATTGCTGGCTGCGGCGCGTGCGCTGTCCTGCTGCGACAACACAATGATGGCGGCCGAACCGATGAAGCATCCATACGGTTGCAGGGTGTCGAAGTCGAGTGGAATGTCGGCCAGGCTGGCGGGAAGGATGCCGCCGGACGCACCGCCCGGGAGGTAGGCATACAGCTGGTGGCCGTCTTGCATGCCGCCGCAGTATTCGGAAATCAGTTCCTGCAGCGTGATGCCGGCGGGGGCCAGCTTCACGCCGGGTTCCTTGACGCGGCCTGACACAGAGAATGAGCGCAAGCCCTTTCGACCACGCCGGCCATGGCTCGCAAACCATTTCGCGCCTTTGGCCAGAATTTCCGGTATCCAGTACAGAGTTTCGAAATTGTGTTCGAGCGTTGGGCGGCCGAACAGCCCTTTCTGCGCCACGAAGGGTGGACGCAGGCGGGGCATGCCGCGTTTGCCTTCGATCGATTCGATCATGGCGGATTCTTCGCCGCAGATATAAGCGCCTGCACCGCGGCGCAAATGAATGCGGGGTTCTGCCGGGGCCAGACGTTCCAGTTCGCGCTGAAGCAGCTTGCGGCAATCGTGGTACTCGTCGCGCAGGTAGACGTAGATATCGTCAATGCCGACAGCCCATGCCGCGATCAGCATGCCTTCGATGAACTGGCGAGGATTGCGTTCGAGGTAGTAGCGGTCTTTAAAGGTGCCTGGTTCGCCTTCGTCGATATTGACTGCCATCAGGCGCGGGCCAGGCTCGTCGCGCACGATGCGCCATTTGCGGCCGGCCGGGAAGCCTGCGCCCCCCAGGCCGCGCAACCCTGAATCCTCCAGCTCCGCGATCACCGAATCCACCGTCCGCATCCCGGACAGGCACTCGCGCAGCACCGTGAAGAGCGGTCCGTCGCCAATCGCCGAAGTATCCGCACCGCCGGCGGTCGCGGCAACGGCAGCCGCAACGCTCTCGCAACTGGCCTCCCCCACCGCACGTTGCCCGACCAGCACCGCCGGCGCCTGTTCGCAGCGCCCGATGCATGGCGCCGAAAGCACTCGCACTTCACGCCCCAGCAACGCCGGCAAGCGCGCCGCCAACGCGCCCGCACCAGCAAGCTCGCACGACAATCCATCGCACACGCGCACGGTCAACGCAGGCGGCGCAGTCTCGCCCTCCCGGACAATATCGAAATGGTGGTAGAAGGACGCGACTTCAAAAACTTCGACCTGCGCGAGCCGCAGTTCGGAAGCCAGCGCCGCCAGGTGCGCCGTCGACAGGCAGCCATACGCATCCTGGATCAGATGCAGAAACTCAATCAGCAAATCGCGGCGGCGCGGAGCGGCGCCGAGTAAAGCCTGCACCTGCTGCAACGCAGCAGCCTCAACCTGCCGGCCTTTAGGCCGCTGGCGTTTGCGTTCCCGGCTGGCACCCTGCACTGCAATAGGAATCATGCGCTGATTCACCTCGCGTAATTGGCGTATGCTTACCTCAGGGTATCATGCGTAGCCCTGTGGAGGAATATGTTAATTTCAACATAAGGATGCCACAGCGCGGAGGTGCGCCCGTGGAAAATTTGCAATCACTGGCGTCCATGTTGGACTTATACCAGCTCAGTTTGACGGCGGTCCTGGTTCTGCATGCCCTCAGCCTGGTGCCGCAATGGCAGCACCAATACTTCAACCCGCGCTTGCTGCGCGTGGCGATGCTCGGAATGATGCTCGGGATGGCACAAGGCGCGGTGATCGTAGCCGCCGTTGAGCACGCCACCTACGCACATGGCGGAGGCATCGCAATGCTTGGCGCAGCCATCATGATGCATGCCTGGGTCGCCGTACAGAACCTGCTCTCCAGTTACGCCTTCGTGAACCTGCACCGGCCTTGCGCCGTGATGGCTTACCGCATGCTGTGGGCACAGCGTCCGCTTGGCTACCTGAGCGCCGCGCTCACCTTGGTAGCGGCGTTCACTTTGATTTAGTTGCGGCCGGCAGTGCCTTGTTCAGGCCAGACGATATCGTTGTCGACCGAATACAGGCGGCATGGCTCCTTGCTCGCCGCCTGGCAGGCTGACAGCGCCTTCTCGTTGGTATTTTCGCCCTCTTCCGCCCAGCCCCACGAGCCGGTGGACGAAATCGCAAAGGCGCGCGGAGTAGCCTTCTTCAGGAATTCACGATACTGCTCGCGGCCGCGTTGCGGCACGAAAGGCACGGCGTTGATGTCATCCAGCGACGCGTAATGTGTGGCGCGCTGCGGCGGCGGCTCGGCCACGGCATAGACTTCACGCGTCGGCATGCCGATTTCAGACAGGAAGCGCTCCACTTCCGGCAGCCAGACCGTGGCGCCATCGCGATTGCCCAGCAAGCCGTGGGCGTCCTTCTTGAACGCGCCGTAAGCCACCAGCTCCGCCTTGCCGCCAGCGGACCGGAACGCGGTATGCATGCGCGCCACCAGTTCCGGGCCAAAATAGCTGTCGTTGGCGCCATACATCCACATGCTGGGAAGCTTGTTGCGGCGGCCGTATTCAGAGAAGGCTTTGACCAGCGCACCACGCCAGTCGCACAGGTCGCCGTGCACCTTCAGGCCGCCCGCAAAATTCATCACGCCGCGCACGCCCGGCATCTCCTGTGTAGCTGCGGCCATGCTGGCCAGGCCACCGAAGGACTGACCTGCCAGCACTATGTGTTCGTTGTCGACCCATGACTGGGAGCGTGCATAGCGCACTACGTCGGCAATATCACCCGCCTGCTCGTAGCCGTTGGCAGTCATATTGCAGCCGTATTCAACGAACTTGCCGGTGGAATTAGCGAAGCCGGTGCGCATCGGCACCATCACCGCGTAGCCGCGCCGCACAAATGCCGTGGCCAAATAGATAAAACGGTCGCGCGCCTGCAGCTTGGGGTTGCCCGGTGCTTTGCCATGGTTGACGATCAGCAGCGGGAACGGGCCTGGGCCCGGCGGCCGGAAAACCGTGGTTTCCAGCTGAACGTCCTGTGCCCGGCCGGCGGGAACCTTAATAATTTGCTCATTCAGGCGTGCATCGAGCACAACTTCCCCGGCCTGCGCAATTGGCAGGCTGGCGCAGGCCAGCAGTACGGCGGCAAGTCGGGCGGCGAAGGCTTTGATGATGCTCTCCGGAACGATGCGTTTGGGCAATATCCCAGATTCTTATGCGCACGGTTCAGGAAAGCAATCCCAAAACATTAAACGTAGCAATTAACTCAGCTTAAACAGCATGGTTCGCACGGATTCCAGCACTTCATCAGCTAATTTGGGGTCGGTTTTGTAGACATTCCGCGACACTGAGATGGCGCCGATCAGTGCCGCCATGATTGCCTGCGCCTGTTGCTTCTGCCCTTCCGCAGGCGGCAACTGGCGGCTGATGTAGTCCACCATCTGACGGAAACCGCTGGTGTAGTTGGCGCCGACACCCTCTTCCTGGCGTGCAATCTCGCTGGCAGCGGCGGCCAGGGGGCAGCCTTCGGCAAGGTTGTCGCGCTGTTCACGCGCCAGGTAGTAATCGACCAGCTGGGGCAGCGAAATGGGATTTGCCGTCAACTTGCCATAGGCGGAGCCGGTGCTGAAGTGCATCGCTTCCGCCGCCAGGGCGTCTTTGGACGGGAAATGGGCGTAAAGGGCGCCGTGAGTCAGGCCGGCGGCCTTGCTGATTTCGGCCACGCCCACGCCATCGATCCCTTTCTCGCGGAATAGCCGCGCCGCCGTTTCAACCAGCAACTGCCGGTTTTCGGCGGCTTTTTCCTTGGTGATCTTCATGGCAAACCCCTCTCGCATCAATCATTGCGACCATCATCATACCATGTGTTGTGCGCCGTGCTTATTTTTTGAGCAGGCGGATTGTTTCCACACGGAATCGGTTAAACTAGCGCCATGACGATTTCTGCACTCCAAGCCGGACTTTCCGGCCTCCAGGCCAACCAGCAAGCGCTGGCGGTGGAGGGGCACAATATCGCCAACCTGTCGACCCAGAATTTCCAGCCGCAACAGGCGAACTTCCAGCAAACACCTGGCGGGACAAACGTCACCATTTCCACCGCTGCGCGCGGCCTGGCAGCTGCCGACAATGCCGGCGGCGCACCTTCGGGTACCGACCCGGCAAGCGCTATCACCAACTCCCTGGTCTACAAAGCCAATTTCGACCTGTCCGCCAAAGTCGTGAAGGCGGCGGATGAGCGTATCGGCACACTGCTGGACATCAAGGCTTAACGTTCGCGGCTTCCCGCGTTATGCTGTCATATGGGCAGCGTGGCGGAGGCCAGCATGGACGACATCGAACTCCCCCTTCAAGATCGCAAGCAAGCCGCTGAACTGCTTGCCGAAAAGCTCGCGCATCTGCGCGGAAGCAGTCCACTGATCCTTGCCATTCCCCGCGGCGCCGTACCGATGGGGCGCATCATCGCCGACCGGCTGGAAGGTGAGCTGGATGTAGTGCTGGTGCGGAAGATCCCTTCCGCCATCGATCCTGAACTGGCCGTTGGCGCTGTCGATGAACATGGCAACCGGGAACTGGCGCCCTACTTCAACCGTACGCGCACCAGCATGGAATGGGTCGAACTGCAAACCCACGAACAGATTGAATTGATGAAGCGCCGCCGCGCCTCCTACGGCAGCAAGCGGCCGCCCGCCGACCCCGAAGGCCGCATCGTAATCATTGTCGATGATGGCCTGGCCACCGGATCAACCATGGCGGCAGCACTGCGTGCGACGCGCGTCCGCAAGCCTTTCCAGTTGCTGGCCGCCGTGCCGGTGGCGGCGCCGGATTCCCTCGAAATCATTGCGCCGCTGGCGGACGGAATCATCTATCTCGCCGCGCCGATGAACTTCATGTCGGTCAGCCGGCATTACCGCAGTTTCCCGCAAGTGTCGGAAGAGGAAGTGCTGGAGCTGCTCAAGGGCCAGTAGTGCGTCTTTAAATCTGCGTGTATGCGAAACTCGTATTGAGGAGGCAGCCAGCGCATGACCGACCACGATCCCCGCAAAAATGATCGCCGCGAAAGCGACCGCGGACAACGGCGCCGTGCCGGCGATGCTCCACGCTATCTCGATCCCGGCGAAACCATTTTCACCCTGTGGGGCCGCGTGGTTGTGGCGCGCTACAAGCGCTGGGCAGCAGCGGCCACGCGTCACATCATCCAGCGGCCCTTGCACATAGGCGTCTCGGCGCGCATCTACCACCCCGAACCCGGCGCCACTGGGCTGCGCAGCAAGAACCTGCAGTACCTCGAGGAGTCGGTGGCGCAGTGGGTGATGTCGCGCGACGTGCTGGTGTTCATGATCCCTACCGTGAATACATCGGGCCTGCTGCACCCATCCAATATCCGCCTGCGCGATTACGCCAAGCACCTTGACGGCTTGGTGCTTCAAGGTGGCGCCGACGTCTCGCCGCAAAGCTATGCCGAAGCACCCACCAAGCCGGAATGGAGCGGCGACCGGGCGCGCGATATGTACGAGCTGGAACTGCTGCACGAGTTTGTCGAAGCGGGCAAGCCGGTGCTGGGCATTTGCCGCGGATGCCAGCTTTTGAACGTGGCCTTCGGCGGCACGCTGTACCAGGATATTGCCAGCGACGTACCGGACGCGCATCTCCACGTCTCGGACGATTACGACCGTCACCGCCACGAAGTCACTTTCCCTGCCGGCTCCTCCTTACCCGCGATGGTGAAGGGCCCGCAGCGCGCGCTGGTAAACTCGATCCACCACCAGGCAGTGAAAGCGCTGGGCAAAGACATGCAGGTGGAAGCCTTGTCCTATCCGGACAATATGATCGAAGCGATCCGCTACCAAAGGGCGCCCTTCGTCATGGGCTTGCAGTGGCATCCAGAGTTCCACCGCGCCGGCGGCGTTGAACTCCTCGACTGCACCGGCATCCTCGACAGTTTCCTCCGCGCCGCCCGCGAAACCAGGTTCTAGCCCGTCGCGGAAAATGGATTGCGAACGCGCAGGCTTCCTTCAAACAGCTGATCATGCTGAAAATCTTCAGTAAGTAAAAGTGAGCAGCCGCCGTCAATTGCAGCCGCCACTATCGCCGCGTCGTAAATTGGAATTTGGTATCGTTGCGCGATCCGGACCGCGTGATCATGAACAGGAACAGTAAGTGGGATCACGCGGCATAAGAAGCGAATTGAACGCGTTATCTCCGCGATCGAGTCCCAGGATAAGAACATCTTTCGGCGCGCCACGGCTACAAACTCATTCAATACCTGGACGCTGACTACCCCGCCGGAAGAAAGCACGAATTCAGCAATATTGGCCTTCGATTCCTCGCCGGACGCGAGGTAAAGAAGTACGTTGGTATCAAAGAAGAGCCTAGCGCCGTTCATGAGCCTGTTCGCGGTCAAACTTGAACTCGGCGGGCAATGCTCCTCGATACTTGCGCAAGCGAACAAACATTTCCCTGATTACTTTCGCCCGCTCTGCTTCTTCGTCCTGCGGGATGCGTTCGTCGGCCTCGTCTCTCTGCTGTTCCATGGTCGGTCTCCAATTGGCCCACTCTATCTGACTATCTTAGACCTTTCATACGTGTCTTGACATTGAGCTTGCTCAAGCATCAACGCTTGCAGGGCTTGCCTTCGTACTGTTTGCCGACGACTTTGTATTCGCTGCCGTTCCAGCGCTCGATAGGGAAGCAGAAGCCGGGGCCGCCGATTTCGAGGTCGGGCCAGCCGTCTTTACCTTTGGTCTTCTGGACCAAAAGAATGCCGACGCCGCGCGACATGACTTCCCAACTGCCGTCGGCTTGTTTGCTGACCAGGGCGTAGCCCACACCGGTATCGCCAAAGCAGGCGGTGCTGCCTTCCGTGATGACGGCTTCGGGACGTCCGTCTCCATTGAGGTCCTGAACTTGCTCGATCGCACCCGGCACATAGCTGGCGCTCGAGTCCTTACATGATTTCCACTGTTTGCCGTGTTGTTTGAATCCGGCTGCCTTGAAGGCGGCAGCCTCGTCGGCTGGTGGCAAAGCGCTGGTCCCGGCCAGCGCGGCCTGGCATATCACCAAGCTAATTATTGTGACGACAACTTTCATAGCACACTCCTTCTTGCTCCCGCCATTGTATACCTTGCGATATAAAAGCTGGACCAAAAAGGAAATGCAGGACTCGGCGCCTGTTGACGCCTGAAGACTTTGACGACCGATGCAGCAACAGCGGCCGCATGGCCAAGGCATCACCCGCCCTCGCAAGGCAAGCCTGTTCGTGAACCCGCATCGCCGCTGCATCCGGCGCGCCGATGACGCCTTGCCTGTGCGAGCCAGGTACCACATAAAGCGGCCCATCATCCGCACCGCAATCATCGAGATGCACGCGCACTGCGACCATCTGCTCTAGCACTGATAACGGAGGCTGAACATACCAGCCATCCTCTTTCAGCGACCAGCCGCGCATGCCTTCGGCATCAGTCCGTTCGCGTACGGGAATGCTCAAATCCTGATGCACCGGCACCAGCCAATTAACGGACTCGGATTTTTCGAACAGGGTGCACTGCACGGCGACATGGCCGGCAGGAAGGATGTCGGCCAACGCTTGGCCGCCGAGCAGTTGCCCGGCCAGGCGGGAACACCAGGGTTGCGCGAGCAAAGCCCGCGAACCGGCGCCGCTGATGGAAGGAAGCTGCGCGATCAACTCCGCGCACTGGGCTGCATCAAGCAGCCCTCGCAGACTGTCAAATCCGTGCAGCTGGAAAGAACTCAAGGCTTGGCGTAGAAGACCAATGAACTACCAAGGGACGCGGCTTCTTCAATATGAGCGTGCAGGTCTTTGAAAGGCGCTTTTTCAAGCATATCGGCTTGCAAGATGCTGAAAGCATCCATCGCCACATTCTCGAAACCGAACTTGCTGCATTCAATGATCGCCGAATCCCACAGGGCATCCGCCCCTTCCTGCAGCAGGAACAGCATGCACTTGTGCAGCGCATGCTCTTGCGGGTACGCGTATTCATACACCGCCTTCCCCTCGAAAACGCCTTCGAAGGTGTAAATCCCCAGGACACTGTTATCGCTCATGAGCTGTTTGAATGAAAGGTCGTGCCTGATTATACGACGGACTTGCCCGGGGCCAATCACAAGAAAAAGCCCCGGAATCCGCTCAATTCCCCCTGAAACGGGCAATCGCCGCGTCGACGACGCCTTCCACGCTGCCCGATGAATCGAATTCCGCGCGCAGGTAGTGGGCGTCGCTGCCCATGTGGGTCACCTGCATCAGGTGGTTCAGGGCTGCGCTGCCGCCGAGGGCTTCGGCGTGCAAGTCCATGCGGCGCAGGGTGGTGAGGATGTCTTCGCGCAGGGACAGGCTTTCGTAAGTCTTCGGGTGCACCACCGTTCCATCCAGGCCGAAGCGGCAGGCCTGGAAACGGTTGTAATTGTAGACCAGGTAGTCATCCTCGGCGGGCGGGTCCTCCTTACGCTCCAACAGGTAGGAGCACAGGGCCTGCAGGTAGCAAGCCAAGGCGGCGGCGCGCTCCACCGTCAGCGGCGTATCGCATACGCGCAGTTCGATGGTGCCGTATTCCGGCTTTGGTCGTATGTCCCAGTAGAAGTCCTTCATCGACTTGATCACGCCCGTGTGCTCCATCTTGGAGAAGAAGCTGTGCTCAAACTCGTCCCACTTCAGGATGAACGGCGCGCGGCCGCTCATTGGGAAGGCAAACACGCTGTTCAGGCGTGCGGAGTTGAACAGGGTGTCATTGCCCTGCACGTAAGGCGATGAAGCCGACAGCGCGATGAAGTGCGGCACATAGCGGCTAAGCGCGTGCAGCAGGTACAGCGCATCGTCGCCGCTGCTGCAGCCAATATGCACGTGCTGGCCGAAAATCGTGAACTGCTTAGCAAGATAGCCATACAGCGCAGACACTTCCTTAAAGCGCGGCTTGGAGAAAATCTTGCGCTCCGACCAGCGCTGGAACGGGTGCGTGCCGCCGCCGCAGATGCCGATGTTCAGCGTGTCGGCCGCCCGCACCAGCGTATCGCGCGTTTCGCGCAACTGGGCCAGCAGCTCGTTGTGATTGGTGTGTACGTCGCTGTTAATTTCGATCATGGACTCGGTGATCTCCGGCGTCACATGTCCCGGGAACGGCTTACGCGCCAAGAGATGCAGCAGGTCCGGGCTCGACGCAGTCAGGTCAAAGTCGGACAGGCTGACCAGCTGCAGCTCCAGCTCCACACCCATCGTCAACGGCTGCGACGATTTGAATTCTTCCAACGGCATATCAGCCCTCCTCTTTTGCCGTTTCGCGCGCACGGATCAACGCACGCTGCGTGACGATCGGCCCCAGTACTTCCATGAACAATGTCATGGCAGCCAGCGCGGCCAGTTCATCCACCAGCACAATACCCATATAGCGCGTCTGCTCCAGCAGAAGGATGGCGAACACCGACATCGGCGACAAAGCGACCCCAATCAATGCGCCCTTGCGCCACGAAATACCGGCGACGTGCGCAAACACCGCCACCGCAATAGTCTTGGTGGCAAAGCGCACCACCACCAGCAGGATGCCCAGCGAAGCGCCGAACACCACGCGCTGCCAGTCCAGCGTGGACACGGCAAACACGAACAGCAGCACCGTCAACAACTCGCCGATCGCGCCGAAGTTGCGCTGCGTGCGAGTGAAGGTCACGCGGCGATGGCGCGCCGTCAAGCCGAAGGTAAGCGTCGCCAATACCGGCGACAGGTCCGAGGCCTGCGTAATTGACACCAGCAGCACGACCACCATGGCAAAAGCCACCGTACCATCGCGAGCCAGCGTACCGAGGCTGCGCAGCAAAGCCGGCACCAGCATGCCCGCCGCCGCGCCCAGCACCGCCGACGCAAGCAATTCAATCACACTGCGCGACACGGCCTGCGTCAGGCTGCCGGAGGTCTGGAATACCCAGAAACCCACGACCACCTTGAACACAAACAGGGCCAGCACGCAATTGATCGCCACCAGGTGCAGCAGACGCTCGGTCACCTGCCCCGAACTGCGTTCCTCATTGATCACGCGCAGCACGCCAGCCGGCGATGTGGACATGGCCAGTGATGCGAGCAGCAAAGCCGTCAACGGCGGCATGCCTTGCCAGTTAGCGATTAAGAACACCGCGGCGAACGTAAGCGCGGATTCCGCCAGGCCGCTGATCGCAATCCAGGGATTGACCCGCAGCCAGCGCAGGTTGATGCGGTAACCAAACTCAAAAAGAATGAGGCCGAAAGCGATATTGGCAAGCAGGGTTACCTGGCTGCTGCCGTCCGGCGCGAGAAGATCGGGCATAGCCTGCGCAAGCAGGAAGCCCACTAAACCGTACACACTGATGCGCGGCAGATTGGTCCAGCGATGGACGAACTCACCTGCGAGCCAGGCAAGCAGCATGGCGCAAGGCCATGCGAGTTCGTCAGAGATGACTAACAAATCGGTCATAGACGTGTCCTCCAAACCGAACTATATTGCATTTGTGAAAAACGCGTCGCACTCATCTCCGCTACAATGACATGCATGGACATGATCAGCGAACACGTTTGCCATGGCGGGATGCAGCGCTTCTATCGCCACGATTCGGAAGCGATTGGCTTGCCAATGCGCTTTTCCATCTTCATTCCGCCGCAGGCAGCGCAGGGGCCTTTGCCCGCGCTGTTCTATCTTGCGGGCCTCACCTGTACCGAAGAGACCTTTGCCATCAAGGCCGGTGCGCAGCAGCATGCGGCGCGCGAAGGCATCATCCTCATAGCACCTGATACGAGCCCGCGCGGCGCTGGCATTGAAGGTGAATCGGCGAGCTGGGATTTCGGCGAAGGCGCGGGATTCTACCTCGATGCTACACAAGCGCCGTGGTCGCAGCATTACCGCATGGAGAGCTATATTCACGAACTGCGCAAGCTGGTGATCGATGAACTGCCGGTGGACCCGAATCGTATCGGCATCTTCGGCCATTCGATGGGCGGGCATGGTGCGCTGACGCTGGCCCTGCGCAGGCCGGACCTGTTCCGCAGCGTATCGGCCTTCGCGCCGATCGCGGCGCCGGTGCACTGCCCATGGGGACAGAAAGCCTTCAGCGGGTATCTGGGATCGGACAAGGAAACCTGGCTGCAGCATGACGCCAGCGCGCTGATGTCCGTGCAAGACGAAGCGCCCTTCCCCAATGGCATCCTGATCGACCAGGGCCTGGCCGACAAGTTCCTTGAGGAGCAGTTATATCCGGGAGTGTTCGAGGATGCGTGTCGCGCCGCCGGTCAGCCTTTGGAGCTGCGCCGGCATGCGGGCTACGATCATGGCTACTACTTTATTTCGAGCTTCATTGGCGACCATGTGAGATTTCACAGTCGCCAATTAAAAGAACTTTAACGCGAAATTACTTAGTCATCACACGGCGGATGGTCTCCGCCAGTTCTTCCGCAACGAACTTGGCCACGTAAGCGTCGGCACCGACGCCTTTCACGTGGTCTTCGTTGGTCTTGCCTGACAGCGAAGAGTGGATCACCACCGGGATCTTGGAGAAGCGCGCATCCTGCTTCACCAGGCGGGTCAGCGTGAAGCCATCCATTTCCGGCATTTCCAGGTCGGTCAGCACCAGGGCCACACGGTCTTCAACCGGGATACCTTCGGCCTTACAGCCTTCGGCGATGTGGTTCAGCTTGTCCCAGGCTTCCTTACCGGTTTTCAGCATCACGAACGGCGCGTGCATCGCTTCCAGGCCGCGCTCGATCAGGTTACGCGCCACCACCGAATCGTCGGCGGCAAGGATGAAGGTGCCTGGTTTCAGTGGCAGGCGGCCGACGGTGTTTTCGTCGATGTCCTTGCCGTCGCTCGGGGTCAGGTTGCGCAGGATAGTTTCCACGTCCAGCACTTGGGCGAGGCGGGTGTTTTGCACGTCGCCGTCGACGCGCGCGATGGAGGTCACCATGCCGCCGCCGTGACTGCCTTCAGCGCTCAACACCTGGCTCCAGTCCAGGCGCACGATCTCGTCCACCGACTCCACGGCAAAGGCCTGGGTGGTGCGAGCGAACTCGGTCACCAGCATGATGTTCAGGCCAGTCTTCGGCTTCACGCCGACAATGCCCGGCAAATCCATCACAGGAATAATCTGTCCGCGCAGGTTGACTACGCCCAGCATATGCGGCTCCGAACCCGCGACTGCAGTCACGGTCGGCATCGCAACGATCTCGCGAATCTTGAAGACGTTGATGCCATAGAGCTCTGAATTGCCGCTGGTGCTGTCAACGCCCAGGCGGAACAGCAGCAGCTCGAACTTGTTGGAGTTTGTGAGGTTACTACGCTCGTCAACTTCTTGTTGAACGGAATTCATCGCGATCGCTCCAATGTGCTTTAAATGACATTCCCTTTGGTATGGAATGTTTCGGCAGTATACCGGCGTTTTTAAAACATCCGGGAGCGATTAGAGGCAGAAACAACAAAAAAGGACGCACGATGGCGTCCTTTCAAGAATTCTGGAGCGGGAAAAGAGTCTCGAACTCTCGACCTCAACCTTGGCAAGGTTGCGCTCTACCAACTGAGCTATTCCCGCAGAAGGCGCTATTATGACAGCCACTTTTATGAGTGACAAGTTCTTTTTCGAATGGCATCACCCTATAATGCGCGCATGGATTCTATCGAGATAGTTTTAGCAATGCTGCTGGCTGTGATCGCCAGCGCCTACCTGAAGCGGATGCTGTCCGGCGGCATTCCCCTCCCCCTGGTCCAGATCGGACTGGGCGCCGGCATTGCCGCCTGGTCCGGCCACGGCATCCAGCTGGATCCGGAAATGTTCTTCCTGCTGTTTATTCCGCCGCTGCTATTCCTCGATGGCTGGCGCATCCCGAACACTGGCCTGTTCCGCGACCGCGTCGTGATCCTTGAACTGGCTCTGGGGCTTGTCATCTTCACGGTGCTTGGCGCGGGCTACCTCATTCACTGGATGATTCCAGCCATGCCGCTGCCGGTGGCGTTTGCGCTGGCGGCCATCCTGTCGCCGACCGACCCAATTGCAGTCGGTTCAATCGCCTCGCGTGCACCGATCCCGAAACGGCTGATGCACATCCTGGAGGGCGAAGCCCTGCTGAACGATGCCAGCGGCCTGGTGTGCTTCCGCTTTGCCGTGGCGGCTGCGCTGACCGGCAGCTTTTCGCTGACCAGCGCATCGCTGACCTTCGTCTGGCTGGCCGCTGCCGGCATCGCTACAGGCGTTGCCGTAACCGCAGCCGTCGCATGGCTGCAAGGCCGCCTCACCTCACGTTACGGCGAACCCTCGGGGTCACCGATCCTGGTCAGCCTGGTGATTCCTTTCGGCGCCTACCTCGTAGCGGAACGCATGCATGCTTCGGGCATCCTGGCCGCGGTGTCGGCCGGCATTACCATGAGCTATGTGGAGCTGGGCGGCCAGGCGCTCGCCGCCACCCGCATCCAGCGCACCGCCGTGTGGGACACGGTGCAGTTCACGCTGAACGGCGTGATGTTCGTGCTGCTCGGCGAGCAATTGCCGGACATCCTGCGCGGCGCCAGCGAGTCCCTCGAACAGAGTGGCCACATCAATTCGTGGTGGCTGGTGCTGTATGCGTTTGCGATCAGCTTCGGGCTGATCGCGCTGCGCTTCCTGTGGGTGTGGGCGACACTGCGCGTTACGCTTTATCGCCGCAGCCGTAAAGCTGGAGCGGGCAATGGCGGACGGCCGCACTGGCGCCTGCTTTTGGCAACAGCGCTTGCCGGCGCGCGCGGCGCGATCACGCTGGCTGGCGTGCTGACTTTGCCGCTGGTCCTGCCCAATGGTGATCCGTTCCCGGCGCGCGACCTGACCATCTTGCTGGCCAGCTCGGTGATTTTGATCTCCCTGCTGGCGGCCAGCATTGGTTTGCCTCGTTTGCTGGGCGGGATGTATTTCCCTGAGGAGCCTGCCGAGCGCCAGCAGGAAGACATGGCGCGGCGCGAGGCGGCATCAGCAGCGATTGCGGCCATCGAGCGCGCCGAACTGGCGCTGGCCGATGCACATCATCCGGACGTTCTGCCACAGGCTGCGGCGCGCGTGATCGCGCTGTACGAGTACCGCCTGAATGTCGCGTGGTCGGATGAAGACCAGAACAAAGAGCATTTCCGCAAGCTTGACCGCGCTGAGCGCGAACTGCGTTTGGCTGCGATGGAAGCGGAGCGCCAGGCGATTTTCGACCTGGCGCGTCATCACCATATTTCCGACGAAACGGCACGTAAGCTGGTGCGCGAGATTGACCTCGTCGAAGCACGCCACCAGAAGCAGGCTAAATGAACCGGCGCGCCACGCTCTCGCTCGCCATTGCATGGCTGCTGTTCTGGGCCATGATGGTGGCCACTGCGGTGCAGGAGTTCATGCGCCACGAAGGCAATGGGCCGCTTTGGCAGCCCATTCTTTGGGAAACGTCTTCGATGCTCGTGGCGTCGCTACTGCTGGCGACCCAGCGCCTCAGCACCCGCCGCTACGATGGCCTGCTCTCAACTCCGGCGAGCTGGTTTGCGCGGCAGGCGCTTTGGCTGCCGGTGTGGTGGATCCTGTTCACGCCTCTGGCATTCGGCATTCGTCACGCTGTGTATGCGGCGCTCGGCATGGAGTATCGACACGAACCCTGGGGCGAGACCTTCCTGTACGAGAACATCAAGATCTCGATCTTCGTCGTGATCTTCACGCTGATCACCTTTGGCATCCTGTCGTTCCGCGCCGCGGAACAAGCCAACGCGCGATTGCGCACGGCCCAACTGCACCAGCTCACGCAACAGATGCAGCCGCACTTCCTGTTCAACGCACTGAATACAATTTCTTCGCTGATGCACTCCGACGTTGACCGTGCCGATGCCACGCTGGTGCAGCTGGCCGATGTGCTGCGCGCGACACTGGACGTCAGCGGGCAGCAGCAGGCGCCCTTGTCGACCGAATTGCGGCTGCTGCGCGGCTATGCGCGGCTGATGGAAGAGCGCTTTATTGATCGTGTGAAGATTGATTGGGATATCGATGCAAGCTGCGGCGAGTGCCTGGTGCCAGTGATGAGCATGCAGCCTTTGCTGGAGAACGTATTCAAGCACACGGTCGAACGGCGGCGCGGCGTGACAAACATCGCCATCAAGGCGAAACGCAATGACGGCATGCTGGTGCTCGCGGTCGCCGATGATGCCGGCCGGCTGACCGCCGCAGCGAATACTGGTTCGGTAAGCAGCAGCGGGATTGGCGTACGCAACCTGCGCGAGCGACTCCAGGCTCTGTATGGCGAGCAAGCCGGCCTGGCGCTGGTGCAGCTCGAACCTGCGGGCGTGCGCGCCGAAATGAGGATCCCATGCGCATCCTGATCGTCGACGACGAGCGCCCTGCGCGCGACAAGCTGCGCCGGATGCTGGTGCAAGAGCAAGGCATCACAGCCATTGAAGAAGCACGCGATGGCGTGGAGGCGCTTGAGAAGGTCGCAAGCTTTGCGCCCGACGCCATCTTCCTCGACGTGCAGATGCCGGAGGTCAGCGGCCTCGAGGTGGCAGCCTCCCTGCCCGAGCCCGCGCCGCTGGTCGTCTTCGCCACCGCCTTCGATGAATACGCGGTACCAGCCTTCGACGCCAACGCCATCGACTACCTGCTTAAACCCTTCGACGCCACGCGCCTGCAGCGCGCCATGCAGCGCCTGCGCGACCGAATGGCAACCCGCGCCACGCAAGCCACAAAATCGCCCGGGCTCCCAGGCGCACCGCTTCAGCAATTGCTGGTCAGCGAGCGCGGCAGCACACGCGTGGTGCCGGTCGCCGACATCCAATGGCTCGAGACCGCCGACAACTACGTGGCTTTGCACACACCGCAGGGGGCGCCGCTGCTAAGGCAAACCCTAACCGATCTGCTGGAAAGCCTGGGCGCCGACTTCATGCGCTGCCACCGCCGCGCCGCCGTGCGCCTGTCCCTGATCGACAAGATCGACCAGCAGGGCCAACTCGTCCTGCGCAACGGTGACTTAGTCCCGCTCGGCCGCAACTACAAAGCCGAACTGATCACCGCTCTCGGTGGCGCCGTAAGAAATTCCTGAACGGTGACCCTGGAGGTATCTCTCCGGCCGCTCAAAAGCCCGTTCGCCCCAGCCAAATGCCGTTCACCACCTATTGCTCGCCTGGTAAGCCGCCCGCCCCTAAGCTGGCTGCATGTCCAACCCTGCTTGCCCAACCATCATGCAAAACAAACGCCTGTTCTTCCTCGACTGGCTGCGCATCGGCGCTTTCTTCCTCCTGGTGCTGTACCACACCGGCATGTATTACGTGACCTGGGACTGGCATGTAAAGACGCCCCATCCCAGCGATGCCATTGAACCTTTCATGATGCTTTCCTCTCCCTGGCGCATGTCGCTGTTATTCCTGATCGGGGGCGCGGCAGCTGCTTTCCTGTTGGAAAAACTCGGTGGCAAGGGACTGGCGAAGGAACGCAGCAAACGCCTGCTGATCCCGCTTATCTTCGGTATGTTCTTTATCGTGCCTCCACAAGCGTACTTCGAGGTGGTTTCCGATGTCGCTTACCAAGGCAGCTACTTCGACTTCATGCAGCTTTATGTGCGGGCCCACCACGGCTTCTGCGACCACAATGGCTGCCTTGACCTGCCGACATGGAATCACCTGTGGTTCCTGCCTTACCTGTGGGTGTACACCCTGATCCTGGCCGCCATCGGCAGCCACCGCGTGCAGGCCGCCAGTTCCTGGCTGCTGCGCCAGCTGCATGGGTGGAAACTGTTCGTACTCCCGGTAGCCGTGCTGGCCCTGGGCCGCATCCTGCTGCTGTCGCACTGGCCGCATACCCACAACCTGGTGGCAGACTGGCATAACCACGCCATGAGCTTGCCGGTCTTCCTGTTGGGTGCGGCGATGGCGCGCCGAGGCGAGTTCTGGCAACGGCTGGACGACGCGCGCTTTGCCGCGTTTGGCTTCTTCCTTGCAAGCTGGGCTGCCGTTGTCTGCTTCGGTTCGATGAACGGACCATTCCAGATCACCTGGCTTCCCGTGGCGCGTGTCATCTACGCCCTGTGCCAATGGGGCGGGATCGTCGCTGTCTGCGGTTTCGGCCATCGCCACCTGAATTTCGACAGCGCCAAACGCCGCTACCTGACACAAGCCGTGTTCCCGGTTTACATCCTGCACCAGACGCTGATCATCTGCCTGGCCATGGCTTTACGCGCGGCCAGCCTTCCGCCGGTGACGGAGGGCTTGCTGATTGCGGTGTTGACCCTGGCGATCAGTTTTGGCGTGTTCGAGGTAGTACGCCGCGTGCCGCTGCTGCAGCCGCTGTTCGGCGTGGGGAAAGCGGCAGCCGCCAAACCTGCCGCACAGGAAGAGTTAGTTCAAAACCTTGCGTGACCGTTTGGCGCGGTACATCTCGGCATCGGCAATGGCGAGGGCCTCCTCCAGGTCGATGCCGGATTTGCGCATAGCCATCCCGATCGATGCGCCCACATCGTATCCGGCCAGCGTTTCCTGAACCCGCAGCAGCATGGCCTGGGCATCGAAGTAATCGCATTCCACCATTAGCATCGCAAATTCGTCGCCGCCCATGCGCGCCACCACATCGGAGCCGCGCGTGACTTCCTTCAGGGCCTTGCTGCAGCGGATCAGCAGCGCATCGCCGGAAGCATAGCCTTGGGTATCGTTATAAAACTTGAGGTCATCCAGGTCCAGCGATACCACGCAGGCCGGGTGGCCATAGCGGCGGCAGCGTTCTTCCTCGCGCAAGACCAGCATGTCCCAGCCGCGGCGGTTATACAGGCCAGTCAGCTCGTCGCGCGTGATATCGACGTCAATGCGTTCAGCCTTGCGTGCGGCTTCGATGCCGGCCAGTTCGGCCTCCAGCAAGCCGCCCAGCAGCTCGCCCATCAGCACCACCATGTCCTTGTCTTCTCGAATGCGCTCAGGCTGCGGCTCCGGATCGATGGCGCACAGGGTACCGAACAGCGTGCCGTCGGCCCGCCGCAATGGCACGCCAACATAGGCGCCAATGGCAATCTGCTGCGTAATCGGAGCTTCGGCGTAGGAGGGTTCCTTCGTCACATCGGGCGCGATGTGGGGCCCCTGTCCTTCCACCATGCGTGAACACAAGGTCTCCGCCCAACTATAGACCTGGCCAGGCTTGACGCCGTAGCCGTGGTCTTCGGCAAAGAGGACGATCCAGTCCTTGCCGTCGTTGCGGGTGACCATCCATAACTTGAAGCCCAGGCGCTGCCGAAGGAATTGCATCGTGGCCTTGGAAGCGGCTGCAAAATCGTTCATCATTGCTTGCCTCATCAATAGCGAGTTCTGGCTAGAGTCGAACTCCCATTATGCACCGGTCGGAGTAGACTTGACAGCCTAATTTACCTGGAGAATGCCGCGATGACACGCCTTACCGCCAAGGACTTTGATCCCGAAGTACTGGAGCTGTTCGACAAATATGTACATGGCCAGTTGAGCCGCCGCGATTTTATTTCGCGCGCGACGCGCTATGCGGTGGCCGGAGCGACCGGCGCCACCTTGCTGGCAACCCTGGCGCCAAGCTTCGCCGCGCCTTTGGCGGCGGCCGGCGACAAGCGCATCAAGGCCGGCTATGTGGAATATCCTTCCCCGAACGGCTATGGCACGCTGCGCGGCTACCTGGTGCAGCCTGCGGCCGCCAAGGGCAAGCTGCCGGCAGTGCTGGTGGTGCATGAAAACCGCGGCCTGAATCCGCATATCGAGGACATTACGCGCCGCCTGGCGCTCGACGGTTTCCTGGCGTTTGCGCCGGACGCCCTCTTCCCCCTCGGCGGCTACCCGGGCGACGAAGACAAGGCGCGCGAACTGTTCGGCAAGTTGGACCAGGCCAAAACCCGCGCCGATTTTCTCACCGCAGAACAAATCCTGAAGTCGCACGCGGCCAGCAACGGCAAGGTAGGCGTGGTGGGTTTCTGCTATGGCGGCGGCATGGCCAACTATCTCGCGACGATGGTGCCCGACCTGGCGGCGGCAGTGCCTTTCTACGGCCAGCAGCCTTCGGCCGCCGATGTACCGAAGATCAAGGCGCCCCTGCTGATTCACGACGCAGGCAACGACGCCCGCATTCTCGCCGGCTGGCCGGCTTACGAAGCAGCACTGAAAGCCGCTGGCGCCCATTACGAGCACCATGTCTACGCCGGCGTCGAGCACGGCTTCAATAACGACACCACCCCGCGCTACGACGAAGCGGCTGCCAGGCTGGCCTGGCAGCGGACCGTGGACTTCCTGCGGCAGAAGACCGCTACTTCGTAAATGTGAAGGTGTGGACGACTGGGCCTGGCAGCAACGGTGTAGGCTTGCCTGAGACCCAGTCGGCATGGCCGGCCAGGAAGAAGGGCGAAAGCGGATGGCCGCTCTGGCCGCCCGGCATATTGAACAAGCCCTGCTCCTCATGGCCCGGCGACACTGTCATGCGCTCGGACTGGCCGAAAGCCGGTCCCGCCACGCGCGGCATATTGCTGTCGCCCGGCAGTTGGTCGGGCGGAACGCTCAACCACTTCTTCAGCATCGGCATCGCACCGGCAATCGGATGGGCGATGCTAGCCGTATTACGTGCGCCCCAGGTGGCCGATGCCAACGGCTTGCCTTCCTTGGACATGTACTCGATGGTCCGGTCCAGCGCCGCCAGCTGCAAGGCTTTCCAACTGGCGTAGCCTTGCGGCAGCCAGCCGGCTGGACGCTCATCCAGCAAGCGGCCCAGCACCACCGGCCAGCGGCTGGACGCGGCGCGCATATTTGTATCCTTGTTCAATTTCGCTAATTCGATATTGGCGCCGCCGTAAAGTAATTCATACAGGGACCACATGAAGGAACGGCTGGCGCGGTATGCCACCGAATCGACGCTGGCGTGGCCAGTCCAATTGGTCTTCAGAAGGCGGGCCAGTTCGGCGCGCTGCGGCTTGCCCTTCACCGCGTCGTCGTCCAGCACGGCCAATGCTCGGTCGCGCCATTGGGAGATGAACAGCGCACGGTCGTCCAGCGTCACGCTGTAGACGCCCTGCTCGTCGGTCATGTCGCCCAGCGCCGCCACGCTATCGCGCACCTGGCTGGCGCGGGCGCCCATGTCATAGCCGCCGTCGCCCAGTTTCAGCGCATCGGCTCCAAGCAACTGGCGGTTATTGGCCGTCACCAACTGGCCATTCGATGGGTTGCGCACCGATGGATAGGACGCCGCCGGCAGCAAGCCTTGCCATCCGCGCGTGCTGCCGTTGGCCGCCAGAGGAAAACTTGCATCGACCGGCGTTGCAGGCCGCTGCGGCAGCGGGCCGACGATGGTCCAGCCGATATTGCCGCTGCTGTCGCCCACCACCAGGTTCTGCGCCGGCATGCCGATCTTGGGCGCCAACGCCAGCGCTTCGTTCACGTTCTCCATCTCCTCCATATGCAGCAGTGTGAGGTTGACCGCCTTTGGGTCATGCGCCACCCAGTGCAAGGCATAGTCGCGGCTACCAGCACGCATCACCGGGCCCAGCGAAGTCTCGCGCACTTTCAAGGCGACCGAGGGCTTGCCTTTGACAAGGATGATCTCGTTGTGCTCGACCGGGGTCTCCCAGCCGCCCGGCAGCTTGAGCTGGCCCGGACGATCCTTTGCTGTCGCCACTTCCACCAGGTCGATATAGTCGCCATAACTATTGGTAAAGCCCCAGGCGATGTCGCCGTTGCTGCCCGCCGCCACTGCCGGAACGCCAGGGATGCTGACGCCGACCACGCGGCGCGTGCTGCCATGCGGGCCCGGCACATGCAGCAGCATGCGATACCAGGTTCCCGGCAGGCTGATGTTCAGGTGCATATCGTCCGACACGATGGCGGCGCCGCTGCGGCTGCGCTTGCCCGACACCGCCCAATTATTACTGCCCACGCCATCGACGAAGGATGCCGCGGCCAGCGTGGCTGGCTCGGGCGCCACACCCTTGCCCCACCAGTCCGGCGCGCGGGGAGGAATCGGCGCATCGGGCGCCGGCGGGCTGGCGGCGTCCAGCGGCGCATCCCATTGAGTTGTTTCCGGCAGAATGAAGGCCAGTTGCGCCGGGCTCGCATGTTCTTTCAGCCAGCCGCGCGCAAGCTCGCGGCCTATGCCCGTCACTTGCAAGTCGATATACATGGCCGATGCCACCAGGTAGGAATCTTCCAGCGCCCAGGGACGCGGCGTCATGCCCACAAGGCCGTATTCAAAGGGCCGGGTGCCCAGCGCGTTCAGGCCATCATTCACACCGGCGGTGTAACGTTCCAGCAGCCGCCGGTCGGCCGCAGGCATTGCCTGGATTGCCTGTGCGGCGCGGGCGCGGAAGCGATGCAGGCGGTTGATGCGATCCATCTCCAGCGTCTTATCGCCGAACAATTCGGAAAGCTCGCCGGAAGGCTTGCGGCGCAGCAGGTCCATCTGGAAGAAGCGGTCCTGCGCATGTACGTAGCCGGTTGCATAAGCCACGTCATCGCGGTGACTGCCGGTAATCGAAGGAACGCCATTGGCATCGCGCGCCACGGTCACCGTGGCGGCCAGTCCGCTAACACTGCGCCGTCCATCCAGCTGGGCCAAGCTGCCGCGCAGGAAGAACCACACCCCAAAAATCACTACCAACAGTAGCGCCAGCAAACCTAGCGCAAGACGCTTCAGCCATCGCTTTGCCATCGGCAACCCCATTCTTATTCTGTTGAGTTAATCTTGCCAGAAATCCAAAAAAATAGGGGTACTAAAAGTGTAAGCGTGCAACTGTAAGCGTGCTACAGTATTTCCCATGATCGCCGCCCCCACTCCATCGAACGAGGCCGAGCGCCTGGCAGCCCTGTTTGCACTACTGCTGCTCGACACGCCACCCGAGGAGCGATTCGACAAGATCGTCGCATTCGCCGCCGAGGAATTCGAGGTGCCCATCGCGCTGATTTCCCTGCTCGATACCGACCGCCAATGGTTCAAGGCCGCTGTGGGCCTGGGCGACACTTGCCAGACGGGCCGCGATATTTCCTTTTGCGGCCACGCGATCATGCGCGCAGAAATCATGGTGATCGAGGACGCCCTGCTCGACATGCGCTTCCACGACAACCCGCTGGTGACCGGCGCGCCGCATATCCGCTTCTACGCAGGAGCGCCGCTGATCCTGTCCAACGGCCTGGCGCTCGGCACCCTGTGCATCATCGATACCAAGCCTCGCAAGCTCGACCCCATGGCGCTGGCCATCCTTTCCACCCTGCGCAGTCTGGTGATCCAGGAACTGGAGAACAGCCGTGGCTGAACTCAAACAAATGCTGCTGGTGGAACCGGAAAGCGTGCTGCGTCGAACCGTCGCCCTGACTGCGCGGTCAATGGGCCTGGCCGAAGTGCAGGAAGCAGCCAACGCCCCGCTGGCGCGCCAGCTCCTGGGCCAGCGCGCCTTCCACGGCGCCCTGATTTCCATCGACGCCGGCGACGCCTATGACTTCACCCTGCTCGACCTGGTGCGCCAGGGCCACAGCGCCAGCCGCCCGCGCATTCCGATCGCCGTGCTGGCATCGCGCTGCGACGATGTGCTTTTGGCAGCATTGCGCGAACGCGCCATCACGCGCATCGTCCTGAAACCCTTCCGCGCCCGGACCCTGCTTGACGCCTTCAGCGCCCTGGCCGGCGCCTAAGTGCCCGTCGGGGCATTGCCTTCGCCGCCGTGCATCAACTCATGGTAGCGGAAGGCGTCGCGGATATTCTCGCGCAGGGCCTGGTCGTCCCAGGGCTTGGTGTAGAAGCGGTAGATTTCGCCGCGGTTGATGGCGTTCAGCACCGACTCCAGTTCGGCGTAGCCGGAAAGGATGATGCGCACCGTGCGCGGATAAAGCTTGCGCACGCGGCTCAGGAACTCGGTGCCGCTCATGTCCGGCATGCGCTGGTCGCTGACGACCACTTGCACTTCGTGGGTGGCCAGAAGGGAAAACGCTTCCTGCGCATTGTGGGCCGGCAGGATCTGGTAGCCGTCGCGGCGCAACAGGCGCATCAACGACGACAGCACATTCGGCTCGTCGTCCAGCAGCAGCAAGGTCGCCCGGTGTTCAGTTGGCCTCAGCGCGGGCTGGCGCGATTGCTCTTGCTGCAGCAAGGAGGCGAACGCTTCCGGCATGATCGGTTTGCTGAGGTGGTAGCCCTGCGCTTCGTCGCAGTTATAGCGCTGCAGGTAGGCCAACTGTCCTTCCGATTCAACACCCTCGGCGATGATGCGGAAGTCCAGGCTGTGGCCCAGCGAAATCACCGAGCGCACAATCGCGGCCACCGTGGGATCGCCCAGCATGTCGCGTACGAAGGACTGGTCGATCTTCAGGTAATCGATGGGGAAGAGCTTGAGGTAAGCCAGGCTGGAATATCCTGTGCCGAAATCGTCAATCGACAGCGCTACGCCAACTTTTTTCAGCCGCTGCACGGTGGCCACGGCTTCGTCCGGGTTCTCCATCATCATGCTCTCGGTCAGCTCCAGTTCAAGGTACTGGGCTTGCAGGCCGGTGCTGCGCAGGGCCTCCACCACCTCGTCCGCCAGGCTCTTGTCGCGGAACTGCCGCGCCGACACGTTGACCGCCACGCGCAGCGGCTTCAGGCCCGCCTCCTGCCAGGCCTTGTTCTGCACGCAGGCGGTGTGGATCACCCAGCGGCCGAGTGCCACGATCAGGCCCGTTTCTTCCGCCACGCCGATGAAGCGGCCCGGCGGAATCAACCCCATGGTCGGGTGCTGCCAGCGCAGCAGCGCTTCAACCCCGGAAATTTCGCCGGTGGCTACGTTCATCTTTGGCTGGTAGACCAGGAACATTTCGCCGCGCACCAAAGCGCCGCGCAATTCGTTCTCGATGGCGGCGCGCTCCACGATGCGCGCGTGCATGGCCGGCTCGTAAAATTGCACCTGGTTGCGGCCATTCTCCTTCGCGCGGTACATAGCGATATCGGCATAGCGCATCAGCAGTTGCGGATCCGTGGCATCCGCTGGATAAAGCGAAACGCCCATGCTGCAGGTGACCGCATGCTCCCGCCCTGCCAGTTGCATGGGCGCCGCAATGCTGTCCAGGATCTTGCGCAGCACCGCTTGCGATGGCGTCGCTTCGTGGCCATCCAGCAGCACCAGCACGAATTCATCGCCCCCCATGCGCGCCACAGTGTCGGTATCGCGTATGCAGCCATGCAAGCGCGATGCCACAGTGCGCAGCAATTCATCACCAGCCTCGTGCCCAAGGTTGTCGTTGACCTGCTTAAAGTTATCCAGGTCGATGAAGGCCACCCACACTGTATGCCCATAACGCTGGGCGTAGCCGATCGCCTGTGCCAGGCGATCGCCGCACAGGTTGCGGTTCGGCAGGCCGGTCAGCGCGTCGTGGCTGGCCTGGTGTTCCAGCTGCGCCTGGTAATCCATGGTGGAGGTCATGTCGGTCAGCACGCAGACCCGATGCGTGTGCTGGCCCTGCAGGCCGCCGACCGGCGCCACATGCAACTGCGCCCAATAGGCGCGGCCATCCTTGCGGTGCCCGCGCAGCATCAGCTGCACATCGCTCTGTCCGTGCACGGCTTCATGGAGGGCAGTGCGGGCGGCGGCATCATCATTGTCAGCCAGCAGTTGTTCGAGGCTGCGGCCGGATAGTTCATTGGCCGCGTAGCCGGTCAGTTCGGCCAGGGCTTGGTTGGCGTAATCGATCTCGTCGCTGCTGTCACGAATGGCGGTGATCGCAATGGCGTTCACGCTCGATTCCAGTGCGCGGTTATGCAGCTGGAGCATCAGGTCCACCTGCTTGCGTTCGGACACGTCCTCGATGGTGCCGAGCAGGCCGATCGTCTTGCCGGCCTGGTCATGCAAAGGCAGTTTATTGATCAGGAACCAGTGCACGCTGCCGTCGGCAAACAGCAGGTGGTCTTCGCGGTTAAGTTGCGGGATCCCACTGCGTATGATTTGCTGGTCGTCGCTGCGGATACGCTCCGCATTGTGCGCCCAGGGAAAATCAAAGTCGCTCTTGCCCACCACGTCTTCCTGTGAATTCATGCCGGCGGCGAGCAGGAATACGTCATTGCATCCGCGGTACAGCAGGTCCATATCTTTCCAGAAGATCTGGTGCGGAATATGGTCGACTACCAACTGTGTCATTTCCCGCGATTCATGCAGCGCCCTTTCAATGCGCAGCCGTTCGGTCACGTCGTGGGCGAACACGAAGCGCGCCTTGTGGCCGGCCATCAGCAGCGGGTGGGAAGAGATTTCCACCTGAATATAGCGCCCATCTTTGCGGCGATGGGTCCAGCCGGCGGATTGCTGCGCCAATGCCGTCGTGGTAGACAGGTCGTTGCGCAGCCGCTCGATTTCATGCGCGGGGCGAATGTCCTCGATCGTCATTTCGAGGAATTCTTCTTCGCTGTAGCCGTACACCGTCATCGCGGCGCGATTCACCACCAGGAAACGCAGCGTGGCAACGTCGTATACCCACATGGGATGCGGGTGATAGTCGAACAAGCGTTTGAAGCGCAGGCGGGAGCCGTAGGAATCGGCTTCGGGCAAGGGCGTGATCAGGCAGCGGAAGCATTCGGGCTGGCCTTCGTGGCCGGCATAGTATTCCATCGCCAGCGCAACCGGCTTGCCGTCGCCCTCTTTTTCACGCAAGGCAAGTTCGCCTCGCCACATGCCGCGTGCTCTGGCCTCCGGCATGGCATCGTCGCGCAATTCGACTGCCGACCAGTTGCGGAAAAGATCAAAGGCCTTGCGGCCAGCGTCAAGGTCTCCCGCCAGGCGCCGTGCGTGAGCATTCGCAGCAAGCAATATGCCTTCGGCGTCCATCATGAAAGCCAAGTTGGGGCTGTCCTCATACACAGCAGTGAATGCGTCCAGCCTGGTCCTTCCCGGCGAAGCGAGAGAAGCCCTGTCCATGCCACTGATGGTAGCAGAACTATTTTGCCAGCAGCGCCCATCTGATTGGCAACGCATCTTCCCGCCACACAAGCTGCTGCGGCTCGAATTCCCAGTGCCTTTCCTCGCCTTCCACGACGACGCGCGCCGCGCCGCTCATTTGCAACAGGCCGCCACTGTCGAAATCCGGGAACACCAAACCAGCTTTGCCATTCAGCAGAATGTTACCGAGAGTGGCAAAAAAGCGATTGCCCTCATAGTCGGGAATAATGAGCTTGCCCTTGCTGCTGAGCCGGACGAAACCCGGTTCGCCGCCACGGTGCGAAACGTCGACGCGCATTTCGTCGCCCTCGCCGGAGTAAGTGGCGACAAAGAAAGTGCCTGAGCGGCTGATCAGGTCGCGCGCCAGCGCATCCAGTTGCGGCAGTCGGCGCGGCGGCAGGCCCGATGACTCTCCCGGCAAACGCTCGAAACGATAATCGCGTTTGTGGATGTATTGCGGGCAGTTGCCGAACGATTCGGCGACGGCGATTTCAAACCGCCCATCGCCCAGCGCGCGCAGCCGTCCATTCAGGCGATTGCGGCGCCGCGTGTGCAGCTCGATGCCGAGCATGCCGACGGCGGCGCCGTCGCGCAGGCCCGCTTGTGCCGGATCGTCCGCTTCGGCCGGCAGCAAGAGCTGCAGGCTTTGCGGGTCCGGCGAATGCATGAATCCTTCTTCCCCGGCACGCAGGGTGGCCCAGGGCCGGCCCTCGGCGTCGACGCTGCCGAACACGGCGAACGGGAGCTGCGCAAAAAAGTCGCGGTGCTGTTCCGGCATGTAATTGCGGATCACCTTGCGGCCGATTTCGTCCATGCGTTCGACCGCGCCGATCGTGGCTTGCAGCGCGATTTCACCTGCGTGCCAGGGCGCGCTCATGCTGCTAACCCGACTGGTGATTTGATGAAGGGCTGGAAGCGCGGCAGTGATTCCACACGGGCCAGCCAGGCGGTGACGTTGGCGTACGGCGCCAGGTCCACATTGCCTTCCGGCGCGCGGGCAATGTAGCTGTAAAGGGCAACGTCGGCGATGGTTGGCTGCGCAGCGGCGATCCACGCTTTGCCGGCCAGGCTGCTGTCCACCAGGCCGAGGATGCGATGGGCGCGGGCGATGGCGTCGGCTGGGTCGACAGGCTTTTTGAACAGGTTGATGATGCGGGCGGTGGCGGGGCCGCTGGCGATTTCACCGGCGGCAACCGACAGCCAACGTTGCACGGCGGCGGCGCCGACCGGGTCCTTCGGCAGCCAGCCGGCATCGCCGTAGCGGCTGGCCAGGTAGACCAGGATGGCGTTGGAATCGGCGATCACGGCATCCTCATCTTCCAGCACCGGCACCTGGCCGAAGGGATTGAGCTTGAGGAAGGCTTCGGTTTTCTGCTCGGCTTTCAGCAGGTCGACCTCGACCAGCTCGAAGTCCAGGCCCAGCAGGGACAGGAACAGGTGGGCGCGGTGGGCGTGGCCGGAAATTGGGTGGTAGTACAGTTTCATGGATTCTCCTCTCAAGTAATGATGAGAGTTTGATCCATGTTGGCGATGATTAGAATCACCGCAAATGGCAATTAACTATTCCATTATCCGGAACAATTCCTAGGGCAGCACTTCGAACAACAGGAACTGGGTGACCTGGGTCTTGCCGAAATTGTCGTCGCTTGCCAATACCAGGGTGGCGTGGCCGTTGGGCAGGCGCGGGCCGAAGGACATTGCCTCCAGGTTGTCGATACGCGGCAGGCCGAGCGTGGCCAGGTCCAGCACCAGCCGCTTGCGGGCGGGTGTGAATGTGGCGCCGGTCAAGCCTGGAAGCGACTTCACGTCGCTCGCAGCGCGCGTGTCGGTAGCATAAATCCGCACGTAATTTCGGTGCACGCCGTCGGCGCCCTGCACGGTAGCGCGCTCCAACACCAGCAGCTCGCCATCGGGCAGTGGGAGGATTTCCGTGACGCCGTTTTCGGCCTCCTTGCCCGGGCCGGGTTCGGCGGGAATCGCGTCCACCGGATAGGCAAACTGGCGCAGCACTTTGCCGTCGCGCTGGAACTGCGTCATGCGGGCCAGTGCGCCGTGCTGGGCGGTCGGAATCGGGCCATCTTCATACAGCGGCCATTCGAGCGTGGCCCACAGGCTGCGGCCATCAGGCGCGAAAGCGATGCCTTCGAAGACGGCGTTGTAGCGGGAGCCGCGCTCTTCGTTCTTGTGGACCTTGAAGTTTTCAGGCAGCGGCAAGTCGGCCAGAAAGCCGCCATCGCGCGTGGCGTGGCGGATGAATGGATCGAGGTTGGCCCGGCGATCGCCCTCGCTGGCGTACCAGATGCTGCCGTCAAGCGGGTCGATGCGGATTGATTCGACGTCGGCCTGGGCGCAACCGGCCGGGCTGGCGGCGTAATCCATGCCGTCCGAGTTGATGAAGTGATGCACGCCGACGAAACGCACGGCGTGGAAGGCGTTGGCGTCAAAATCGAATTCCGCTTCGTAAAAGCGCGCAGGGTTGTGCGCGCAGCGGTCGTCGGATTCAATCACCCAGCGGCCATGGGCTGCGTCGTAATCGAGGCCGGAAAAACCGCCCAGCATGGTGCCTTCGTAAAGCGCACGGTGCGGCACGCGCTGTTCGCCGATGAAGCGCAACGCGCTAACCGATGACGGCGCCGGGCCGACCGGGGCTGCGCTCGGCGTGATGACGCAGCCGGTCAGTGTCGCGGCTAATGCTGCGCCAAGCACGGCGGCTTGTGCGAATGCTGGGAGGCGCCGGGCGGCCTGCATCATGCGTGGTGCAAGCGTTTGTGCATGGCGCGCAGGCCTAGCCACATGCCAATCGCCACCACCGGCACCATCACGCCCATCAGCAGTTCTGGATTCACGCCCACGCCAAGCACCTTGGCGCCCTTCGCGGTGTAGCCGATCAAGCCCACCACATAGTAGGAGATTGCCGCTACCGACAGGCCTTCCACTGCCTGCTGCAGGCGCAGCTGCTGCGCGGCGCGCTTGTTCATCGATTGCAGGATCTTGCGGTTCTGCGCCTCCTGCACAATGCCGACGCGGGTGCGCAGCAAGTCATTGCTGTTGGCGATACGGACTGCCAGCGCCTGCTGGCGCGCGGCCACGGCTTCGCAAGTTTTCATGGCAGGCGCGAGTCGGCGCTCCATGAACTCCTCCACTGTCGGCGTGCCCTCGATGCGCAGCTCACGTAATTCATCGATACGCGCGTTGACCAGACCAAAGTAAGCCTTGGACGCAGCGAAACGATAGCTGGTATCGGCCGATACCTTTTCAATACGCGCCGCCAGGTGGGTAATGCGGTCGAGCAGTGCCTGCTCGGTGGAGCCGTCATCGACCTTGCCATCCGCTTCCACCAGGGCGCCGGCCAGCGTCGCCAGCTCGGACTCGACCTCGTTCAGTTCGGGCGTGGCCGTCTGCGCCACCGGCAGGCCAAGCAGCGCCATCATGCGATAGGTTTCAACTTCCAGCACGCGCTGCACCAGGCGGCCGGACTGCTGTTCGTGCATGCCGGCGTCGCAAATGACGAAGCGGCTGAAGCCATCCGCGTGGATAGCGAAATCGGTCCACATCTCGCCGCCATTCATTACCTGACTACCCGCCAGCGGAGCACCCTGGAACAGGCGCTGCAGGCTCTCCGCAAAGGCCTGCTGCTTGCCTCCCGGGCGCCCCAAGAGGACATGCGCCGCCACCAGCACCCTGCCCTTAAGGCGCAGCAGCCACTGCTCTGGAAGGTGGCGCACCGGCATATTGGCGAAAGCCTCCTCCGGCATTGGCATGCTGTTCACGGTTTCAGCGAAAGTAAAGGTGGCGAATTCGGTATGCAGCTCCCACTTCAGGCGGAAGCGGCCGAAGTCGTGGCTGAAATATTTTCCACCCTCAGCCGGCGCCGCCACGCCGAAATGGCCGCACAGATCCGCCAGCAACGCTTGCTGCTCCTGTTCGCCAATCACGGCGAAGTGGCTCAGCAGGGTTGGCGCCTCCAATTTCAGGAAGGGGCGCGAGTGGATCTCGGCAGCAAGGGGCACGCGCTGCGCATGATTCAGGCTGGAAAACACGATACTCATGGGCTAGGCTCAGTGATGGCAGAGTCTAGATAGTAACATTGTATTTACCTCATGCTGCTGCGCTGCAACGCAGCAGCAACTTACCCTCAGACACAGCCATCAGCGGTTCCAGCCAAAACTGCGATGGCGGATCACTGGCTCCCAGTCTCACACTGCCGGCATCGGTGAAGATTTCGAGTAGGCGGCCGCTATCCGGATCGAGCAAATGCAGTGCAGCATTTTCACCACGCCCGGGGTCCAGCAGGTAACGCGCCTGGCCCGGCAGATCGCTCACCGGGCGCGGAAGACGGCAATCCCAGGGCGTGCCTTTTACGTCCTGCTCATGGGCTCCGGCCGGCACCACGCGCCCAGCGCGAATCATCAGCAATTGCCGCCCCGCGTCGCCCTCGCCTGCCACATTGAAGGCTGCGCGCAGGCTCAGCGTCGACTGCGCGGCACCCGGGGCATGGCAATGCAACAAGAGTCCATTGGCGTCATCAAGCACATAGGTGGCAACCACGGATTGCGGGCCGGGACTGACCAGGCGCAGTCCCACGGAGGCATCCTCGACGAGCGGCACGGCATGCCAGGGCAACCGGTGCAGGGCGCGTCCCGGCGCTGGCAGCAGGTGGATGCCGCAATCGCTCACATCAGCGCCGCTCACGTCGGCCAGGCGCCCGTGACGGTCTGGCGCCCGCAGGCTGGCAATGGCCCCGCCGAGGGTGCTGAGGCGCACTTCCATCCCGTGCCGGTTACAAAGGGTGAATATAAATAGCGGCAAACCTTCCGCAGTGTGCCCGGCGTCTTCCTGTGTAATGCTTAGTTCCATTTCTTAAGTATATTCAGCCACCGTATATTTGATAAAATTAGGCTTTATTTCCGGTCGGCAAATTAATAAATGCAGGCATCGCAATTTTCCTCTCGTACAGCCCTTGCGCTAGGGGCGGCGCTCTTGGCAGCGTGCTTTTCAGCGCAAGCAGATGAGGTATCCGACATCAGTAAAATGATGCGCGCCGGGCAGTTACCCGCAGCTTTAGCCAAGGTTGATGTTGCACTATCGCAACACCCCAAGGATGCTCAATTGCGTTTTATCAAAGGAATGATTTTGTCCGAACAGGGCAAAAGCGCCGATGCCATTAATGTTTTCCAAAAACTGACGGAAGATTATCCGGAATTACCTGAGCCTTATAACAACCTGGCGGTTTTGCATGCATCGGCCGGGAATTACGACAAGGCTCGCGTCGCGCTGGAACGCGCCATCCGCACCAATCCGGCTTACGCCACGGCGCATGAAAACCTGGGCGATGTGTATGCCAAGCTGGCCAGCCAGTCTTATGACAAGGCGATGCAGTTGGCGGACCCGGGGCAACAACCGCCGCAGAAGTCGAAACTGGCCATGGTGCGCACGCTCACGCCCAAGGGAGAGCCTGCAACGCTGCTGGCTGCAGCTTCGCCGGCTTCCGCGCCAGCCAAGGCGGCGCCTGCGCCCGCCCCTGCTCCGGCTCCTGTGATCGCGCAAGCCGCGCCGGCACCGGCCAAAGTGATGCCGCCGCCAGTGGCCGCGCCTGCGCCAGCGAAGCCTGCTCCAGCCCCGGCGCCTGTCGTGGCACAGGCTAAACAGGTTCCGGCTCCTGCACCTGCGCCGGCCCCTGCACAAGCGAAACCGATCCCTGTAGCGCCGGCAGCCATTGCGCCTGCCCCGGCGGTACAATTGGCAAAGGCCGCAAGCAAACCTGAGCCAAAGCCGGAAGCACCCAAGAAAGAAGATACCGACGGTGCCGACGTGATCAAGTCTGTAGAGAACTGGGCCAAGGCCTGGAGCTCGCAGGACATGAAAGGCTACCTGAACGCCTACAGTGGCAATTTCCAGGTACCGAAGGGCCAGAACCGCAAGTCCTGGGAAGCTGACCGCACTGCCCGCATCGAGGGCAAAGGTCATATCAAGGTGACCGTCGAGTCGCCTCAAATCTCGGTCAACGGAAATACCGCGACCGTGAAGTTCCGCCAGAAGTATGTGTCGGACCGTCTCAGCACCACCGGCCGCAAGACCCTGGTGCTCGAGAAGCAAGGCAAGAACTGGTTGATCAAGCAAGAGCAGTCGGGGGGCTGATGAAGAAGTCGAAGCGAGCCAGCATCAGCGCGGCTGTAGCGCTGCTGGCAGCGTGCACCCTGTTCACGCCAGCCGGCATCGGCATGGCCAAATCGATCCATCCTGCCGAATCGCCGCGCGCCCGGCAGGATGCGGAAATCATGCTGCTCGAAATCTACAAGGATTTGCGCGCAAGCCAGCTGCAGGAAGCGATGGCCAAAGCCGACGCCCTGGTGCAGGCCTATCCTAATTTCCGCGTCGGGCACATGATCCGCGGCGACCTGCTGCTGATGCACACCCAGCCGGTGGCCCAAATGGGCGCTGGCATCAACGGTCCTTCCGACAAGCTGAAAGACTTGCGCGACGAAGCGCGCGTGCGGCTGCAAACCCTGGTGGCGCGTCCCGGCCCGGAACTGGCGCCGCGTTCCGTGCTGCAGCTGCGCGCCGACATGCGCCATGTGCTGGTGGTCGACGCCACCCAGTCGCGCCTGTACGTCTACCAGAATGCCAACGGCCAACTGAAGCTGCTCACCGATTACTACGTCAGCCAGGGCAAGCTGGGTGTCGACAAATTCCGCGAAGGCGACCAGAAAACCCCCCTGGGTGTGTACTACATCACTGGCCGCGTCGCCGGTCCAAAACTGCCGGACTTTTACGGCGCCAGCGCCCTGCGCATCAACTACCCGAACGAGTGGGACCGCCTGAATGGCCGCAGCGGCGGCGGCATCTTCCTGCACGGCACGCCGGCTGACAATTACAGCCGCCCTCCGCTCGCTTCCGACGGCTGCGTGGTGCTGACCAACGAAGACTTGCGCAAGCTGGAAGGCACGGTCGATATCGGCAAGACCCCGGTGGTGATCGCCGACCACCAGGAGTTCATCACCAAGGCCAAGTGGGATGCCGAGCGCTTTACCGCCAACCGCCTGGTCGAATCCTGGCGCGCCGACCTGGTGAGCGCAGACAGCAAGCGCCTGCTGAAGAATTATTCGTCCAAGTTCAAGTCCGCCAACGGCGAAGACCTGAAAACCTGGTACGAAAAAGATATGCGCCCACTGGCCAGCGTCAACAACCTCAGTGTCTCGCTCAGCGAAGTGACCATCTTCCGCTACCCAAGCCGCAACGATATGCTGGTCAGCACCTTCACCCTTGAATCGAAGATCGGCAAAAACCGTTCGACACAGCGCAAGCGCCAATACTGGGCGCGCGAAGGCAGCGACTGGAAGATCATCTTCGAAAGCATGATTTGATTCCCCTGCGCCGTCAGCTGTTGACCTGCCTGGTCATCATGCTGGTGGCGCTGCTCCTGATCCGTTTCATACAACGCGCTGCATTGCCAGAAGCCTTGCTGGCCGGCCTGCCTTGGCCGCAACAAGTTTTGATCGGCGCCGCACTTGGCCTGCTCGTGGGCGCAGCCTCCTTTCTCAGTGCGCTGCGCAAGCCCGGCGCCGACTCCGTGCAACGCACCGCCGACAGCTATGGGCAACTCGACCTGCGCGGCCTGAATCCAGTATGGATTGCACTGGCCGCCGGCATCGGCGAGGAAATGCTGTTCCGCGCCGCGCTGCAACCGCTGGTCGGCATCTGGCTCAGCTCCCTGCTCTTCCTTCTCTTGCACGCCAGCGCCTACGACTTCGGGCGTTTCGACCGTGCGGCTTTGCTGCAGGCTGGCAGCGTTTTCGGCATGAGCATGGTTTTTGGCCTGGTGTACACCCATGTCGGCTTGATCGCAGCAATGCTGGCGCACACCCTGATCGACATCCTCGGGCTATATGCGGTGCGCCGCATCGTCGCCAAGCCGCCAACATAGTTGGCAGGAGATAAAGGGTATTCTCCACGTACGCCGATTGGCGCTTTCGGCAGGTTGTACTGTCGATGTTTCGACAAGCTGGAGAAGACCATGAAAATTGTAGTGATCGGAGGGAGCGGACTGGTTGGCGCGAAACTGGTCAAGCTGCTGCGGGCAAACCGTCATCAAGTGCTGGCGGCTTCGCGGGCGAGCGGCGTCAATGCGGTCAGCGGCGAAGGCCTGGCCCCTGCGCTGGAGGGCGCCCAAGTGCTGGTCGATGTGGGCAATTCTCCCTCCTATGCAGCAGCCGAGGTGATCGAGCACTTCCAGCAATCCGGCCGAAATCTAGCCAGGGCCGCGAAGGAAGCCGGCGTGCGCCACCACGTTGTGCTGTCGATTGTCGGCACCGAGCGGCTGCCGGAGAATATCTACTTCAGCGCCAAGCTTGCGCAGGAAGAAGCGGCGAAGCAGAGCGGCGTGCCCTACACTATCTTGCGCGCCACGCAATTCATGGAATTCGTAAACGTGATCGGCCACGCATCCGAGGTAGATGGCGCAATCCGCCTGCCGCCAGCGCTGATGCAGCCGGTGGCGGCGGATGACGTGGCGGAGACGTTGGCCAGGCTTGCCCTGGCAGCGCCGCTGAACGCCACCGTGGAATTGGCCGGGCCGCAGCAAATGTCCATCGAGCAGGCGGTGCGCCGCGTCATGGAAGCGGACGGCGAGGCGCGGCCTATCGTGGCCGATGCCCAGGCCCGCTACTTCGGTTCCGAACTGGCGCACGCCACCCTGGTGCCGGCAATCGGCGCCAAGCCGCGGCTCGGCGCCATCCGCCTGGACGACTGGCTGCGCCGCTAAGCTTACTGGAAGGCCACCTCGGCAAAGCTGCGCAGTTTGCGGCTGTGCAGCTTATCCGAACCCAGGCCGCGCAGCTTTTCCAGCGAACGGATGCCGATGCGCAGGTGCTGGTCGACGCGGTCGCGGTAGAACTGGTTGGCCATGCCTGGCAGCTTGATTTCGCCGTGCAGCGGCTTGTCGCTCACGCACAGCAGCGTGCCGTATGGGACGCGGAAACGGAAGCCGTTGGCGGCGATGGTGGCGCTTTCCATGTCCAGCGCCACGGCGCGGCTCTGGCTGAAGCGGCGCTCCGGCGTGCGTTGCGGCAGCAGTTCCCAATTGCGGTTGTCGGTGCTGGCCACGGTGCCCGTGCGCAGCACGCGCTTCAGGTCATGGCCGCCCAGTTGCGTAACTTCCGCCACCGCCGACTCAATCGCCACTTGCACCTCGGCCAACGCCGGAATCGGCACCCACAGCGGCAAGTCTTCATCGAGCACATGGTCTTCACGCACATAGCCGTGGGCCAGCACGTAATCGCCCAGTTGCTGCGTATTACGCAAGCCGGCGCAATGGCCAAGCATCAGCCAGGCGTGAGGTCGCAGCACGGCGATATGGTCGGTCGCAGTCTTGGCGTTGGCCGGGCCGACGCCGATGTTCACCATGCTGATGCCGCTGCCATCGGCGCGCACCAGGTGGTAGCCCGGCATCTGCGGCAGGCGAGGCGGCGCGGCGCCCAGGTCGTCGCCCGGCTGCATGGCGTGGCCGACGCGGCGCGTGACGATATTGCCGGGCTCCACGAAGGCGACGTAGCCATCGTTATCCGGGCTCGCCATCAGCTCATGGCCCATGCGCACGAATTCGTCGATGTAGAACTGGTAGTTTGTGAACATCACAAAATTCTGGAAGTGCTCGGGCGAGGTGCCGGTGTAGTGGCGCAGGCGCTGCAGCGAATAGTCGACGCGCGGTGCGGTGAACAGCGACAGCGGCTGGGCCTCGCCGGGCGGCGCCTCGTACGTGCCGTTGGCGATACCGTCGTCCATGGCGGCCAGGTCGGGCAAGTCGAATACGTCGCGCATCAGCATGCGGCGCTCGGCGCTCAGGCTGCCCTCGATATGGTCATGCTCGGCGAAGGAAAAGTGGATCGGGATAGGCTGGGCGCTCAGGCCCACTTCGATCTGCATCTGCTGCTTGCCGTGATTCTTCAGCAGCAGGCGCAATTGTTCGGTGTAGTAGCCCGCGAACAGGTCGGGCCGGGTCAGCGTGGTCTCAAAGACGCCTGGGCCGGCGACAAAGCCGTACGACAGGCGCGAATCGGCACGCACCACGGTCTCGGTCTGCACCCTAACGTAGGGGTAACAGGCGCGCACACGCTCGGTGGGGGTCTCGCCCTCGACAAAGCGCTGCAGGGATTCTCGCAAAAAGCGGATACTATCGTCGTATATCGCCCGGACCTGGGCCAATGCTGCGGAAGGGTCGTCAAACATGCGGGGTGCTACGTGGGGACGGCTGAACATCGTGCTACTCCTTTCTGCGGGCTTGATCCTATTATAATGGCAGCATGTGGCAGAAATATTTAATCGGAGTGATTGCGGCAGTGAGCACGGCAAGCGCGGTGGCAGACGCGCCGTTGACCGTGGCCTGGCGCGAGAAACCACCCTACTATTATTTTGAAAATGGCGTCGCGAAAGGCTTCATGCTCGATCGCGCGAAGCAGGTATTCGCCGCCGCCGGAGTACCCGCACGTTTCGTCAACGAACCGCAAAAGCGTATCTGGGCCAATTTCAGCCACGGCATCCAGAATTACTGCTCCATCAGCTGGTACCGCCTGCCCGAGCGCGAGGCAGTCGCACAGTATTCGCTGCCAATGCATACCGACCAGCCGCATGCCATACTGGCCGTGCCGTCAGTGGTACCCCGCATCAGGTCCCATACCAATTTGAAGTCGCTGGTAGCGGACAAATCCCTGACCCTGGCGGTGATCGATGGCGTGTCCTACGGCCAGGAACTCGACGCCCTGATCGCCAGCAGCGAAAACCGCGTCATGCGCCGCACCGTGGAGACGTCGGCCATGTTCCGCATGGTGGCTTTCGGCCGCGCCGATTACCTGTTCGTCGATCGCGAGGATTGGAATTATCTGCGCCTGAGGTATCCGGAACTGCAAACCCTGGTGCTGATCGACTTCCCCGACATGCCGCCCGGACTGAAACGCTATATCGTTTGCAGCCGCGACGTGCCGGCAGAAACGATGGAGCGCCTGAACCGCGCCATCCTGGCCCGCAACGACATCCCTCGCCGCTAAAGCTCGACCGTCACCAGGTTGCTCTGGGCCTCGGCAAATTCCAGCGCATATGCCAGTTCGCCCGGCGTGTCGGCATGAATCGCTAAGATTGGCTGCCCCACTTCGAGCTCGCTGTCCAGCGACGCAAAGAAGCGAACTCCGGCTGCCGCCGCCCGCGGCGCGCCGGCCAGCTTGGCCAAAGTAGCCAGCTTGCGGTTGTCCACCGCCACCACGCGGCCCGCATGGCGCGCTTCCAGCACATGCGAACAGGCCGCGACCGGCGGCTGGCGCATGCCGCCTTGCGCCGCGCAGATAGCCTGGAATTTCTTCCACGCCGCGCCTGAAACAAGGGTCTGCTCCGCCAGCGCCATGCCGGCGCCAGGTGCCGCGCGGCCGCCAAGTTCCAGCACGCCTGCCGCCAGCGTCAGGGCGCGCTGGCGCAAATCCTGCGGGGCATCGGCTGCACCCTGCAGCACGGCCAGTACATCCATCGCCTCCAGCGCCGGACCGATGCCGACGCCGACCGGCTGGCTGCCGTCGCTTAGCACGCATTGCACGGCCAGTCCCAACGCCTTCCCGGCCCCTTCAAGCCGCGCCGCAAGCTGTCGCGCCGCTTGTTCGGAGCGCACCTTGGCGGTGCGGCCGACCGGAATGTCGATCAGCACATGGCTGGCGCCGGCCGCCAGCTTTTTCGACAGCACCGAGGCCACCAGCAAGCCGTCGCTATCGAGTTCCAGCGGGCGCTCGACGCGGATCAGCACATCGTCGGCCGGGCTCAGTGTCACGCTGCCGCCCCAGACGATGCAGCCGCCTTCCTGCTGCACCACGCGGCGCATGGCGTCGATGCCGATTGCCACCGGCGCCAGGGTTTCCATGGTGTCGGCGGTGCCGGCCGGCGAAGTGATGGCGCGCGACGAAGTCTTGGGCATGGTCATGCCGCAAGCGGCGACGATGGGCACGACCAGCAGCGTGGTGCGGTTGCCCGGCAGGCCGCCGACGCAGTGCTTGTCCACCACGACCCGTGAAGGCCAGTGCATGCGTTGGCCGGCGGCGGCCATGGCGCGCGTCAGGGCAATGGTTTCGGCCAGGTCCAGGCGGTTGCCTGAACAGGCGGTGATGAAGCTGGAAAGGTGGATGTCCGGATAGCGCCCACCGGCGATATCCGCAATGATTTCCCGCGCCGCCACATCGTCCAGCGGGCGGCCGTGGATCTTGCCGCGCACTGCGGCGAAAGAAGCCAGCGGCGCCGGGTGGCGCACAGTGACTGGCATGTCCGGCGCTGCGCCCAGCGCTTCCCAGGCCGCCTCCGACAGGCCGATGACCTCCCCGTCCAGCAACTCGCCATCGACCACGTTCAGCATGGCGGCCACAACGCGCTCGCCACATTGCAGCTCGATGCGGGACTGCGCCTCGAATCCCTCCGCCCTGCACACCGCGCTGTCGCGCCGCAGGTAGGCCACCGGTTGCTGGTAAGTGTCGATGCCAAGCCGTTTGGCGCGTAGTGCGTATCCCATATCTCGCTCCTTTTGGCTCCTTGCGAACAGCCTAAATAATAGTCCTTGCGCCGGGAATGACCTGTATCAATCTCACGAAATAACGTGCGGCGGAAAGCGGTGCTACGATCTGCCGCTTTCAACGTTGGACAACCTGAGAGGACTACACAGTGAAACACGCCGTCACCTTCCTGCTATGCGCCGCCCTGCTGCCTGCCGCGGCCTTCGCCAAAGAAGATTTCAGCACCTGCGAGCTGGGACGCCAGCAGTCGCCGATCGACATCCGCAAGACCAGCAAGGCTAAGCTGCCGGCGCTCGAATTTGCATACAATTCGTCGCCGCTGACGATCCTCGACAACGGCCACACGATCCAGGTGAACTATGCCGCAGGCAGCAGCCTCACGATCGAGGGCAAGCGTCACGAACTGCTGCAATTCCACTTCCACAAGCCAAGCGAAGAAAAGATCAATGGCCGCAGCTATCCCTTGGTGGCCCACCTGGTGCATAAGAACGAAGAAGGCAAGCTGGCCGTGGTAGCGGTGCTGTTCCGCAAAGGAGCAGATAACCAGTTGGTGCAGACCTTGTGGGATGCCCTGCCGAAGGAAAAAGGCGCGCCGCAGGAAGTGGCCGGAGTGAACATCGATATCGGCAAGCTGCTGCCGGAAAGCCAGGGCTATTACAACTTCGCCGGTTCGCTGACCACCCCGCCGTGCAGCGAAGGTGTCAACTGGTTCGTACTGAAAACGCCGGTCGAGATTTCGGAGTCCCAATTGAAGCGTTTCGCCCAGGCCTACAAACACAATGCCCGCCCGGTCCAGCCGCTGAACGGCCGCACCGTCATGGAAAGCCTGTAGTTTTCAGCAGCGGGCCTGCGCCCTTTTGCAGCGATCGCGCCCCTGCCGCTTGGCCGCGTACATGGCCGCGTCGCTGCGCCGCAGCAGGTCTTCCGCCAGTTGCGCGTCATGCGGGAACACGGCCAGTCCGATACTGGCCGACACGAAAGCCGGCTGTTCGTCGACCAGCCGCACCGGCGCGCGCACGGCGGCCAGCGCCCGTTCCAGGATTTCTTCCGCTTCCCCGACGTCACTCAGGCCCGCCAGCAGGAGCACGAATTCGTCGCCGCCCAACCGCGCAACGGTATCGTTGGCGCGCACCACTTGTTGCAAGCGGCCCGCCACTTCCACCAGCACCGCATCGCCCGCCTCATGGCCGAAGGTATCGTTGACGCTCTTGAAGCCGTCCAGGTCCATCACACAGACCGCCACCAGCTTTTCGGTGCGCGCGGCAAAGGCCAGCGCCTGCTGCAAGCGGTCTTCCATCAAACGCCGGTTAGGGAGGCGGGTGAGCGGATCGATAAAAGCCATCTGCTCGATTTTCTCCTGGCGCGCGCATTCCTCCGTGATGTCGGTGAAGAGGCCGAAGTAGTACTGCACCCTGCCTTTGTCGTCGCGCACCGCGCTCAGGGTCAGGTGGGCGGCGAACAAGGAGCCGTCGCAGCGCTTGTCCCAAACTTTGCCCTGCCACTGGCCGCTGCCCTGCAAGCCTTGCCACATATTCTTATAGAAATCCGCATCCTGCCGGCCGGACTGCATGATGCGCGGATGCTGGCCGATCAGCTTCTGGCGCTCATAGCCGCTCATGGAGGCGAAGGCCCGATTGGCCTCTACGATGCGCATATCACGATCAACCACAAGGATACCTTCCGAAGTAGCGTCGAAAACCTTGGCCACAAGGTGCTCGCGCGAAGCAGCGCTGCGCATACGCTGGCGCAGCAAGCGCGAAATACCCGTTACGCGGCGCAGCATTAACCAGGCTGTAACCCCCGCCGCCAGCAAGGCGCTGGCCAATGCAGCGAGAGAAATTTCGAGCATGGCCGCCACGACATCCCCCCCTACTCCAGCACCACTTCTTCCAGATAGTCCGGCACTCGGCATGGCCATGCAAGCTGTTCCGAAATGCGCCTGCGCAGTGCGTCGGCCGCCGCCGGCTCGCCGTGAGTGATGAACACCTGGCGCGGCGAAGCGGCAGAATGCGATAGCCAGCCCATGATTTCATCGGCATCGGCATGCGCCGACAGGTTGGCGATCATCGCCACACGCGCCCGCACCGGGATATATTCCCCATGGATCTTGACCGACGTTTCACCCGCCAGCATGCGAGCGCCGCGCGTACCCGCCGCCTGGAAACCAGCGAACAGGATGGTGTTGCGCGCATCACCCGCAAAAGCCTTCAGATGATGCAGCACGCGGCCACCAGTCGCCATGCCGCTGGCCGCAATGATGACCATCGGCGTCTGTCGCCGGTTCAGCGCCATCGACTCTTCCACGCTGTTGACGATATGGGCCACGTGGCCAAGCGCCTCGCACGCCGAGTCGTCAAGCCGGTGCTGGGCGCAGTGCTTGATGTACAGACGGGTCGCATCCACCGCCATCGGGCTATTCAGATAGATCGGCAGCGCGGCAGGGATGGCGCCAGCCTGCTTCAGCTTCCAGATTTCATACAGCAGTTCCTGCGCCCTGCCCACGGCAAAGGAAGGAATCACGGTCACGCCACCGCGTGCCGCCGTCTTGGTGACGATATCGGCCAGTTGGCCGCTAGGGTCGGCGGGGTCGTGGCGACGGTCGCCGTAGGTCGACTCCACCACCAGGTAATCGCATTTTCCCAGCACAGTTGGCGGCCGCATGATCGGATCGTTGGGCCGTCCCACGTCGCCGGAGAACATGATGCTGCGGCCGTTGCAGCGCAGCGCCACCGATGCCGCGCCTAGGATATGGCCAGCCAGCTGGAAGCGGGCCGTCATGCCCGGCGCCGGCGAGAACTCCTGGCCGACCGGGATCACTTCCAGGTGCTCCAGCGCGCGCAAGGCATCGGCTTCGGAATACAGCGGCAAGGCCGGCTTATGTTTAGAGAAGTTGTGGCGGTTCGCATACAGTGCCTCCTCTTCAAGCAGACGACCGCTGTCCGGCAAGAGGATCTCGCACAAGTCTCGCGTGGCCTCAGTGCAATACACCTTGCCGCGGAAGCCGGCACTGACCAACACCGGTAAAAAGCCGCTGTGGTCGAGGTGAGCGTGGGTCAGGACCACGCTGCGGATGGCCGCCGGCAGGACTGGGAAAGCATCCCAGTTCCGCAAGCGAAGCTGCTTGAAGCCCTGGAACAAGCCGCAATCAACCAGTACCTGTTCATCGCCGAAGCGCAGCAGGTATTTAGAGCCAGTAACGGTGCCGGTGGCGCCGAGGAATCTTAATGTGAGCATATTTGCAGCATATCCAAGGCCTCGCACATTTTGTTTGATCCAGATCAAGGAGAAGCCTCGAAAAATCCGGCAGTGCGAAAATGACATTGTTGCCGTGTGAGGATGTAGAATCAGGGCCTTTAACCAAATCCACACCGGGACGCCATACATGACAGAACTGAAACGGGGCCTGCAAAGCCGCCATATCCAGCTGATTGCACTGGGCGGCGCCATTGGCACAGGCCTATTCCTGGGCATCGCGCAAACCATCAAGATGGCCGGACCGTCCGTGCTGCTTGGTTATGCGCTCGCCGGTTTCATCGCCTTCTTCATCATGCGCCAGCTCGGCGAAATGGTGGTCGACGAGCCGGTGGCAGGCTCCTTCAGCTTCTTTGCCGACAAATACTGCGGCCACCTGGCCGGCTTCATGTCAGGCTGGAACTACTGGGTGCTGTACGTCCTGGTCAGCATGGCCGAACTGACGGCGGTTGGCATCTACGTACAGTACTGGTGGCCCGGCATCCCGACCTGGGTCAGCGCCCTCGCCTTCTTCCTGGTGATTAACGCCATCAGCCTGGCCAATGTGCGTGCCTTCGGCGAGATGGAATTCTGGTTCGCCATTATCAAAGTGGTGGCCGTGGTGGGCATGATCCTGTACGGCGGCTACCTGCTCGCCTCCGGCAATGCCGGCCCGGAAGCCACTGTGGCCAACCTGTGGCAGCACGGCGGCTTCTTCCCGAATGGCGTATCGGGGCTGGTGATGGCGATGGCCGTCATCATGTTCTCTTACGGCGGACTGGAACTGGTGGGCATTACCGCCGCCGAAGCGAGCAACCCGTCGGAAACCATCCCAAAAGCCACCAACCAGGCCATCTACCGTATCCTGATTTTCTATGTCGGCGCACTGGGCGTTCTGCTCTCGCTCTACCCATGGGAAAAAGTCGCCACTGGAGGAAGCCCTTTCGTCATGATCTTCCACGCCCTGAATAGCAACTGGGTCGCAAATGCCTTGAACGTCGTGGTGCTGACTGCCGCCCTGTCGGTCTATAACAGCGGCGTGTACTCCAACAGCCGCATGCTGTACGGCCTGGCCAAGCAAGGCAATGCACCTAAATCGCTGCTGAAGGTGAACCAGCGCGGTGTACCGCTGGCAGCGCTGGGCGCCTCCGCCCTCGCCACCGGCATCTGCGTAGTACTGAACTACTTCATGCCAGGCCAGGTGTTCGAACTGCTGATGGGCCTTGTCGTGTCCTCGCTGGTAATCAATTGGGGCATGATCAGCTGGATCCACCTGCGCTTCCGCGCCCAGAAGCAAGCGGACGGCCACGAAACTGAATTCAAGAGCTGGGGCTACCCGCTGACGAACTACCTGTGCCTTGCCTTCCTGGCCGGCATCCTGGTGATCATGTTCATGACCGAAGGCCTGCGTATTTCGGTCTACCTGATCCCGGTCTGGCTGCTGGTGCTGTTCATCGGCTACCGCTTCCGCGGCGAACCAGCAACGGCGACGGCATGAGCAAAATAGCTTTACTGACGATCCACGGCATGGGCGAGCAGCCGCTCGACTATGCCGACGACATGCGGCGCGCGCTGCAACACCAGATGGGCGATACCTTCGTCAACGTCGACGTACACAGCGTGTACTACCAACACCTGCTCAAACCCAATGAGCAGGACGTATGGAACCGCACGCGCGAACGATCCAAGGTGCGCTACGAACAGCTGCGCAAGTTCATCCTGTTCGGCTTTGCCGACGCGGCCGGGCTCGAGAACCGCAAGGAATACGACGGCTCCGTATACGAGCTCGCGCAAGAAGAAATCGCCCGCGCCCTGCTGGCGATCCACGCACAGCGCGGGCCCGGCACGCCAATCGTATTGCTCGCACATTCGCTGGGCTGCCAAGTCATGTCCAGCTTCATTTACGACGCACAAAAGCGCGCCGGCGGCGGCACGGTCGCAGCCGGCATCTGGAAACCGGGCCGCATGGCCGACAGCCTCACCGCCGAGCAGCGCAGCTTCCTGCAATGCCGCACGGTGCGCACGTTCGTCACGACCGGGTGCAATATTCCAGTCTTCGTCGCCGCTCACCAGCGCATGGACGTCAAACCGATCACCAAGCCCAATCCCGGCTTCAGCTGGCTCAATTTATACGACCCGGACGACGCGCTGGGCTGGCCGCTGCAACCGCTGGAAGGCGGCTACGAAACGCTGGTCGAAGACCGCGCCATCAACGCCGGCCAAGGCATCCTCGACTTCATGACGAAGAGCTGGAATCCCCTCTCCCACACCGCCTACTGGACCGCAGCCCCAGTCATCCAGCCCCTCGCAAGCCTGCTGGTATAACTTTAAAAGTCGGGGTCAGGTCGAGCAAATGGACAAATCGAAGGTCCTCAAGAAGCTCGACCTGACCCCGACTTTTATTTAGAGAGTGTTGCTGCGGCGGCTTGGCGTTGCTGTTCGATGCGGCGGATTTTTTCGGCGACTCGGGCGAGTTGCTCGGGTGGAATGCCGGCTTCGCGGCCGCGCTCTAGGTCGGCCTGGAGATTGGAGAGCTCGGGGGCTGCGGCTTGGACGTAGGCTGCGGCCAGGCGCTGTTTCTGGGCTTGCTGGTATGCGGCGTAGGCGTCGTGGTCGGCTAGCAGGCTGGCGTCGGGGTGCTCTGCCTGGGTGCTGCCCTGGATTGGCGGTGCGCGGTCGTCGCCGGATTCGCGGGATTGTGCCATCGAAATCCAGGCTGGCGTGCGCGTATCGACTGGGGGGATGGTGACGCGGCGCAGTCCATCGCCTTCACTTGTTGCTGTGACGGGGGCGCTTGCTGGCGCGGGCGTTGGTGCGGCTGACGGTGCAGCCGGCGCGGGTGGCGGGGTGGCCCGTTCTCCCGCTTCTGGCGGAGCTTCGCGGGTGATGGCGAAGTACCATTGTCCCGCGATAGCGGCCGCGATCACGGCGACGATGGCAATTGCTATGCGCGGTCCGGGTTTCATTGCGCCTCCACGATTTCAATTTGCGCCGACTTGCGCGCTTGTTCGATCATTTCACCCAACTGCATCATAGCCTTTCGCAGCGCAATCATGCGGCTGGCCTGGTAGCGCACAGTCTCCGAATCCAGCGGGTGCACGCCTTGAACCTTTTCTTCGACCAGCACGATTTCCCAATAGGCGTTTTCATTCGGGCCGACCGGGGCGCGGATTGGGGCTGATGGCGTTCCGGGTTCCTGGCTGAATGACAGGCTGGCCAGCCAGTCCTTGTTGCCGTCGGCGCCGATCCAGCCTAAGTCGCCGCCTTGAGCTGCGTCGGCGGCGCGCGACATGCTGCGGGCCGTGGCGGAGAAACTGGCGCCGCCTTGCAGGGCTTTGACCGCGCGCTGCGCCTGCGCTTCGTCCAAAAGGCGGATGTGGCGGGCGCGCACTTTTTCGATGCGGGTGAACTGGTCTTTGTGCTGCTTGTAATACAGTTCGATCTCAGACGCCTCAGTTTCGCGCGACAGCCGGTTCAGCACCGGGCTGCCCGCGTCGGTGTCGAGCCCTACGCCAAACTGTGCCTGCAGCGTCACCACTGACTCGCCGTCGGCAATGGCCTTGCGCAGATCGGCCACGACTTCGGCGCCGAAGCGCTGGCTGGCCCAATGCAGGACGAAAGCGTTGGCCAGGATATGGCGTGCTTGCTGGAGGGCGATGCTGGCCGGTTGCTGCGATAGCGCCAGGCGCCCCTGGACGTTCTGCCGGCGATACACGTCGTACATGGTGATGCTTGCCGGCTCGGCGCCGGGAAGCTGGTAGCGCATGACTTCGAGCTTGGCGGCTTGCGCTTGCTGGTCTTCCGTCAGGGCGATTTCCAGCAGCAGCGGGCCGGGGCGGCCGAAGATGGACTCCAGCTGCGGCTTCGGCATCGGCGCTTGCGAAACCACCAGGCTTTCCAGCGTGGCGCGGGGCAGCGCCTTGACCGCTGCTTTGATATCTTTTCCGTACACTTCGTTGAGCGCGGCGACCAGGCGTTCCTCCACCAGGACGTCCGGGGCGAAGGCTACCGTCATGGCGGCGGCCTGCGCTCTTGGTGCAACTGAGTTGGCACGCGCGGACATGAGGCGAATGTCGATCAGGTCGTCCAGCACGGCGCGTCGTGTGAGCGATGGCTTGGTAGCGCGGCGCTGCTGCCACAGCGTGTCAACGGTGGCGGCGTAAAGCGGCTCGCCATCGATGCGGGCGGCGACTGGCGATACGGCGGGCGCCGCGTCTGCAGCCATGGCCGCGAGCAGCGCGGCAGATGCGGCGGCGCGAGCGGCCAAGCGTAGGATGCGGCGCGCTGCCATCAGTTTGCCAGGCGCTCGGCGGCGCGGTTCAGCACGTGGACAACCATGGCGATCGAGTGCGGGATCATCTTTTTCGCCACCACTGCACGGTCTCCGTACGCGGTAGACGACAGCACTATGCCGCCATTTGCGTACGAGTACGTGCCGCCTTGCGTGAGCAGTGGGCGGATGTCATTGCCGGTCGGCGCCACTGGCGTGAAGTCCGCCAGCGCGGAAGTCACCAGCGCGGAGTCGTTCAGGTGCTCGCTGTCGTAGTAGTCGTACACCCACTGCTCCCAGCCTGAATGGTCATGCGCGGAGGTGGTCCAGGTGTGGTGCGGCTGCAGCAGGTCGGTGGTGTGCAGCACGAAGCCGAGCGATTGTGCGGTTGGCTGCGCAAGGAATTGCGAGAACCAGTACTGGCCCAGGTTGTCGATCGGCTGGAATGGTGCGGCTTCAAAGTCGGCGTACATCGTGTTGGTCGAGTAGCCGCCCAGGCGGTAATGCGCTTCGGTGATGCCGTATGCATTGTATTTGCTGCTGTCGCCGAACCAGCCTTTCAGGCCGCCCGCGCCGTCGTCCAGGTAGTCGCCATACAGCCAGCTTGCGGCCATGTTGTCGATGTCGCCGGCTACGGTCAGCTTGGCGTAGTTGTAGCCGCCGAACGGGTTGCCGTGCACGTCGGCCCCGGAGGTGTGGTTCTGGAAGTGCCAGTACGATGTGTATTTGACGATGCTGGCGCCTGCGCCCCATACGGGAGCCAGCTGGCAATTGCCGGTGGTCGCGCCGCAAATATAGGTGTCGGCGAAATCGTCGACGTCATACGCACCCTGGCCCAACGCTGCTGCGAATTGGTCCATGGTGTAGCCGGCGCGCGTTACACCTGCAAGCAGCTTGCTGTAGTTGGTGGTACCAGGATTGGCCTTCATGTAATTGATGGCGTCCAGCACGATGCGGCGGTGCGTCTCCTGCTGCCATGCGTGGGCGGGAAGGCTTACAACGGATGCTGCCAGCGCGAGGCTGGCAGCGATGGTGCTCAGTTTCATCTGGTTCTCTCCTGGTTGAAAAAGAAACCAGAAGATAGCGTCAATTTGTGACGAATAGATGAATCGCGCTTAAAGTGTGTGCTCTAAAAATTTTAACAAATTAAAACTGTTCCCATTCTTCCGAGGCTGCCGCATTCGCGACTTTTCGCGGACGCGCCGGGCGCACGGCCACCGAAGACGAAGTGGATGGGCGGCTGGCATTGCGCAGCGCCGGAGCGGCCTTGAAGTGGCCGGCATCGATGCGGAAGGCGCTCACTGCGCGCGCCAGGATCTCGGCCTGGTCTTGCATGGCTTGCGATGCAGCGGCGGTTTCTTCCACCAGTGCGGCATTCTGCTGCGTGACCTGGTCCATCGAAGTGATGGACTGGTGCACCTGGGCGATGCCGGCATTCTGTTCGGCGGTGGCGGCGCTGATTTCGGCCACGATGTCGGACACCTGCTTCACGCTGGCCACCACGTCGCTCATGGTGTCGCCGGCCCGCACCACCAGCTTGGTGCCGGAATCGACCTTCACCACGCTGTCGTCGATCAGCACCTTGATTTCTTTCGCCGCAGCGGCGGATCGCTGCGCCAGGTTGCGCACCTCGGTTGCTACCACGGCAAAACCGCGGCCCTGTTCACCGGCACGCGCGGCTTCAACGGCGGCGTTCAGCGCCAGGATGTTGGTCTGGAACGCGATGCCGTCGATCACGCTGATGATGTCGACGATCTTGCGCGAGGAAGCATTGATCGAATCCATGGTGTCGATCACTTCCTTCACCACTTCACCGCCCTGTACTGCAATCAGCGATGCGTTCTGCGCGAGCTGGTTGGCCTGGCGCGCGTTATCGGAGTTCTGGCCCACGGTGGAAGTCAGTTCTTCCATGCTGGATGCGGTTTCTTCCAGCGCAGCTGCTTGCGCCGAGGTGCGGTTATTCAAGTCGCTGGTGCCGGCCGCGATCTGGCGCGATGCCGTGCTGACAGCATCCGCCGCCGAACGTGCGGTACCGACCACGCTGCCGATTTCACCCAGCAGCTTGTTGAAGGCCACGCCGGCGTGGCCGATTTCGTCCATGCGCTCAACGTCCACCTGGTGCGTCAGGTCCAGCGAGCTGCTGACGCCTTCCATCGTGCCCTGCATCTTATCCAGGCCACCAGTGATCACACTGAATAACTGGAAGCCCATATAAGCCACCACCAGCAGCACGCCCACGGTGACCGCCACCAGGATGGTCAGCGCCTTGGAGTAGTCGGCGTCGCTCTCGGCTTTGACCTTTTCGATCAGCTTTTGGTTGTATGCGACGTGGTCGTCCAGGCTTTTCTTCACGCCGGCAGCGCCGAGCGCCAGCGGCGAGCCTGCGACTAGCGTGGCGCGTACGCCGTCCATATCGCCGGCATGAGACGCGTTAAGAAACGGCACTAACGCCTGGCGGTAGGTCTCCATGGCCGCCTTGTCCTGTTCCAGCATCTTGCGATCGGTGTCGTCGAAGATGTTATGCGCAGCGTAGTCGGCCAGCACCTTGTCGAAATTGGTATGGGCGTCGTTGTAAGCCTTATCCAAGGCTGTCTTGTCGCTCAGGTTGGAGAACACGGACAGGCGGTAGCCGGCCAGGCGGCTGTCGCTCACCGCCGCCTTGGCGGCATTGATGGCGGAGACGCTCGGGATCAAACGAGTCTGCACCAGCGACATGCGCTGCTCTGCATCGCGCAGTTGCCACAGGCCTTGGGCGCCGACAAATAACAGGCCGACCAGGGCGATCGCCAGGGTAACGATCAGTCGATTGCTGATTTTCATAATGGGTTCCTTTACCTGGCGTGCTGCACCAACGACTCATGGAAGACAGGAGGCTGGCCGGAGGCGCCGAAAGCCCGGTCCAGCTCTTGCAGCGCGCGCTGTGGCAAGGCTTGCAGGTCGGCCACTGTCGGCGCCCAGCGCGAACCGCCGGCCGCCTCGAACTGGTCCACAACGCCGGCGATGGCGTAGCCGCTCATGGCATTCACGCGGCGCTCGGCCTGCGCTTGCGCTTCACGGATGGACAGCACATAGCGCTCCACCGTCAAGCCTTCGGCCGGCGCCTTGCCTGTCTGCTGTTGCAGGCGCGCCAGCGAATCGCGGTGCAGCGCCAGCAGCTCAAGCAAACCTTTGCCCGGTTCTGCGGTCATCACATCGTGCTCGCCGCGCACCAGGTAGGTGGCTGCTTGCGCCTTGTGGTTGCAGGTGATGACGCGGATATTGCCGCCCACCAGGGACATGATGCTGAAGTAGATCCCATCGCGCATGCATTCGCGGCCCGCAACCGGCAACAATTTCAGTTGCTGGATCTCGATCATGATGCTGCCCTCGGCATCGGTGAACATGGCAGCTACGCCGATCAACGATTCAGGCATCGGGTAGGCGGTGAAATCGCCCAGTGGACGGAAGCCGCGTGCTTCCAGCTGCACCGAGTAATCGTCGATCACGCTCCAGTCGACCTGTTTGCGCGCCAAGGGGCTGTCGCGTTCAATCCGTATATAGGAGGCCAACTGCAGCAAGGGCGCCAGCGTGCTGCGGCGGATCCTGGCGGCGCTGCGCAGGAAAGTGATCAGGGCAACGCCTGCCGCCAGCACGGCCAGCCAAAGCAATCGATCCGGTACTTCAGTCATTCGCGCGATCCCGATGGCCGCAGCCACGCACAGACCGCTGCTGATTGCAGAGTTCCACACCATCGATTTCTTCAAATGCAGCGCCATAGACTCTCCCAAAAGATGGGGAAAATTATAGCGATGAGAAGGGGCTTAAAAATGCACGCATTCTCACCATTCAGCCTTTAAATGCTGGGTAAACCAATCGCTTGCCAAATGCGCAACCTCCTCCAGCGCACCCGCCTCTTCGAACAGGTGCGTGGCGCCGGCAACGACGTCGATGCGTTTTTTACAATGCAGATGGAGGAAAGCCTCTTCATTCAGTTCGATTACGCCTTCGTCGCGGCCGCCGACGATGAAGAGCGTCGGCGCCGTCACGTGCGCCAGGGCTTCCTGGCCGGCCAGGTCGGGACGTCCGCCGCGTGAGACCACGGTGGCGACCGTGTTCTTACGTTGGGCGGCCAGTTGCAGCGCTGCGGCAGCGCCGGTGCTGGCGCCGAACAGGCCAAGCGGCAGGCCACGCGCGGCCGGCGACGCGGCGAGCCAGTCTGCGGCGAGGCCTAGCCTTTCGGTAAGCAGGCCAATATTGAAACGGGTGCGGTATATCTCATCTTCGGCCGGCGTGAGAAGGTCCATCAGCAAGGTACCGATGCCGGCATTGCGCAAGGCGCCTGCGACAAAATTATTGCGGGGGCTGAAGCGGCTGCTGCCGCTGCCGTGGGCGAAGAGAACGACGCCGCGCGCGCTGCTGGGCAGGTCCAGCGCGCCTTCCACGGCGCCGGCGGGCGTTTCAATGCTGACTAATTCATGCTGCATAAAGGGGCGTCCTCCTTGCCCCACTATACATAAGGCGAATAAGTCAGCGCGCGCGGATTGCTTTCAGTTCGCTCGTGAGCCAGGCCTTGCTTTCGACCGGGGCGGCAGCGCCGCACTTGACCATATAGGGTTTGCCGCTGGAGCTGCTGGTCGCCGCGCCCAAGTCGATGAACTGTTCGGCGTTCTTGACCATGTCCTTCTTTTCAAGATATTCCAGCTTGCGCAGCAAATGGTCCTTGGCTTCGGCGCCGCTGTACCAGCTGCCGTTGCGGTTGAACTGGCAGCCGGACGACTGCAGGCGGGCCAGCAAGGCGGCGACCTCGGCACGTGCCGGCGCGGGCAGCGGCGCCGCGTGCGCGGTGGCGCCGGCGACGACCAGCTTCAGCGCGAATGCGGCGGAAAACAGTTTGCGCATTTATTTTTCCTTCTTGCGTACGTGGTAAGGCGCCAGGATATTACCGCAGCGGATATTGCCGGCGGCGACGCGGGCATTAAAGGCGTGCAGCTCCTTTTCCAGGCTGGCGCCTTCGACGTTCAGGTTCGCGGCCTGGGCGTTCAGTTCATCCTGGCGCGCATTGTAGGCGGTGACGGCCGCAGGGTCAGTACGTTCGACCCGCCCGGAGGCGGCTTCGTGGGCGGCAAGTTCTGACGAAGTGCGTGCCAGTGCTGCCTCATGCTCCCGGAAACGGCGTGACAAAGCTTGCCGCACAGGGCGCAGCTCGCCCTCTTCCGCCATGCAGGCCTTGTAAGCAGGGGTATTCGGCTGCGGCGGCATAGGCTGGGCAGCGGCCGGCAAAGCGGCCAAAACGGCTGCGGCAGAGGCCGTGGCGAGTATCATATATTTCATCTGTGGGGCAAGTACTTTTCGGTCAACAACGTAAATTTACAATCCTACAACATACCCCGTCAAACCCGTATGCTAATATGCGGCAGCCTTTTTTTGGCGATCCCAAAAGAGAAGATATTGGAGAGACAAGTGAGCATTTTTCGGACTAAGAATCTGGACGACATGGTAGCAGCTACCCGTACCCCGGGCGGCCTGCAAAAAGTGTTGGGTCCAATGGACCTGGTACTGATGGGTATTGGCGCCATCGTCGGCACCGGCATCTTCGTCTTGACTGGCACTGGCGCGTTGACCGCCGGCCCGGCCCTGACGATTTCCTTCGTGGTGGCAGCACTGGCCTGCGGTTTCGCCGCCCTGTGCTACGCCGAATTCGCCTCGACCGTTCCGGTTGCCGGCTCCATCTACACCTACAGCTACGCCACCCTGGGCGAAGTGGTGGCTTGGATGATCGGCTGGGACCTGATGCTCGAATATGGCCTGGCCACATCCGCCGTTTCAGTGGCCTGGTCCGGTTACTTCCAATCGCTGATCGCCGGTATCGGCCTTCACCTGCCGGCCGCGCTGACCGCGGCGCCGGGCGCCGTTCCCGGCGTGACCACCCTCTTCAACCTGCCGGCCTTCCTGATCATGATCCTGCTGACCGCCATGCTGGGTTGGGGCGTGCGTGAATCGGCTCGCGTGAACAACATCATGGTCGTGATCAAGATCGGCGTGGTGATCCTGTTCATCGCCGTTGGCGCGGGCCACGTGCAGCCTGCCAACTGGCAGCCCTTCGCTCCATTCGGCGCCACCGGCGTGATGAGCGCAGCGGCACTGGTGTTCTTTGCCTTTATCGGTTTTGACGCTGTCACCTCCGCTGCGGAAGAAGTGAAGCGTCCAGAGCGCGACCTGCCAATCGGCATTATCGGCTCGCTGGCTGTGTGCACCATCCTGTACGTGATCGTTGCTGCGATCATGACCGGCATCGTGCCTTACAAGCAGTTCCTGGGCATCGACCACCCGGTTTCGCTGGCACTGCAATACGCTGGTGAAAACTGGTTCGCCGGCTGGGTATCCCTGGGCGCGATCCTGGGCATGACCACCGTGATCCTGGTGATGGCTTATGGCCAGACCCGTATTATCTTCGCGATGTCCCGCGACGGCCTGCTGCCTAAGAAGCTGTCCCAGGTTCACCCGAAATACCACACCCCGTTCTTCGCTACCTGGATGGTGGGCCTGATCTTCGGCTTCATCGCCGCTCTGGTGCCGCTGAACGTGCTGGCTGAACTGGTGAACATGGGTACCCTGGCTGCATTCTGCCTGGTGTCGCTGGCTGTGATCATCATGCGCAAGAAGCGTCCGGACCTGCACCGCGCCTTCCGCTGCCCAGGCGTGCCGGTCGTTCCTGGCCTGGCAATCCTGTTCTGCCTGTCGCTGATGGCCTTCCTGTCCCTGGTCACCTGGATGGCCTTCGGCATCTGGCTGGTGATCGGCCTGGTCGTGTATTTCACCTACTCGCGCCACCGTTCGGAACTGGGCAAAGCCAAGTAATTCGCGCCCTTCTTCAAAGGAAGCCCGCAGCTGCGGGCTTTTTTTATTGTTGCGCGCATACGACGAAATGTGGCGTTCAATCGCCCAATCTGTGACACTCACCCGAACAACAACAGGGAGGGCTAGCACGATGAAGAAAATCAGTCGCGCAATCGCAGCACTTTCAACAGCAGGCCTGGCGCTCCAGGCCGGGGCCCAGGAGAGCGGCCCCACCGTCACCATCAGCGGCTTTGGCACTGCCGCCCTCACCCGCAGCGACACCGATGATGCAGAATTCGCCCGGCCCAACCAGGTCTCCGGCGTAAAGAAAGATTGGCGCACGGGCGTCGATTCCAATTTCGGCATCCAGGGCACGATCAAGGTCAATGACTGGCTGTCGTTCACGGGCCAGGGGCTGGCGCGCAAAGACGCCATCGACCATTACCGCGCGCAGGCCGCATGGGCCTTCGCCAAATTCAAGGTCAACGATGAACTGAATGTGCGCGTAGGCCGCATGGGCGCGCCAATCTACATGATTTCGGACTTCCGCAACGTGGGCTACGCCAACACCATGCTGCGCCCACCGGCTGAAGTTTATCGTCAGGTCACGCTCGACTCCTTCGACGGCGTGGACTTGCTTTACCAGCACAGCTTCGGCGACACCGCGCTCAGCGTGCAACTGGGCACGGGCCGCGCCGACAACGACCTGACCACCGGCAGCATCGAGTTCCGCAAGATGCTGATGCTGCACGTGGTGGCGGAAAACGGACCGTTCACACTGCGCTTTGGCCGCGCCCAGGCCAAGTTCACGCTGAAAGACAATCCAAGGCTTACCGGATTGGTGACCACGCTGCGCGCCGTAAGTTTGTCCTCCGTCGCTAACATGATGCCTCTGGAAGACGTGAAGGGAACCTTCACCTCCGTTGGCGGCACCATGGATTGGAAGAACATCGTGCTGCAAGCCGAATACGCCCAGCGCCGCACGGACACCATGCTGGTCCAGGACACCAACTCGTGGTACGCCATGGCCGGCTACCGCTTCGGCAAATTCCTGCCCTACTACTACCACGGCAACATCACGCAGAAATCGCCGCGCAACGTAGCGGGCCTGCCCACTACCGGACCGCTGGCGCCGATCACCGCAGGCATCAATGGCCGCGACGGCGCCGCCAAGGCCGCGCTGCAATCGGCAGATGCGATCGGCGTGCGCTGGGACTTCTACAAATCCCTGGCGCTGAAGGTGCAGGTTGACCGCATCAAACCAAAGGATGGCAGCGGGGCCTTCGTCAATCCAAAGCCGACGTTTAATGGCCCGGTCAATGTGTATGCGGTAGCTCTCGACTTCGTGTTCTGAGGAGGCAGCCATGGACAAGCGAATCAAGCCGCTGCTCGCTGCAGCGATGATGTGTGCCGCCCTTCCCGCACTGGCGGCCGAAATCGTGGTGATCGTCAATCCAAAAAATCCGGCGTCGCGCATGTTCAGCGAACAGGCGGCCCAATTCTTCCTTGGCAAATCGACCCTGTTCACGCCGATCGAACACACCGAAGGCCCGCTGCGCAATGAGTTCAGCACCAAGGTTCTGGGCAAGGACAGCAGCCAGGTCAAGTCCCAGTGGTCGAAGCTGGTGTTCACCGGCAAAGGCACGGCGCCGAAAGAATACGGCTCCAGCGCCGAGGTGAAGAAGGCCGTCGCCGCCGACGTCCAGGCCATCGGCTACATCGAAAAATCCGCCGTCGACGACAGCGTCAAAGTCATCCTCACCGTGCAGTAAGTCCGTGAAAAAAGGGGTACGTCCCCTTTTTTCAATTTCGACTTTCATGCGATGATCCGGTGGATGCGACAACCCGTTTTCACCTACATCATCGCCATGCTCATGTTGAGCACCCTGGGCGTCTACGTCCAGGAGGCGGGTCTCGATCCTGTTACCACCGTGTTCTTCCGCTGCGCCATCGGCGCGGCGGCGCTGGCTTTGTATTGCGGCTGGAAGGGAATGTTCAGGCGCGAAAATATGACGCCCCTTGCGTTCAGGCTGGCGGTCTTCAGCGGCGTGCTGATGGTGGTGAACTGGGTCACCTTCTTTGAGGCGATCCGGCGCATCGGCATCGCAGTCGCGACAATCGTGTTCCATGTGCAGCCGTTCATGGTGCTGCTGCTCGGGGCGCTGATCCTGCGCGAAAAGCTGGCGGCCAATAAGCTGGCCTGGGTGGCACTCGGCTTCGGCGGGCTGGCTCTGGCTTGCGGGGTGCGTTTCGATGAGCCGATGGACCGTAATTACCTGCTCGGCATCGCAAGCACGCTGACCGGCGCGCTCGCCTATGCGGGTGTGACCCTGACCACTAAGACGATGCGCGGTACGCCACCGCATTTGACGGCGCTCGTGCACTGCACGACGGGTGCATTACTCCTGGGCGCGTTCTGCTCAATTCCTGCGGGCGGATTGAGCGCGGCGCAGTGGGGCTGGCTGGCCACCCTGGGGCTGGTGCCGACCGCTATCGCTTACGTGATGATCTATGGCGCTACGCCCCGCATGGAGACGGCGGCCATCGCGGTGCTGACCTTTATCTATCCGGCGGCCGCCGTCGGCTGGGACTTCGCGGTGTACGGCCACTTGGTCAGCGGCTGGCAACTAGCCGGCTTTGCGCTGATCGTGCTGGCCAGCCTTGGGGTGAACCTGAACTGGCGAATTTGACAACCGTGTATCCAAAACTCAACACATTTCTACATTTTGAGACATTTGTATGGATTTTAAATACATTTTTCCTTACACTCATGTTTCCGCTTTCTCCAAAGCACAAGGGCGCCCTGAGGCGCCCTATTTTTTTGCTATTGGAAGCGCTCGTTGCCGACCATGGCGATATTGCGTACGCCAAGCTTTTGAGCTGAGGACAGCACGCCTGCCACCACCTTGTACGGCGCCAGTCCGTTGGAGCGCAAATGAACGCTGTCATCGCCTTTTAATGCCGCCAGTTTCTCTTCCAGCGCCGTGCGGCTGGCGAGCTGGGCGCCGTTCCACCATAGCGTGCCATCGAAATCCACTTCCAGGTTTTGTGCAATCGTTTCGGATGCCGGCCCCCCGCGCGGCAAATCCATGCCGACCGAGTGATTCGCCCTGGGAATGGTGACGATCAGCATGATGATCAGGACCAGCATGACGTCGATCAGCGGCGTCATGTTGAGCTCGTTCATCGGCTCTGCGTCGGCGTGGGTTGGGGATCGTAATACTTTGCGTGCTTGGCGCATGGTGCCTCCTCTGGTTAGTCAAACGAAAAACTCTGGAGTGAGGCCAATATACCGTGGAGAAATAGCAACGAACGAAAGATTAGAGGGGATCGTCTAGTTCAACCCATGTCGGCGCGTGGTCGCTGGGCTTTTCACGGCCGCGCACCATGCGGTCCACGTCGGCGCCGCGCAGGTGCGGGGCCAGCACGGGATTAAGCAGCAAGTGGTCGATGCGCAGTCCGGCGTCGCGGCCAAACGCATTGCGGAAGTAATCCCAGAAGGTGTAAATCTTTTCGCCGGGATGCATGGTGCGCAAGGCGTCGGTCCAGCCCTGCGCCGCCAGGCGCGCGAATGCGGCCCGCGTCTCCGGGCGGAACAGCGCGTCGTCCAGCCAGCGTTCGGGCTTGTAGACATCGAGCTCGGTCGGCATCACGTTGTAGTCGCCGGCGATGATCACGGGATGCTTCGATTTCACCAGCTCTTCGCCGCGCGCAATCAGCCGGTCGAACCATTTGAGCTTGTAGTCGAACTTGGGGCCGGGTGCGGGATTGCCGTTGGGGAGGTAGAGGCAAACGACCATCAGCTTGCCGACCATCGCTTCGATATAGCGGCTTTGCACATCTTCCGGATCGCCCGGCAAGGCGCGGCCCAATTCGACCGGGGTTGTGCCGCGCGCGAGGATGGCGACGCCGTTCCAGCTTTTCTGGCCGTGCCACACGGCGCCGTAACCTGCATCGTTGATCGCCGCTTCGGGGAATTTTTCGTGCGGGGCTTTGAGCTCCTGCAGGCAGGCCACGTCCGGCTGGGTTTCATTCAACCATTGCAGCAGCGCCGGCAGGCGGGCGCCAATTCCGTTGACATTGAAGGTCGCAACTCGCATGGCGACCATTATGCACAGATTCGTTAGCGCAAGGCGCGGCGCATCACGATCGCTGGCAGGCGCTTACCGTCATCCGTCGATGCGAAATAACCTTCAATCTCGCCGATTTCGGCAAAGCCTTCGGCGCGGTAAATCTGGCGAGCGGCCAGCCATTCGGGATTGACGATCAGGATGGTGCTGCGCAGGCTTTGGTGGCGGTCGAACATTTCGGCCAGGGCATTGCGGAACAGGCGCCTTCCCCAGCCGGTGCCGCGCATTGCGGGGTCGACCACCATTGAGGAGACGTAGACTTCCTCGCCATCGGTGAAGTGGGTATTGGCCGCAGCGTGGTCGCGGGCGAAACGGCCTGCATCGAAGCCGTCTTGCAGCGGCCAGAATTCGGCGCAAAGATAGCCGTACAGTTGCCCTGCCTCGCCAGCCAGCACCCAGCAAGCTTCGGGTGCTGCCGAGAGGCGTTCGGCGAAGGTCGCCTCGGTTTCCTGGATTGCTTCGGCAAAACCGGCGCGTTCGAGCCGCATGATCTCGGCCATGTCGGCCATCACGGCTCGCCGCAAGTGAAACGTCATGCTTACTGCTTAGGACAGCCTTGGGTGACGCTGCGTACCTTGAAGGAAGCAACGGTTTCGCCCTCGGTAACCACCTTCAGGCAGACGCCGTCGTACGACACGAAATAATGGGTGCAATAGCCGCTGGCGCCGTCGCAGGAACGCAGCTCAGGGAACTGGCCTTGCAGCTGGCGCTCCCACTCTTGGGCAGCATTCTTGTGCTCCGGACGCCAGCCCGCGTCGATTACTTCCTTGCGGGCTTTGGCGTACTTCATTCCGACCAGGTTATCCCAGGTACTCGCCTGCTGGGTCGATGCAAATGCCGCCGCTGCAGCCAGGGCCATTGTAGAGGCCACAATCAATCTGATCACATTCATGAATTGTTCAGGAATATTGTTAAGAACTAAAACAATTATGCCATGTGGAAATTGCCCCGGCTACCACTAACTTGCATATATTTCAGCTTGCAGCGACCCGAACGACGACCTTGCCGAAATTGCTGCCCTGCAACAGACCGATCAGGCCTAGAGGTGCTTGCGGAAGTCCATCCAGCACATCTTCAAGCAGTTTAATCTTGCCCTCACCGACCCAAGCCGCCATGTCTCTGGCGAAGTCCTCGTAACGGGTTTCATAATGATCAAGAATGACCAGTCCCTGCATGCGAATCCGCTTTTGCAGGATGGCCGTCATTACAGCCGGCAAGCGGTCCGCTCCTTGCAGCGCACCAATGTGGTTATATTGCGCAATCACGCCGATGACAGGCACGCGGGCGCCAACATTCAGCAGCGAAAGGACCGCGTCGAACACCGCGCCGCCCACGTTCTCAAAATAGACGTCGATGCCGTCCGGCGCGGCTTGCGCCAGCTTGTCCGCCAGCTGCGGGTCGTGCCGGTCCAGCGCCACGTCGAAACCTAACTGCTCCCGGGCGAAGGCCACCTTGTCGGCACCGCCCGCGATGCCGATCACGCGCGCTCCCTTCAGTTTGGCGATCTGGCCGACGATGGCGCCAACCGCGCCGGTGGCCGCTGCCACCACGACGGTTTCGCCGGGTTTGGGCTGGCCGATATCGAGCAGGCCGACATAGGCGGTGAAGGCAGGCATGCCAAGGCCGCCCAGCGCCAGCGAGGGCTGCTTCATCTCGCCCAGCGGACGCAGGTCGCTGCCATCGGACAGCGCGTAGTCTTGCCAGCCGGCGTTACCCAGTACCAGGTCGCCGGGCTTGAAACCGGCATGGCGCGAAGCGACAACGCGGTTGACGGTGCCGCCCACCATATGCGAGCCGATTTCGACGCGCGGCGCATAGGCCGGCGGCACTTCGTCCATCAACTGGCGCATGTACGGGTCGAGCGAGAGATAAAGGGTGCGCAGCAGGACCTGGCCTTCGCCCGGCGCTGGCACCGGCGCCTGCTCAAGGCGGAAGTTGTCGGAAGTCGGCGCGCCTTTGGGGCGGGCGGCAAGGACGATGCGGCGGTTGGTGGTGGCAGATTGCGTCATTTGCTTCTCCTTTCAATATTAGACCAGTCGTCTAGAATGTGGGCAAAAAATGCTTACTATGTCTGGTTCAACACTTGCTGCGTACCCGCCATGGCCGTATCGAGCGGCCCGCGGTCATGATTGATCTTGGCCAACAGGCTTGCGCCTACCCAGCTTTGATACAGCGCCACCGCCAGCACTTTGGCATCGAGGCCTTGCGGTAGCGAGCCGTCCGCAGCGCCACGCTCGATGCAGCGCTCCAGGCGCGAGGTAATGCCGCTGGTCCCGCGGTGCAGGGATGCACGCAAAGCTTCCGACAAGTCGCTCACTTCCGCGCCCAGTTTCACAGCCAGGCATTGGCTGTTTTCCCCCAACTGACAGTCGCGCCAGTCTTCGAAATAGTTCAGCAGGCCCTGGCGGCCTGTATCGCCCTGCGCCAGCAGTTCGTCGATGCGGGCCAGCGTGCGGTCGAAATAGTCGTCGATGACGGCTGCGCCGAATGCTTCTTTCGAGCCGAAGTAATGGTAGAACGAGCCCTTAGGCACCTTGGCGGCGGCCAGGATCTCGGTCAGGCCGACACCGGTAAAGCCTTTATGCCTGAACAGCGGCATGGCTACATCGATGATGCCCTGGCGTACGTCGGCGTATTGGGAAGAGGTCATGCGGCACAGTCTAGAGCGAAATAGACCAGTCGTCTAGAAGTATTTTTGACCCAGGTCATTTCTGCCCTGCCGCGGTACGTGGCACCATGGCTTCATGAAGATCCGTCAATCAATCCTGGCCGCGATGCTGGCCGTGCCGGCTCTGGCGATGGCAGCCACGCCGATTATCAACGTCTACAAGAGCGCCACCTGCGGCTGCTGCGAAGCATGGGTCAAGCACCTCCGCGACAATGACTTCAAGGTTGAGGCGCACAATGTTACCAACCCATCCGACACGCGGGAGAAGATGGGCATGCCAGACCGCATGGGTTCCTGCCACACGGCCGTCGTTGAAGGCTATGCCATCGAAGGCCATGTGCCCGCCGCGGACATCAAGCGCCTGCTCGCCGCAAAGCCCAAGGCAAAGGGGCTGGCTGCACCGGGCATGCCGCTTGGCTCGCCGGGCATGGAGGGGCCGCGCAAGGATGCGTACGACGTCTACCTGGTGCTGCCTGACGGCTCGTCCCGCGTCTACCAGCACTACAACTGACGCCGGCTACAACGCCAGGAGCACCAACGCAACACCAGCCACCGCCAGCAAGGCGTGTCCCACCATGATGCTTTGCGGGATCAGCATATTGCGGTGATGGCGGCCCAGGTTCATCCACACGCCGCCGGCGGCGGCCAGCACCAGCGCGATAAGGCCGTAGTGGGCCGTGTCAGGCGTGTGCGAGAAGATGGTCACGTAGGCCAGCAAGGTCACGCCGGCAGCGGCGAGAAAGCCGTGCAGCATGGCGATCCAGTGCGGCGGATTGGTCTTTTTCCCCAGGCGTATCAGAGCCATCACAATGCCGCCGGCAGCGGCGACACCGAACAGCACGCAGGCAGAAAATAATATGGTTCGGGTATCCATGCAGGCATTCTGCGCCAGGCCTGCGCCTGCGTTCGGTGCGCTGGCTCACGCTGGCCCGCTCAGGCCAGGAAGCACTATACTGTCGGCCCTTGTGTGCAATATTGAATCATGGAAGCAAAGCCTGAACTCCGCAGCGTCGCGCTGCAATGCTTGGTCGAACCCGATCCCGCCGCCAAAGTAGCTGCCGTTGCAGGCATGGCCGAGGCCTGGGCAGAAGGTTCGCTGATGCTCGATGCAACGGCCGAGCTGGCGACGCCTGCCGCGACCATCCCCGGCCGCCCTGCCCGCCCCGAGCTGGTGGCGCCGCGCCTGGTCGGCCGCCGATCGATGGCGACGATGGAAGGCCGCGCCATGTTGGTGCACGCGCTGGCCCATATTGAATTCAACGCCGTCAACCTGGCGCTGGACGCGATGTGGCGCTTCCCCGCCATGCCGGAACAGTTTTACACGGACTGGCTGCGGGTGGCGAAAGAAGAGGCTTACCACTTCTCGCTATTGTCGACGCACCTGGCCACCTTGGGCTTCGCCTACGGCGACTACACCGCGCACGGCAGCCTGTGGGAAATGGTGGAGAAAACCACCGGCGACGTGATGGCGCGCATGGCCCTGGTGCCGCGCACGCTGGAGGCGCGCGGCCTTGATGCGATTCCGCCGCTGCGCGCCAAGCTGGCGCAGGCCGGCGATGAGGCGGCTGCGGCCATCCTCGACATCATCCTGCGCGACGAAATCGGCCACGTGGAAATCGGCAACCGCTGGTACTGGCACCTGTGCGGCTTGCGCGGGCTGGACCCGGTAGCCACCTACGCCGAGCTGGTGGAGCAGTATAAGGCCTCGGTGCGCGGCCCATTCAATTTCGAGGCGCGCCGCAAGGCCGGCTTCAGCGAGGAAGAACTGCGCTCACTTGGTGGGTAGCCAGGCTGGTTTATTCTCCACGAACAATTCGTCCGGCACGGGCAAATCGTATTCCGGCTCCAGCGTGCCGAGCGTGATGGCGATGCGGTCGGGAGTCTGGGTGCTGCGCCAGGTCAGCGTGGAGCCGCACACCTTGCAGAAGCCGCGGCGGCCATGTTCGGAGGAGTGAAATTCGGTCACCAGCTCCGCGCCTTTTTCGAAAATGAAGCTGTCGCTGGCGACATTGGTATAGCTGCCTGCGGCCGCGCCATGCTGTTTCTGGCACATGGTGCAATAGCAATGGCTCGCCTTGCGCACCGTGGACTTGTCTGCTTTGTATTCAACGCCGCCACACAGGCAGCCGCCGCGCAAATATTCCGTCATCACTTGTCTCCGCAGGAACGATGCGGGCAATGATAATATAAGCAGGCACCCAAGGGAGACGCATATGACGACCGAAGCGATGCCTTTCCGGACCCTGCTCTACCGCTTTATCTTCTTTGACTGGCTGTTCAAGGACGTCAGCGCGGCACGCAATGTGATCGAGCGCCACGCGGCCCTGCAGCACAACAAGTACATGAGCCGCTACCTGCCGATCTATTTCCGGCGCTGGACCTTCATGGCCACTTTCGACTTTGGCCTGGGCTGGCTGCTCGAACGCGCCCTGCAGGCCACCGTGCTTTCCGCCTATTTCTTCACATGGTCTTGCGTGACCATTGCGGGGATGGTGGTGATCGCCGCCGCCTGGATCTTCCTGACCTTTGGACGGCTGAGCTGATCGAAAATTGTGCAATCAGTTTATTCTGTTTAGAATCAGTCGCTTGCCGAGTTGAGGGCTTTCTTGTTAACAGAGTTTTCCACAGAAACCGTTAACAACTCCACAGTCAGGCGAGCCTGATGTCGTGCGCGCCGGCTGCGGCAAGCCGCGACAGCAAATCCTCCAGCGCCTGCACGGGCGCCGAGCCCAGGTCCAGCTCCATCGCGACCATGCCGTCGTCATCGCGCGGATCGGAAGCAAAGTGCACCACGCCGAACAGTCCCTCTTCGTTCAGGCTATTGGCATCCTCAGGGTCGAACCAATCAATGAACCATGGTGCAAGCACGGCGCCTACCTGCTCCGCCATCAGGCCAGCGACCCGCAGCGACACATCGTCCCAGGCGAACGGAGAGACATAAATCATGGCTGGAGTCATCGAGACGGTGTGCACGCTGAACTGCATGCGCCGCTCGGAATCGACCGAAAGCAGGTGCCCGGCCTGGGCGCCGCGCCGCGGAACGAGATCGATGCGCATTGGAAGACCGAGCATACCATCGAGAGCCAGCCCGCCGTCCACGTTTCGCAGCGCCGTTTCAGCATGCGCGTCCGCCGCCGAAGCGACAGCATCGGCAAACGTAGCGGTATAGGCCATGCGGATGACCGTAAAAAGCTCGGTAACCGGACTCACAGCATATTCGGCAAAGCGATATAGACCAAGCCGCTGATCAGCAGCACCGATGCGCAGGCGACCACGCGATTCAACGATCGTTCCCACGCATGGTCGCGGGTGCGGTCCATGCGCGCATCGGCAGCCGCCTGGATGCGCAGGAATTCTTCCTTCGTTACGGCGGAGGCGACGATGTGCAGCGGATTGCGCATCAGTTGCAGCGCGTCGTCATACTGGTGCGAGAGCCAGATGCAAAGAACCCTTCCCTCTTTCGAGGGCTTGGAAGGTTCGAATACAGGGATGCCTGCGCGGGAAAGCCGGTCCCACGCATCCTTGTATTCACGATCACTATCTGTAACAAACACTTGGCGCATAAGGCGGTATGGTAACCGCCAAAGGCCCTTCAGAAACTCTCAGAATTTCACTAGTTAAATATTTTATTGGCAGGCTTTCGCTTCGGCCAGCTGCTTACGCAACTCCAGTTGGAGCCGATGGTTGTCGCGATTCTGGAGCTTACTCATATCGAGCTCGATACGCTTGATGTCTAATTCCGTTGGACATGCCTTGCGCTGCGCTGTCTGAGCGCCCTGCCTATTCTGGACGGAAGTCACAACGCCATCTTTTACGTACACATAGAATATGCGGCCGCCTCGCCTGTAAATCAGCTGGTCTTGCGCGGCGTCTTCGTATTGGCCGGTATTCACGCTTTCCGGGCGCCCCATCGCGGAGTCCAGCTCAGCCCTTGTCATCGACACCATCGGCGTGCCGGCGGCGATCGCTTCCCGGATATTGCGCCGGCGGTCCAGCTCATTGAGTTTCTGCTTGTAGTCGATCGGCGGCGGCGCGTCTGCGGACGGCGCCGCCCCACTCGCCGGACTGGCTACTTTCCTCTGCTCGCCCGTCGCGCAAGGCGTGTCCTGGTAGGCAACGCTCCCGTCTTGCTGTTTGCAGCGGAAGACCTGGGCATATGCCGGTATTGCTGCGATCAGCAATACCGGCGCGATCCAACACTTAGCTTTGTGTAAAGTTTTCATTCGCGGATTTTGCCGCAAATATCTTTCTATGCCAAGGCAGGATAGTCGACGTAACCGGATGCGCCGCCGCCGAAGAAGGTGTTACGGTCTGCGGCGTTGATCGGGGCGTTGGTTTTGAGGCGCGCAACGAAGTCGGGGTTGGCCAGGACCATCTGGCCATAGGCTTCCATTTCGGCAAGGCCCGATGCGACGTCGGCGCCGATTTCTTCGCGTGGACGACCGGGGCGGTTCAGCACCAGGGTGCCGCGCCACAGCTTGCGCATATCGGCCAGCAGCGCTTCGTCGCCCTGGTGCATGATATGCAGGTAAGCCAGGCCAAGCTTATCCAGTTCCGCGACCAGGTGACGGTACATCGCAGGGCCTTCTGCGCCTTCGTCGATGCCCCACAGCGTGGTGCCCGGCGACAGGCGGATGGCGGTGCGGTCGGCGCCGATTTCGTCGGCGATGGCTTTGGCTACTTCAATGGCAAAACGGGCGCGGTTCTCAATGGAGCCGCCGTATTGGTCGCCGCGCGTGTTGGCGCTTGGTGCGAAGAACTGCTGCACCAGATAGGCGTTGGCGCCGTGGATTTCCACGCCATCGGCTCCGGCCTCGATGGCGCGGCGAGCGGCGATCCGGAAATCGTCGACGGTCTGGCGAACTTCTTCGGTGCTTAACGCGCGCGGGACCGGGATGTCCTGCATGCCGGCCGGCGTGAACATCGGAGTGCCCGGCGCTATCGCCGATGGCGCCACGCCCTGGCGGTGGTGCGGCGTATTGTCCGGATGCGACATGCGGCCCGCATGCATCAACTGGATGAAAAGGTGGCCGCCCTTCGCATGCACCGCGTCGGCCACCCTCTTCCATCCTGCGACGTGGGCATCGGTATGGATGCCCGGCGTCGCCATATAACCCTGGCCGTCTTCCGAAGGCTGCGTACCCTCGGTCACGATCAGGCCCGTGCTGGCGCGCTGCGCATAGTACTCGGCCGCCAGCTCGCCCGGCGTGCCGTCGTACTGTGCGCGGCTGCGCGTCATCGGGCCCATGGCGAGGCGGTTGGCCAGCGTATAGCGTCCGACGCGGACGGATTCAAACAGTTTGCTCATTTCGGTTTTCCTACTTAGTGATGGAAGATGCGCCATCATCCACCACCTTCGAAATGAGATAAATATGGTAAATTGCAGAACATTGATCCATAGGCGGAGCAATCATTGGAATACCTGAATGACATGGCCTTGTTTGTCGAAGTGGTGAAGGCCAAGGGATTTCGCGGCGCCGGCGAGGTGCTGGGCATCCCGAATTCGACCGTTTCGCGCCGCATCGCCGCGCTGGAAAAACTCATCGGCCTACGCCTTCTGCACCGGACCACCCGCAAGATCGAGTTGACCGAGGCAGGCCAGGTTTACTTCGAGCGCTGCAAACGCATCGTCGACGAAGCGCGCCTGGCCCACGAGCAATTGGGCGGCATGCTGGCGCAGCCGACCGGCGTGCTGCGCGCTTCACTGCCGGTGGACTTTGCCCAGACTTACCTGGCGCCCCTGATCGCGGAATTCGCGCAGCGCTATCCCGGCCTCACCTTCGAGCTTGACCTGACCTCGCGCCGCGTGGACTTGGTCAGCGAACCATATGACGTGGCGATACGCATGGGGGAATTAGCGGATTCACAGCTGATTGCGCGCCAGCTTGCACAGCTCACGCCGCAGTTGTATGCCTCTCCAAGCTACCTCGCGCAGCATGGCGAACCGCTTGCGCCGGCCGACCTTGAGAAACACGCTTGCCTTGGCCTGACGAAGGCATCCACTTGGACGCTGCTCAATGGCGAACAAAGCGTATCGGTGAGCACCAGCGGCCGCTTTGCGATCAACAGTGTGGGACTGATACGCCGCATGGCGACCTTCGACATGGGCATCCTGCTGCTGCCGGAATTGATCGTCGCCGACGATGTTGCGGCAGGACGCTTGCGACGCATCCTGCCGCAATGGCATGGCAAACCAACGCCTGTTTATGCCCTGACCGAGACTCGACTGGTCCCAGCCAAGACCCAGCGATTTATTGAGTTCCTGCGGGAGCGTTTAGCCCAAGTGGGTTAGGCTCGCGTGCACGCTCATACGCCAGCCTGTACAGCAGCGGCAACAGCAGCAACGTGAGCGCCGTGGACGACAGCACGCCTCCAATGACGACGGTCGCCAATGGGCGCTGGACTTCGGCGCCGGTACCTGTGGCGATCGCCATTGGCACGAAGCCAAGCGACGCCACCAGGGCCGTCATCAGTACGGGCCGGAGCCGCACCAGCGCGCCATTGTGCACCGCTTCGGCCAGCGGCTGTCCTTGTTCGCGCAGGCTGCGTATGAAAGCGATCATTACCAGCCCGTTCAACACCGCCACGCCTGATAAGGCGATAAAGCCAACCGCCGCCGAGATCGACAGCGGTATTCCACGCATCCAGAGAGCGAAGATGCCGCCGGTCAGCGCAAATGGAATGCCGGTGAATACCAGCGCGCCATCGCGGGCATTGTTAAACATCAGGAACAGCAAGGCGAACACCAGTGCCAGCGATGCCGGCACCACGAGTTTGAGGCGTTGCGCTGCATTCTGCAGGTTCTCGAACTGGCCGCCCCACGCCAGCCAGTAGCCAGCCGGCAGGTTCACTCCTTTCAACACTGCCTGCTGCGCTTCTTCGACGAAGGAGCCGATGTCGCGGTCCTGCATGTTGACCGTCACCACCACGCGGCGCTTGCCCTGCTCGCGGCTTAGCTGGTTGGGTCCCGGCGCAGTATCGAAGTTGGCGATTTCCGCGAGCGTGACATAGGCGGGACGCGCACCTTCCCGCTTCGGCAAAGGCACCGGTAGCCGCTTGAGAAGTTCGATGTCCGACCGCAGTGCTTCCGGCAGCCGCACCACGATGTCGAAACGGCGGTCGCCTTCGAACATGGCGCCGGCTTCGCGCCCCGCAGTGGCGGTCGCGATCAACTCCTGCACTTCAGCGATGTTCAGACCAAGGCGGGCCGCGCGCTCGCGGTCAACCTGGACTTGCAGCATCGGCAGGCCGGTGGTCTGCTCGACCTTGACTCCAGTCGCGCCGGGGATCTTTTCGAGGATCTCGCCGATGGCGGCGGCCTTGGCGTTCAGCACATCGAGGTCGTCGCCGAATACCTTCACAGCGACGTCGCTGCGCACGCCGGATATCAGCTCGTTCACGCGCAGCTGGATAGGCTGGCTGAACTCATAACTGTTGCCGGGCAGTTGCTCCAGCGCGGTTTTGATCGCTGCCAGCAGGTCCGCGCGGCTGCGTTTCGGCTTGGGCCATTGGCTTTCCGGCTTGAGCATGATGTAGCCGTCCGAAATACTTGGCGGCATCGGGTCGGAGGCGATTTCCGCCGTGCCGGTGCGGGCGAAGACATTGGCGATTTCCGGGAATTTCGCTACCAGGGTCTTTTCGATTTGCTGCTGCATCTGCACCGATTGCGCCAGGCCGGTGCCAGGAATACGCACCGTCAGCACGGCAAAGTCGCCTTCGTCCAGGTTGGGGACGAATTCCGTTCCAAGCCGTGTCGCCAGCAAGGCCGACAGCGCCAGCAACAGTCCGGCAGCAGTGAATACCACCGGGCGATTGGCCATCACATAGTCCAGGCAGCGACCGTAGCCGCGCCGCGCCGCCAACATCAAGCGCCCCTCTTCCTCGCGCACCGGCTTATTCATGAACAGCGCCACGGCGGCCGGCACAAAGGTAATCGACAGCAGCATCGCGCCCAGCAAGGCGGTCACCACGGTGAACGCCATCGGATGGAACATCTTGCCCTCGATCCCGGACAACACGAAGATCGGCAGGTAGACGATCATAATAATCAACTGCCCAAACATCAGCGGCCTGCGGGCTTCGTGCGCGGCGGCGAAGACTTCCGCAAAGCGCTCTTCGCGCGTCAGCGTGCGTCCCGCCTTGTTCTGCGCATGCGCGAGGCGCCGCACGCAGTTTTCCACGATTACCACGGCGCCGTCGACGATGATACCGAAATCGAGCGCGCCAAGGCTAAGCAGGTTGGCGCTGACGTTGTTCGCCACCATGCCGGTGAAGGTGAACAGCATCGACAGCGGGATGACCAGGGCTGTGATCAGCGCCGCGCGCAGGTTGCCGAGGAAGAGGAACAGCACAGCGATCACCAGCACCGCTCCTTCGAGCAGGTTGCGCTTGACGGTGGCGATGGCTTTTTCCACCAGCACGGTGCGGTTGTAGACCGGCGTGGCCGAAACGCCGGCAGGCAGGCTGCGATTGATATCGACCATCTTCTTGTCCACCGCCAGTGCTACCGCGCGGCTGTTCTCGCCGATCAGCATGAACACAGTGCCGAGAACCACCTCGCGGCCGTTGCGGGTAGCGGCGCCGGTGCGCAATTCCGCGCCGATGCCGACCGTCGCCACGTCGGCAACGCGCACCGCCACGCCATCGATTGTGACGACCACGATGTTACCGATGTCGTCCACCGATTTGAGCTGGCCCGGTGCGCGCAGCAGGTATTGCTCGCCCTCCTTCTCGATATAGCCTGCGCCGACGTTGCCGTTGTTGCGCTCCAGCGCGGTGACGACATCCGACAGGCTCAGGCCATAAGATGCCAGCTTGGCGGGCGTTGGCGCGACCAGGTATTCCTTGTCGTAGCCGCCGATCGAGTTGATCTCGGTGACGCCGGGGACGTTGCGCAACTGCGGCTTGATGATCCAGTCCTGGATTTCGCGCAGGTCAGTCGGCGTGTAAGGCGTGCCGTCAGGCTTGCGCGCATCAGGCGCTGCATCCACCGTCCACAAATAAATCTCGGACAGGCCGGTGGCAATGGGGCTCATGGTGGGCGTAAGGCCGACCGGCAGCTGACCGCGCGCTTCCTGGATGCGCTGGCTCACCAGCTGGCGCGCGAAGTGGATGTCGGTACCGTCCTTGAAGACGACAGTCACCTGCGACAGGCCGTAGCGCGACAGTGAACGTGTCTGTTCAAGGCGCGGCAGGCCTGCCATCAACGACTCGATCGGAAACGTGATGCGCTGTTCGACTTCCAGCGGCGAGAAGCCGGCTGCTGCGGTATTGATCTGTACCTGGACATTGGTAATGTCCGGCACCGCGTCAATAGGCAGCTTCTGGTAACTGACTACCCCCAGCACGGCCATCGCCAGGACAGCGAACATGGCCAGCCAGCGGTGGCTGATGCAGGCCTGGATAATTCTGCTTAACATGGCGGCTCCTTAATCTTCATGGCCGGCAGCGCCCTTGCCCTGCTCCGCCTTGATGGTGAAGCTGTGGGCTGCGGCGTATTGGGCTTGCGGGCGAAGGCCGGAGGTGATTTCCACCAGCTTGCCGTCCGAACGGCCGACCGTGACCGGCACAGGTTTGAATGCCTGCCCGTCGCGCTGGAACACGACCTGGGCGCCGTTCAGCGTTTGCAAGGCTTCCTTTTCTACGGCGACCGGCACTTCGGCCGCGCCGGTGACTACGTCGACGTCGACGAACAGGCCAGGGCGCCAGGCCAGCTTGGGGTTGTCCAGCACCACGCGGGCACGGGCGGCGCGGGTCTGCTCGCCGATCATGGCGCTGACGAAGCTCACCTTTCCCTTTACTGCGGCGTCGGAGGCGGCGGAATGCAACACTGCTTCCGTGCCGACTTTGACGATTTCGAGATCCTTCGCCGGCACCACCACTTCCGCCCACACTTGGCGCAGGTCGGATACGGTGAAGACCTTGGTCTCCGCGCCGATTGCCTCGCCGACAGCGATATGCTTGTCGACCACCAGGCCATCGAACGGCGCCCGGATTTCCAGGCGGTTGAACGCGCCCTTGCCCGAGCCGCCTGCGCCGATTGCCACCAGCTTTTGGCGTGCGTTCTGCACGGCGATGCTGGTTTCATGCCACTCCTGCTCCGCTTTCAAGTAGTCCTGGCGGGCGGAGACCTTTTCTTCCCACAGTTTTTTCTCGGACTGGTAGACGGCGTACGCCAGGGCGGCGCGCTTTTCGGCGGCGGCCAGGGTGCTGCGTTGCTCGGAGACTTCGGCGCTGGCGACGACGGCCAGCAACTGGCCCTTGCGGACCTGCTGGCCAAGGTTAGCCTGGACTTCCTGCACAATGCCGTCCACACGCGGCGTAACGTGGGCAGTGCGGTCTTCGTTCAGTTTGACCTCACCCGGCAGGCGGACGAAGGTTTCCAGCCGCGCTGCTGCGGCAATGCGCATCTGGATGTCGGCAGCTGCGACTTGCGCGTCCGTAAAGGGAATCGCTACCGAATGCGGCGCTTCCACGGCGTGCGGTGCTTCCGCAGCAGCCGGTGCGCGCTCCCAGCCCAACACGCCGCCCGCCAGCAGGACTGCAACGGCCACCATGGCCGTAATGGTGATTTTCTGATGCTTGTTCATTTCAAATCCTTGATGTCCGCGGCGCCGACCAGCTTTGCCAGGTCGGCTTTGGCGCGATAGAAGTCGGAGATGGCCCTCAGATGCTGGCCCTGTGCCTGCACCCAGGTACGCTGTGCGTCCAGCACCTCGACGTAGTTGAATTTGCCCGCTTCGAAGCCCTTCATCGCCGCGTCGGCCGCGTACTGCGCGCCGGGCAAGACGTCCTGGCGCACCAGGCGTGCCTGCTGCAGCGCCGCCTGCATGCGCGCATGCGCCTGCAAAACCTCGGCGCGCACTCGCAGTCGGGTGGCCTCAAGCTCCGCACGCGCCTTGTCCGCGCGGTGTTCGGCCGCCGCGATCGCGCCCTGGTTGCGATTGAAAAGCGGGAGCGGCACCGACAGCCCAATGATGTTCTGCCGAACGCGCTCACGTTCCGGCCCCTCACGCTTGGCGCCCAGGATCAGCGAAACGTCGGGCATGCGCTGCGCGCGCTCCAATTGCACGGAAGCGTCGCCGGCTTCGACTTCCGCCAGCGCACGTTCAATTGCCGGCGCAGACGAGAGCAACTGATCAACGCGAGCGGCCGGCATCACTGCATCCTCCGGCGATGCCGGCGCCGTCAGCGTCCCAATCTCGCCAGCCGAGCTGCCCAGCAAGCTGGCGAGGCGGATGCGCGCCTCGTCAAGCTCGCGCTGGGCCGTTACGCCCTCCATGCGCCAGTTAGCTTCCGCCACCCGCGCCCGCGCCTCCTCGACAGGCGAGATCTTTCCCGCCAGGACACGGCGCGCAGCCGCATCGCTCGAACGCCGCCCGGTTTCGCTGACCTGCGCAGCCAGCGCCACATGCTGCTGCGCGAGCCAGGTCTGATGATAGGCCGCTGCGACTTCGGCCTCGACCCGCGCCTGGCCGACGGCCAATTCCAGCGCCGCGGCGCGGCTGCCGGCGCGCGCCACAGCCATCCGAGCCGAACGTTTTCCGCCCAGTTCAAGCGGAATCGATAGCTGGATGGTGGAAGACCCGCCCTGGCTAGACTTCCCTTCACGCAGATATTCCATTGCAGGATTTGGCGGAAGCGCCGCCTGTCGTCCGGCCGCGTCGACAGCCGCTGCTTCCAGCGCCAGCGCCCGCAGCTCGGGATTGCTTTGCCGCGCACGTTCCAGCGCATCGGCAAGCGTCAATGATGGTTGCGCCCACGCCGGCGCCATGAAAATGGCCGCCAGCAAGGGCACGCAAATGCTCTTCACAATTTTGCTCCTTGATGATTGATGGGGAACGGCTGCAAGACGCAGCCGGATCAATCAGCGGAGCCTGTCGGGACGCGGAGGAATATCCGGAATAAAGGAATGAATAGGCGGCTCCGGCGGCTGCACCGGAGCGATAGATTCAGTGTACTGGGTGTCGCTGGCGGGAGCAGCGATAAACGGCGCGTGGAAGTGATGGCAAAAATCGCACTGCGTGCAGCAGCCGCCGTCCGAATCCGGCAAATCCTGCGCGGAAGCGGTGTGCTCGCCAGCCTGCAAGACCTTAGCGACCAGGCAGCAGCTGTCCGCCGCAGCCAGGGTCGCCTGGAGCGGGAGCAGGAACAGCAGCAGGATGACAAGGACGCGCCGGATACTCATGGTGCGCCATTATAGCGCTTCAACAAGCGCTCTACACTGCCATCGGATATCAGGGTGCCGATCGCGTGCTGGATGTCGCTGAAAGGAATGGCGGACTTCAGCGAAAACGCGCATTGGGCCATGAAAGGGTCAAACTCGAAATCGATGCGTAGTTTATGCAAGGGGTCGATCTGCATCAGGTATTCCGCGTTCATGCGCCCCATGATCGCGTACTGCATCCGCCCATGCTGGATCTTCGAAATATTCAGCTCCATCGAAGGTGCATCTTCCCGAACGAAAGCGCGCCCGAGCTCCGACTCGATCATCGAATACGAGTAGCCAAGCACGGTGCCCACTGGTTTATTAGCCAAGTCCGACAGGACACGCACCGGCGGCGCTTCGACGCGCGACACCAGCACACCCGAATCGGGAATCAGCGGCTGGCTCCAGTTGAATGCTCCCGGGAGCCAGCGCGGGAGCACGAAACAGACCCCGTCCGCCCTGCCGCCCACAAGGAATTCGGCAACCCGTTTGGCCGGTGCACTGACATAGCGGACGCGCAACCCCATGCGATGTGCAATGCTATCGCCCAAGTCTTTCACAATACCATCGACCAACTCTCCATCATGAAATCGGGACAAGGGCATGTTGTGATTGGTCGCAGCGACGAACACCAGCTCCCCCGGCCCAGCCATCGCGGCTGGGCTCAGCGCCAGCAACAAACATAAGCATGCAAGCCGGATAGGAGCCATGCGTCGATGATAGCAGAGCGGCTTGACCCAGGTCATGGATCGGGCACTGCAAATTGACGCAAACTGGAGACATCAACAACACAGGAGGACACCATGTCTTACCGCACCATCGTCGTTCATGCCGACCGCGCCTCCAATACCGAAGCGCGTATTGCGCTGGCCGCCTCTCTGGCCCTGCGCGAGGACGCCCATCTGGTCGGCGCGGCAATGACCGGCATGCCGCGCTCGATGCTCGCTGGCCGCAGCTATGAGGGCAGCGGCGTCTATCTGGCCGATTACCTGCGCCGCGCCGAAGAGCGCGTGCAGCAGGCACTGGAACAGTTCAACAATATTGTCGAAAAGCTCGGTGTTCCCTCCCACGAGGCACGCGGCAGCAATGACGATGAATACGCCGGCCTTTGCCTGCAGGCGCGCTATGCCGACCTGGTGGTGCTTGGCCAGGCCGCCGCAGCGGAGAGCAATGAAGCAAACCTGCTACCCGACCTGCCCGATTACGTGCTGCTGAATTGCGGCCGGCCAGTGCTGCTTGTACCGCGAAGCGGACGTTTTCCGACGATCGGCAAGCGGGTCCTGGTGGCGTGGAACGGCAGCCCAGAGGCCGCGAAGGCAGTCACCGCAGCCCTGCCCCTGCTGCGCGGTGCGGAACAGGTGACCCTTGCCGTGCTGGGAAATGGCGACCTGCTGGGCGAATCGCCCGGCGCCGACATCGCACTTTACCTGGCGCGCCACGGCGTGAACGTAGAAGTGCTGCGCAGGCCCGAGCCGACGGATCCCGGCAAGGCCCTGCTGTCACTGGCGGCCGACTTTAACGCCGACCTGCTGGTGATGGGCGGCTACGGCCATAGCCGTTTCCGCGAATTGATGATGGGCGGCGCCACACGCACGGTACTGGCAACGGCAACGCTGCCAGTACTGATGGCGCATTAAACAGTCAAAACGCCGCGGCGCATCTGGTCCAGCTCAATCGACTCGAACAGGGCTTTGAAGTTACCTTCGCCAAAGCCCTGGTTGCCCTTGCGCTGGATGAATTCGAAGAACACTGGGCCCAGCTGGTTTTCCGAGAAGATCTGCAGCAGCAGGTCGCCCGGCTTACCGTCGATCAGGATCTTGCGGTCGCGCAGGGCTTGCAGTTGCTCGCCGTGGCCAGGAATACGGCGGTCGACCAGTTCGTAGTAGGTGTCGATGGTATCGAGCAGCTTTACGCCGGAGGCGCGCAGCCTGTCGACGGACTCGAACAGGTTGTCGCTACCCATGGCGATGTGCTGGATGCCTTCGCCGCGATAGGCGTCCAGGTATTCCTGGATCTGGCCGGGACGGTCGGTGCCTTCTTCGTTGATCGGGATGCGCAGCTTGCCGCAAGGGCTGGTCATGGCTTTCGACTTGACGCCGGTAACCTGGCCTTCGATGTCGAAGTAGCGCACTTCGCGGAAGTTGAACAGGCGCTCGTAGAATTCAGCCCACTCACCCATGCGGCCACGGTGCACATTGTGGGTCAGGTGGTCGATGTAAGTCAGGCCATGGCCTTTCGGGTTCTGGTCAACGCCCGGAATCGGTTCGAAGTCCACATCGTAAATGCTGATATTGCCGTTGCCTGGCCAACGGTCAACCAGGTAGATCAGCGAGTCGCCGATGCCTTTGATTGCCGGCAGGTTCAGTTCCATCGGGCCGGCCTTGCTTTCGAAGCCCCAGGCGCCCAGTTTCAGCGCGCGCTTGTAGGCGTAGGCCGCGTCTTTTACGCGGAAGCCGATTGCGCATATCGATGGACCGTGCATTTCGGCGAAGCGCTGTGCGAACGAATCCCTTTCGGCATTCAACAGGAAATTGACGTCGCCCTGGCGGTACAGGGTGACATCCTTGCTACGGTGGCGCGCCACGGCGGTAAAGCCCATTGCCTCGAAAGTCTTGCCCATTGCGACCGGGTCCGGCGCCGCGTATTCGATGAATTCGAAGCCGTCGGTGCCCATCGGGTTGTCCCACAGTGAGTCGGTCATTTGCTGTCTCCGGAAAGGTGTTTGGATATTGGATATACTACGCACCGATACTGGATTTTTTGCGCATAATGCACGCCACCAAGCGCTAAATATGCGTGTTTTACGCACAAACTTAGGGATTCATGATGATCACTGTTGACCGCCACGACTTATCGCTGCTGAATGAACTCCAACGCAACGGGGAAGCCACCAACGCCGCCCTGGCGGAGGTGCTGCATTTATCGGTGTCGCAAGTGGGCCGGCGTGTGCAGCGCCTGCGCGAGGCGGGCATCATCGACCACTATGCGGCCGTTCTGGAGCCGGCCACGGTGGGCCTGGACGTGATGGCCTTCGTCCATATCACGCTGGACCGCCACGGCGAGAAGCGCGGCGACGCCTTCGAACAGGCGATCCGCGACGTGCCGGAGGTGATGGAATGCTTTTCGGTGACCGGCGAGGCAGACTATGTGGCGCGCGTGGTGTCGCACGACCTGGCCTCGTTTGCCGACCTGATGATGAAGGAAATCCTGCTGCTGCCCGGCGTGGTCAACGTGAAGTCGAATATCGCGCTGAAAAAAATCAAGCAATCGACCGTGCTGCCGCTGGAGCACATCGTGCGGCCGAACCCGCGCAAACAGCGCATCGAGTTCGCCCGCACCTGATTTACTGCACTACCTCGAGTGAGGTCACAGTCAGCGCGCCGTTCACGCTCTCCACGGTGAAGTGGATTTTGTCGCCGGCCTTCACCTTGTCCAGCATGGCGGCGTCCTTGGCGCGGAATACCATTGTCATGGCGCCCATGCCCAGGTTTTTCAGCTCGCCGTGCTTGATGGTCATTTTGCCGGAAGCCTTATCGACCTTCTTCACTTCACCGTCGGTGGTGTCTGCTGTAGCGGCGGCGGCGCCGTGCTGCGCATGGTCGGCGTGTTGCGCCAATGCCGGCGCGCCCGCCAGGCAAACTGCCGCCAACATGCCGGCCCGCAGGGTGATGCTGAGTGCTTTCATTTGATTTCTCCTTGAATTTCTCGCCGCCTGAGCAGCATAAACGCTGCCGGTACTACAAACAACGACAGCAAGGGTGCGGACAGCATCCCCCCAACCATCGGCGCAGCGATGCGCTGCATGATTTCAGATCCGGTGCCCGAACCGAACATGATCGGCACCAGACCCGCGACGATCACAGTGACCGTCATCGCTTTCGGCCGCACGCGAAGCACGGCGCCTTCGCGGATCGCGTCCAGCAAATCCGCTTCGCTGCAACGCCCGGACGCAATACGGCCCTCCCAGGCGTGTTTCAGGTAGAGCAGCATGATGACACCAAATTCGGCCGCTACGCCGGCCAGCGCAATGAAGCCGACGCCGGTCGCCACGGACAGGTTATGCCCCAGCGCCCACAGCAGCCACACCCCGCCCGCCAGCGCAAACGGCAGCGTTGCCATGATCAGCGCCGCTTCGTCGGCGCGGCGGAAGGTCAGGTAGAGCAGCACGAAAATAATCAGCAGCGTAGCCGGCACCACAACCTTCAGGCGCGCCGTTGCTCGCTCCAGGTATTCGAATTGGCCCGACCATGATACCGAATACCCCGGCGGCAATTTGACGCTGGCGGCGACAGTGCGCTGCATCTCCTGCACCGCCGAGCGCAAATCGCGCCCGTGGATGTCGACATAGACCCAGCCCGACAGGCGTGCGTTTTCACTGCGCAGCATCGGCGGGCCATCGCTGATGCCCACCGTCGCCACGTCGGCCAGGCGCAGTTGGGCGCCGCGTTCTGCCAGCAGAGGCAGGTTCCGCAAACCCTCCAGCGAATCGCGCAACTCGCGCGGGTAGCGAACATTGATCGGGAAGCGCTGCAGGCCTTCCACCGTTTCACCGACATTGTCGCCGCCCACGGCGCTGGCGATAATGCCCTGCACTTCGTCAATATTCAGGCCGTAGCGCCCCGCAGCCGCGCGGTCGATGGCGACGTCAATGTAGCGGCCGCCGTTCAGGCGCTCCGCCAAAGCCGACGACACGCCGGCCACCGGCCGTATCGCACGTTCGATTTCGCTGGCGACCCGGTCGATTTCCTGCAAGCCGGGGCCGGAGACCTTGATCCCCACTGGGCTCTTGATGCCGGTCGCCAGCATGTCGATCCGGTTGCGGATCGGCGGCACCCAGACGTTGGCCAGGCCCGGCACCTTGACCACGCGGTCCAGTTCCGCCACCAGCTTGTCCGGCGTCATGCCGGGCCGCCATTGATCGCGGGGCTTGAACTGGATCGTGGTCTCGAACATTTCCAGCGGCGCCGGGTCTGTGGCGGATTCCGCGCGGCCCGCCTTGCCGAAGACGCTCTGCACCTCCGGCACGGTCTTGATCAGGCGGTCGGTCTGCTGCAACAGTTGCTGCACTTTGCCTGCGCCCAGGCCTGGCAAGGCGGAAGGCATGTAGAGCAAGTCGCCTTCATCCAGTGGCGGCATGAATTCGCCTCCCATGCGCCCCAGCGGCAAGAACGACAGCAGCGCCACGGCCATCGCCGCCGCCAGCGTGGTTTTCGGCCAGCGCAGCACGCGTTCGAGTAAGGGCCGGTAGGCGGCGATCAGCCAGCGGTTTAGCGGATTGGCGTGTTCGTCCGGGATGCGGCCGCGAATCAGGTAGCCCATGAGGACCGGGATCAGAGTGACTGCCAGTGCGGCCGCCGCAGCCATGGCGTAAGTTTTGGTAAAGGCCAGGGGTGCGAACAAGCGGCCTTCCTGCGCCTCCAGCGTGAACACGGGGATGAAGGAGAGCACGATCACCAGCAGAGAGAAGAACAGCGCCGGACCCACTTCGGCCGCTGCTGCGCCGATGACTTGCCAATGCTCTTCACCGTCCAGGGAGCGGCCCGGGTTGGCTCGCCGCCATGCCTCGATATGCTTGTGCGCGTTTTCGATCATCACCACAGCCGCATCGACCATGGCGCCGATGGCAATTGCAATGCCGCCCAATGACATGATGTTGGCGTTGACGCCCTGGTAGTGCATGACAAGGTAGGCCGCAAGTACGCCGAGCGGCAGCGACACAATCGCCACCAGTGCGGAACGCAGATGGAAGAGGAATAGCGCACATACCAGCGCCACCACGACAAATTCTTCAAGCAGCTTGCTTTCAAGGTTCGCAACTGCGCGGCGGATCAGGTTGGAACGGTCATACACCGGCACAATCTCCACGCCCGGCGGTAAGCTGGCCTTCAGGTCCGCCATTTTCGCTTTGACCGCATCGATGGTTTGCAGTGCATTCTTCCCGGAGCGCATGACGATCACGCCGCCTGCAACCTCGCCTTCGCCATTCAGTTCGGCGATCCCGCGCCGCATTTCCGGCCCAAGCTGGATGGTCGCCACATCGCCCAGGCGCACCGCAACTCCGCCGGCGCTTGCCGTCAGCGGGATCTGGCGGAAGTCGTCCAGCGAGCGCAGGTAGCCCGAAGCGCGCACCATATATTCCGCTTCCGCCATTTCCAGCACGGAGCCCCCGACCTCCTGGTTTGCGCGGCGGACAGCATCGATCGCCTTGCTGTGCGTGATGTTGTAAGCGCGCAGCCGCGCGGGATCAAGCACTATCTGGTATTGCTTCACCATGCCGCCAAGGCTGGCCACTTCCGCCACGTTCGGCACGGCCTTCAGTTCGTACTTCAGGAACCAGTCCTGCAAGGCGCGCAACTGCGCCAGGTCATGCTTGCCGCTGCGGTCCACCAGTGCATATTCGAAGACCCAGCCAACGCCGGTTGCGTCTGGGCCAAGCGAGGCGCGGGCTTGCGGCGGCAGGCGTGACTGCACCTGGTTCAGGTATTCCAGCACGCGGGAGCGCGCCCAGTATGGGTCGGTCCCGTCTTCAAAGAGCACGTAGACGAAGGAGTCGCCGAAAAAGGAGTAGCCGCGCACCGTACGCGCGCCAGGCACCGACAGCATCTGGGTCGTCAGCGGATAGGTAACCTGATTCTCCACGATCTGCGGGGCCTGGCCGGGGAAGGCGGTGCGGATGATCACCTGCACATCCGACAGGTCCGGGATCGCGTCCAATGGCGTACGCTGCAAAGCCCACGCGCCCCAGCCGGCCAGCATGGCAGAAGCCAGCAAGACCAGGAAGCGGTTGCGGATCGACCATAGAATCAGCTTCGCGATCATTTGCGGTCCCCGTGCTGGTGGGGCGACATGGCAGTTATCTGGAAGCTGCCGTCCGCCAGCTGCGTAAATTCAAAGCTCACGCGGTCGCCCGGCGCCACGCGTATAGGCAAGGCGCCGCGCGGCAGTTTGAAGCCCATCGTCATGGCCGGCCATTTCATGGTCGCAATCGGGCCATGGGACAGCGTGATCTCGTCCTGCCCGACCGCTTCCACGGTGGCCTCGCCGCGATGGGTGGCAGGCGCGGCGCCACCCATCCTTTGCTCGCTGCCTTTCAGGCTAGCCTCGGAGTCGAGCAGGAACTGGCCGGAGACCGCTACTTTCTGGCCCTCCCGCAGCCCGGAGCGAACCTCCACTTGCCCGCCGGCCTCGGCTCCCAATTCCACCTGGACTGGCGCAAACTTGCCCGCGCCCTGTTCCAGCATCACCACGTTACGCGTGCCGGTGCGGATCACCGCATCCGAGGGCACGAGCAGCGCGGGATGCGCCTGGCGCGGCGCGAACGATAGCGTGACGAACATCCCCGGCGCAAGGCGCGCAGCCGGATTATCCAAAGCGATACGCGCGCGGATGGTACGCGTGGTGGAATCGACCTGCGGCAGTATCGCAGCGACCTTGCCGCGCAAGTCGGTATCTTGCAAGGCTGCCGCTCGCGCAGTGACCTCCGTACCGACAGAAACTTGCGCCAGAACGGTTTCCGGCAATTCGGCGTTGACCCACACGGTATCGAGGCCATTGATGCGATACAGCGGCGTCCCGGTGGCCACACTCATCCCCTCGCGCGCAGCCAGTTCGGTCACTACGCCGCTGCGCGGCGCAAGCAGCATCTGGCGTGCCTGCACGCGCCCCCCCGATTCCAGTAATCGTACCTGCTGCTCGCTCATGCCGGCCAGGCGCATGCGCTGCCGCGCCGCATCCAGCAGCGCAGGCGAAGCACCAGCCTGCATGCGGCGAACGGCGAGAAATTCTTCCTGCGCCGCCACCCAGTCGGGCATGGTCACTTCCACCAGCGGCTGGCCTCGCCGTACCGGTTCCAGCGGCGAACGCACCAGCACGCGCTCCACGAAACCATTGGCACGCGCCTGCACCTCGGCCACGGCGCGCTCATCGAAAGCAACGCTGCCTACCGCCGATACCGCCAGCGGCAGCGCACCGCTGCTCACCGGCGCGGTGCGCACGCCAAGGTTCTGCTCCAAGCGGGGGCTGATGGCGACGGTGCCAGCGTCTTCGCCTTCACCGGCGTACACGGGGACCAGCTGCATATCCATGTACGGCGACTTGCCCGGCTTGTCGAACTTCTGCCCCGGCACCATCGGATCGTGCCAGTACAGAGGCTTGCGCCCCTCCGCAGCGGACGCCTGAACGGAAGCGGCATCGCGCTTGCCAAGCTGGTAGCCGCCAAATACGCCAATGGCGCCAAGCGCGCCGGCCGCCAGGAGGGCGGCGATCATTGCATTCTTCTTCATTGGTGCTGACCCTTCAGCGGCTGGATATAAGTCAGTTGCGCCCAGGCGCGTGAATTGCCGCGCTGGATTTGCAGCAGCAGCAGCCGCTGCTCGCTCTCGGCGCGGCGCGCCGCCAGCACTTCGGCCAGGCTGGCCTTGCCGCCACGGTAGGCCGCCAGCACCGCCTCGGTGCGGTCGCTGGCCAGCGGCAGTATGTCCTTCTCGAATCGCGCAATCCGCTCGCGGCCCGCCTGCCAGTCGGCGAACTGGCTACGTACTTCCGCCACATGTTCGCGCAGCGTTTCATCGCGTTCGGCCTGCGCCTGGCTGACAGCGGCGAGGCGGGCGGAAAACTCGCGGTCCTGGCGCTTCGCGCGGTCCCATTGCAGCGGCACGGACACGCCAATTGAAACCATGTTCGGATATCCGGGCCCGCGCTGTTGAAAGGCCACTTCCACGCTCCAGTCGGGCGTGCGGTTGGCGCGCGCCAGCCCCGCTTCCGCCTGCGCCATTTCGGCCTGTCGCGTCAGCATTGCCACTTTCGGGTGGTGTTCCAGCGTCGTCTCCAGCGCTGCGGGGTCGATGGCGACTTTGCTGGTGTCGGCTTCGCCAGCCAGCACCGCGTCTTGCGCTTCGCCAGTCCAGCGGGCCAGCATGATGGCCGCGTTGCGCGCCTGCAGGCGAAATTCAGTAGCGCGGTCCTCCAGCGCAAGCAGGGCAGCCCGCGCATCGAGCAGGCCGGCCTGGCTGCCCCGGCCACCGCGATACGCCGCCTCCGCCGCGGCAATTTCGTCGCGCGACAAGGCGATCTGGCGCGCCAGTTCCGCATCCATGCGTTCCAGGTGATAGCGGTCGAGCCAGGCGATGGCCGTATCGCGCTGGATAGCGGCGGTCAACGCTTCGCTCGCGGCGAGGCTGCGGCCCGCCTCGCTCTCGTAGCGCGCAGTGCGCCAGCGGCGCTTTTCGCTGCTGGTCAATTCCTGTGCGACGCCGATGCGGCGCATGGTCATGGAATCGGCGCCTATCCGGTAACGGTCAACCCCGCTCACCGGCAGGTTGTCGACACCAGCCTTCAGTACCGGATCGGGCAATTGGCCCGCTGCCACGGCCATATCACGTGCAGCATCGGCCGCAAAGCCTTGCGCCGCCAGCTGCTTCGAATGATCAAGAGCGCGCTGCTGCGCTTGCGCCAGCGTCAGCGAGGGCGCGGCAGCGCTTGCGGCGGCAACGCAAGCGAGGGCGCAGCCGGTTGCGAGGCGGCGCCAGATGTAAGGGGAAAACATGAAACCTCCAGGATGCATGGAAAACCAGGCGTGCGCCACGCAGGCGGACGCGATACGGCATCAGGCAAACTGGAAGGTCAATTCAGGAAACAACAATGCTCTATGGAGTGCGGCGGAGACAGACTTCGCGCCAAGCCAGGCGGTTCGGTGGCCGGACGGGTTGATTCCGGCGCCCAGGCATCGACAACGATGGTGCCCGCCAGGTCGGCGGCCACGAATGGCAGGATCGGCGGCAAATCGGGTTTGTCCAGCGCCTGCTTGGCCGCCAGGTTGGCTGCTTTCGCCTTACACAGGCTGGGCTGGGTCGGGTCCATACCAGCGCAAGGGGAGCCGTTGGCTACCGGTTTTCCAGCCGATGGGCAGGCGTAGGACGCCACGGCAAGCTGCATGAACAGCATGCTGAATAGCGCCACCATTGCGGCCACGATCCTGGAAGTCCGGCGGAATTTCATGCGGCGATAATAGCCCTATTCAAACTTCGAGACAAGCGCGCCTTCCTTAAAGATGGCTTAGCACCGGGCTCAGTAAAGCAGCTCCAGCCTTCGCCAAAGCGTGCAGGCTCGAATCAATCCAGCAGCGATTTGACCATCACTTTGCCGTCCGGGCCTGCAGCTTCCTGGCGCACCAGCAGTTGCGTGGCCTTGGCCATCCAGAATTTGGCGACGGTGCCGGGGCGGTTGTAGTCGGTGGTCAGCAGCCAGCAATCCACGGGGCCTTGCGGGCCCTGGATGGTTTCGCTGCCAACCACTTTCCACGTGTAGCTTGCCGGCGCCGGGCCTCCCGGGTGGTAGAACTTGATGCTGGCTTCGTAGCCCGCTGCCAGCGGCAAGGCCTGCAGGAATTCGATGTCGGTCTCGAAGTTAAAGGTCGGCTCGTAGGCGCTGAAGTCAAAATTCTCCTCGGTGCGCTTGCCATCCTTCTCGCGAACCCGATGGTGGGTGCGCGGCTTGAAGGTGTCCTTGTCGAACCAGGAGTCGAGCAAAACCAAGGTGTTGGCGCCGTCCCAGCGCTGGCGGATCTGCATGCCCTCCGGCGTGAAGCGCACTTCGCGCGTCCAGATATCGATCGGCGTATTCACTTCACCGTTGCGCACGTAGCGCAGCCAGTGGTGGGCGCCCTCCTTGACCATGGACATGCGAGGAAGCGGCGCGCCGACCTTGACTTCGGCGGCGCCGGCGGCTGCGCAGCAAAGCGCTAACAGAAACAGCAAAGTGCGTGGCATAAGCGGGCTCCTTAAATTTTTAGCAATTATGCCCGATTGCCACAAATTTGCGCAGCCAAATTTTATGCCGTCAAATCAGCTACTTAAGTAAGCCGCCCGCCGCTTGTTAACAGAGTTTTCCACAGAAACCGTTAACAACTCTTACCACCATGCCGCGTACAGGGACACCAGCACGCCAATCACCAGCAGGGAGCCAACCAGGAAGCGGCGGTCCATGCGGAACATGGATGCCTCGACTTCCAGCTCGCCCTGCCCCGGTTTGTGCGGCGCGGCCAGGCTGATTGCCACCATGACCATGGCGCAGAAAGCAAAGACAATGCCCATGCGGTCGATGAACGGGATCTCGTACACGCCGGCCGCATTGGCCTTGGCGAGGCCCATGCCTGCAAGGCTCGACAAGTCGCACCAGCCAGGCAGGAATTTGAGCAACAGCGAGCCAATGAAACCGCCGACCGCCGCGAACATGGCCGCCGCCGACGTGGTGCGTTTCCAGAACAAGCCGAAGACGAACATCGCGAACACGCCCGGTGAGACGAAGCCGGTGTATTCCTGGATGTACTGGAAACCGCCCTTCTTGTCGATGCCCAGCGTCGGTGCGATCAGCACCGCCAGCACCATGGCCACCACCACGGTCACGCGGCCGATCCACACCAGGCGGGTTTCGCTGATCTCGCGTTTGGAGGCTTTCTGGAAGACGTCCAGCGTGAAAATGGTGGCAATGCTGTTTGCCTTGCCGGCCAGCGAAGCGACCACCGCCGCCGTCAGCGCAGCAAACGCGACGCCTTTCAGGCCGCTTGGCAGCAGGTTTAGCAAAGTCGGATAGGCGCGGTCAGGATTGATTTCACCACCCTGCAGCATCGACGTGGCAAAGGCACCGTCATGCTGGTGCAGCACATAGGCAGCGATACCAGGCAGCACCACAATCAACGGCATCAGCAGCTTGAGGGCTGCGGCGCACAGCAAACCGGCACGCGCGGTCGGCAAATCGGCGCCCAGGGCGCGCTGGGTGATGTACTGGTTGCAGCCCCAGTAATTCAGGTTCACGATCCACATGCCGCCCAGCAGAATCGACAGGCCTGGCAAATCCATGAAGAATGGATTGTCGCGCTTGAAGATCATGTCGAAGTGGTCAGGCGCCTTCGCGCCCAGCACCTTTAGCCCGTGCATCACGCCACTGCCGCCATCGAGTGCAGCCACCAGGTCCAGCGCCAGCCAGGTTGTCACCAGGCCGCCCAGCACCAGGCACACGACCTGGATCACGTCCGTGTAGCCGATCACGCGCATGCCGCCCAGCGTAATGAAGACCGCGAACACCGCCAGTGCAATCATGCAAGGCAGAAGCGGGAGGCCTCCCATGCTGCTGATCGCCAGCGCACCGAGGTAAAGGATGGAGGTCAGGTTCACCACCACGTACAGCATCAGCCAGAACACCGCCATCACCATGGCTACCGTGCTGTTATAGCGCGTGTGCAGGAATTGCGGCATGGTGTAGATGCGGTTCTTCAAATAGACAGGCATGAAAAAGGCGCCCACGATCAGCAGCGAGGCGGCGCCGATCCACTCATAGCTGGCGATTGCGAGGCCCATGCTGAAACCCGCGCCGCTCATGCCGATGAACTGCTCGGCCGAGATATTGGAGGCGATGATCGAAGCACCGATCGCCCACCAGGTCAGCGAGCCTTCTGCCAGGAAGTAATCGTGGGAGGCGCTTGCCTGCCGCGCGCGCTTCCGGCGGTAAACGTACAGGCCGTATCCGCTGACGACGATGAAATAAAATAGGAAGACCAGGCTGTCCAGGGTGCTGAAGGTACTCATGATGCGTGTCTCTCGTTATGAATATGGGGGAGCTGCTGATCAGGTCCATCCGCCGTCGACGACGAATTCCTGTGCGGTGCACATCTTGCTGGCGTCGGAGGCAAGGAACAGCACCATTTCGGCCAGGTCGTCCGGCATCACCTTGCCCGGCAGGCATTGGTTGCGTGCGATATCGCGTTCGCCTTCCGCGTCGAGGTGCTGGGTGATCTGCTTTTCGGTCATCACCCAGCCCGGCGTGACGGTGTTGATGCGCACGCCCATGGCGCCGACATCGCGCGCCATGGCGCGGGTCATGCCGTGACAGGCCGCCTTCGCGGTGGCGTACAGCGGATAGTTGCCGTTCTTGATCTTCCAGCTGGTGGAGCTGAAATTGATCACCGAACCGCCGCCCTGCTGCTCCATGCCCGGCAACACAGCCTGGATCGCGAAGAAATAGTGGCGCAGGTTGATCGACATGCGCATATCCCAGTCTTCCGGCGTGACGGACGCGATGCTATGGCGGCCGTCGTATGCGGCGTTATTGACCAGGACATCGATCAGGCCCCAGCGTGTCAGCACGCCGCTAATCGCTTCGCGCAGCTGATCCAATTGGGTCAGGTCGCAGCGCTGGTAGAAAGGCGCCACGCCATGAATGGACGCCAGCTCCTCGCACAATGCGCGAGCTGCGGTATCGTCGATATCGACAAAGGCCACGCGGCAGCCTTGAGCGTGCAAGCGTCGCACGATGGAAGCGCCAATGCCGGATGCTCCGCCGGAGACGAAGGCCACCTTCCCGGCGAGGTCTGGATAAATCGGGTTCTTCATAGAGTTTTTCCTTAACCGAAAGCTGCTGGCAGCATTCCGGGAATTTCAACGCGCGCCGCAAACAGCGCGCCCGCCAACGGTTCGCGCCCTTGCAGGCCTTCCGATGCGGTGGTGATGAAAAGGGTGCGCAGGTCAGATCCGCCGAATGCCACCGAACTAGGCTGCGAAACCGGCAGTTCGATCGCCTGCTCGCAGCTGCCGTCGGGCAGCAGGCGAAGCACGCGGCCCGAGCCCCAGCAAGCGACCCACAAGCCGCCTTCGCTGTCGAAGCACATGCCGTCCGGCGCGCCTTCATCTTCGCTGAAGCTGCGCCATAACAAACCCTCGCCTGCTTTGCCATCGCGCACGTCGTAGCAGTAGGTCTGTCCGCGCAGGCTGTCGTTGTGCAGCATCAGGCGGCCGTCGGGGCTGAAAGCCGGGCCGTTGCAGATATGGATTCCCTGGTCTTGCACGCTCAGGCTCAAGTCGGGGCCGAGGCGGAACAGTTCGCCGTCCGCGCGCTGTGGCTCGGTGTCATGCATGGTACCGAACCACACGCTGCCATCCGGGTGCGCCTTGGCGTCGTTCAGGCGCACGCCCGGCGGCAGCTCGATAGGGATATCCAGCTCCTGCGCGCTGGGCGACTGGCCAAACCAAGCGCGTGCGATACCGCGCCTTGTGCCAGCCAGGTAGCCGCCGTCGCGATGAGGCACCAGCCAGCAGATGTAATCATCGAAACTGTAGTGGCGCACGGCGCCGCTGGATGGGTGGAAGGCATGCACCGCCTTGCCCTTGATGTCGACAAAATGCAGCAACCCAAGATCGGCATCCCATACCGGACCTTCGCCCAGCAATGCGCCGGCCTCGTAGGCGACGATGGCGCGCAGCGTCTTCATTTTGCCGCCCCTTGCGCCAGCTTCCAGCCCTTGACCATGGCGTTGGCCTTGTTGCTCAATTCGACAAGCGACATGCCCGGCTTGTACAACGAAGAGCCGATGCCAAAGCCGGTAGCGCCGGCGGCCAGCCAAGGCGCCATATTGTCGTGGTCAATACCGCCCACGGGCCACACGTGCAGGCCGGACGGCAGCACGGCGCGCATGGACTTCAGCACGCCCGGCGATTCGGCAGGGAACAGCTTAAGCGACTGCGCGCCAGCGTCCAGCGCCACAAAGGCTTCCGTCATGGTGGCAAAACCCGGGGCGCACCACATGCCTTCCGAACGCGCGGCGCGGATCACCTGCGGGTCGGTATTCGGCGAGACGAACAGCTTTCCTCCTGCCGCAGCGACCGAGGCGACGTCGCCAAAGGTCAGCATGGTGCCGCCGCCGATCAGCGCGTCGCGCGGCGCGAGATTTGCCAGGATGCGGATGGAGTCGAGCGCGCAGGGGCGGTTGAGCGGCACTTCCAGCATGCGGAAGCCCGCTTCCAGCAAAGCGAGGCCGACGCCCTCGGCGTCTTGCGGCGCCAGGCCGCGCAGGATGGCAACGAGTGGCAGGTCAGGCAACATGATTCTTCCCTTCTTGGTACAAGTGGCGCATGGCGCTGCCGTACAGCGCATGCGAATCGGCGACCTTTGCGGTAATGCCGAAAGAACGTGCAGCCCGTTGGTAAGGGACGCACAACGAAAGAGATGCGATCAGCGTGATCTCGTCGTCCGCATGGCGGCTGGCCGCCATTGCCACGAACTCGCTGCCGATCAGCAGGCCGCTGACGAGGGAGCGTGCGTGTGCAGCAGGCAGCGTGCCGCCGACAACGCCGGCACGCACCGAGAACAGCGTGTTGGTCAGCGGCAGGCCACGTCGTGCCAGCGCCAGGCCGGCTTCGAATGCTTCCGCCACATCGGCGCCGCCTTCCAGCAGCGGCGCCAGCGTGCCGTCGCGCGAGAGCATGGCGAACACCTCGCCCGTCATATAGGTGGACCAGCGCTGGATGCAGCCGTTTTTCAGGTAGACCCATTTGCAATGGGTGCCCGGGAGGACTACCCAGCCATCGCGCATGCCGTTGACCACCATGCCAAGCAGCTGCGTTTCTTCGCCGCGCATTACGTCGGCCAGGCCCTCGCGCTGGCGATAGCCGGGAATGATGAAGCGCGCGCCATCGAGTTGCACCAGGTGGGCCGGCATGTCCAGCAGCGGCACTTGCGGGTCGAGGTATGGCGCTTCCTGCCAGCCATGGGCGCTGCCCACCATGCCGGACATCAGCACAGGAATTTCGACAGGGACTTCCAACTGCAGCAGCATTTCATCCAGCGACGCGGCGAATCGCCCGCGCGAGGCCAGCATGCCTTGCCCGTCTTCCGCCTGGCGCAGGACAGCGCCGTCGGCGCCGTAGACATAGGCGCGGCGATTGCTGGTGCCCCAGTCGACGCCGACAAATCGTGCGCTCATCCCGATCACCATTCAGCGACGGTGCCGTCGGCCAGGCGCCACAGCGGGTTATGCCAATCCGGCGCGTTCTTGCTGGCGGCGATGACTTTTTCTTCGTTCACGTCCACGCCGAGGCCAGGCAGGCGTGGTGGCGGCAGGTAGCCGTCCACGATCTGGAAGTCTTCCGGATTGCGCACATAGTCCAGCAGCTCGGCGCCCTGGTTGTAGTGGATGCCCATGCTCTGCTCCTGCAGCACGGCGTTGTACGACACGAAGTCCACATGCAGGCAGGACGCCAGCGCCACCGGGCCAAGCGGGCAATGCGGCGCCAGGCCAACGTCGTAGGCTTCGGCCATGGCCGCGATCTTCACGCATTCGGTGATGCCGCCGGCGTGCGACAGGTCAGGCTGCAGGATGGCCAGGCCGCCTGCTGCCAGCACATGCTTGAATTCGAAGCGCGAATACATGCGCTCACCGGCTGCTAGCGGGATCGAGGTCGAATCGGCCAGGCGGCGGTAGGATTCCCACTGCTCCGCCAGCACCGGTTCTTCAATGAACAGCGGGCGGTATTGTTCCAGCTCGCGGATCAACGGCTTGGCCATCGGCAGCGCGACGCGACCATGGAAGTCAATGCCGAACTCCACGTCTTTACCGAAGGCCTCGCGGATTTCAGCGATGCGCGCCACGGCCGCATCCACCATGATAGCGCTATCAATGAATCCCAACTCTTCGGTGCCGTTCATTTTGAAGGTGTTGATACCGATTTCGCGCAGCTTGCGCATGCCGGCCACGATCTCGCCCGGACGGTCGCCGCCCACCCAGCTGTACATCTTCATGCGGTCGCGCACTTTCCCGCCCAGCAGTTCATACACCGGCTGGCCCAGCGCCTTGCCCTTGATGTCCCACAGCGCCTGGTCGATGCCGGCGATGGCGCTCATCAGGATCGCGCCGCCGCGATAGAAACCGCCGCGGTACATGGCTTGCCACAAGTCGTTGATGCGGCGCGGGTCCTGCCCCACCAGCAGGTAGGATAGTTCGTGGACGGCCGCTTCCACGCTGCGCGCACGGCCTTCGATGACCGGCTCGCCCCAGCCGGTAATGCCTTCATCGGTTTCGACCTTCAGGAACATCCAGCGCGGAGCCACGCGGTAGGTGGTGAGTTTGGTAATTTTCATAATGCCTCGAAAGGGTCTGGTGCAAAACGTAGGTTAACGTTATCATAGTTCGTAACGGCACGCTAGTGCAATTTCTGGAGAAAAAGATGGAACCGACCAAAAAACCATTTCGCCGCATCCTGCTGACTGGCGCTGCCGGCGGACTTGGCAAACAACTGCGCGAGCGCATTGGCGTATGGGCTGACGTGGTGCGCCTGTCGGACCGCGCCAACCTGGGCGAAGCGCGCCCCGGCGAAGAAGTCGTCCACTGCGACCTAGCCGACCGCGACGGCATGATCAATTTGCTGGAAGGTGTGGACGCCGTACTACACTTCGGCGGCATTTCGGTGGAGGACCGCTGGGACCCGATCCTGCAAGCCAATATCATCGGCCTGAAAAACCTGTACGAAGCCGCGCACAAGAACGGCGTCAAACGCATCGTATTCGCCAGCTCCAACCACGCCATCGGTTTTCACCCGACGACGGAGCACCTCGACGCGGACAGCCCTACCCGCCCGGACGGCTACTACGGCCTTTCCAAAGTCTTCGGTGAACAGATGGCGCGCTATTACTGGGACCGTTTCGGTATTGAGACCGTTTGCATCCGCATCGGCTCCGTGATGGAAGTACCCAAGACCCACCGCATCATGCGTACCTATCTGCACCCGGACGACCTGGTTGAACTGCTGCGCTGCTCCCTGGTGACCCCGCGCGTCGGCCACACCATCGTGTACGGCATGTCGGACAACGACGTGAACTGGTGGGACAATCGCAAAGCCGGCCACCTGGGCTACCGCCCGATACACAGCTCGAGCGAATACGGGCACCTGTTCCCGTTCGCTGGCTACCCTTCCGAAGACGACGAGCCAAGCAAATACCAGGGTGGCCCGTTCGTCATCCAGGGACCAATGTACGAGTAATCCCAAGGAGCCAGCGCCCATGAGCACCGATCGCCGTTCCTTCCTCAAACTGGCCGCAGGCGGTGCGGTCGCCGCCGCCGCGCCGTCCGCAGGCGCCGCTTCAGCCGGACCGGCAAAGCCGCTGAACCTTCTGCTTGTATTCCCCGACGAAATGCGCGCCCAGGCGCAGGGCTTCATGAAGGACGATCCAGTGCTAACACCGCGCATCGACAAATTCGCGAAAGAATCCGCCGTGATGCGGCAGGCGGTAGCGAACTATCCCTTGTGCACACCCTCGCGCGGCATGCTGATGACAGGCCAGTATCCGATCCGCAGCGGCATGACCGGCAACTGCCACGACTACGGCGCCCTGGTCGGCATAGACCTGTCCAAATACGCGATCTGCTGGTCCGACATCCTTAAGGCACAAGGCTATGCGACCGGCTATATCGGTAAATGGCACCTTGACGCGCCACATGCGCCTTACGTGGAGAGCTACAACAATCCCGTGCACGGCGTGAAGTGGAACGAATGGACGCCTCCCGAGCGGCGCCATGGCTTCGATTACTGGTACTCCTACGGTACCTTCGACCGCCATCTGACGCCTATGTACTGGAGCAACGAGAGCCCGCGCGACAAGCCGCTGCACATCGACCAGTGGGGCCCTGAGCACGAGGCCGACATGGCGATCCGCTACCTGAAGAACGAAGGCGGCAAACTGCGCGACAACAGCAAGCCGTTCGCGCTGGTAGTTTCAATGAACCCGCCGCACACACCTTACGACCAGGTGCCGCAGCGCTACCTGGACCTTTACGCCGGCGTGTCCAGCAAAGAGCTTAACCAACGCAAGAACGTCGACTGGGACAAGAAATATCCCGACGACCTGGGACCTACGCACGCCAAGTCCTACTTCGCATCGGTCAGCGGCGTCGACCAGCAATTCGGCCGCATCCTCGATGCACTGGACGAAAGCGGCCAGCGCGACAACACCCTGGTGGTTTTCTTCTCCGACCACGGCTGTTGCCTCGGCGCGCATGGCGAAGTCACCAAGAATGTTCATTACGATGAAGCGATGCGCATTCCCATGATGTTCCGCCTTCCCGGAGCGATCGCAGTGCACAGCGATGATGCACTGATGTCGCTGGCCGACCTGTTCCCTACCATGCTTGGACTTCTGGGCCTGGACCAGCACATCCCGGCCACCGTTGAAGGCAGCAACCTGTCGCAGCGTGTCAGGACGGGCAAAGGCAATACCGCCAGCTCGCAGCTTTACCTCCAGGTGCCTTACGGTGGCCAGTCATTCGGCAAGCGCGGGGTACGCACCGAGCAGCACACCTTGATGATCGAGCGACGCGACAAGCAAGCCTTGCGCTACACCTTGCATGACAATTTGCGCGATCCGTGGCAGCTGTCCAATATTGCGGATTCCAACGAATCCCTGATCGCGCACCTGGTCGAAAAGGAATTGCAGCCGTGGCTGGAAAAGACCTGCGATCCATGGCGCCCGGCGCCATTCGACAGCGCCGGCCCCGGCGGCAACAGGCCCTTCATGCCCAAGGTAAAACAGAGCTGAACCGCGCGACGACCGGATCCCCCGGCCGGACCGGGGGCAGCGCCTAGCGCGAGTCGAGGAAGCGCACCATTTCGGCAGCGGCCAGCAGGTAGGCACCGGCGCCGAAATTGGCGGTGGAATTCTGATCCACCACCTGCCCTGGCACGGCTACTTCACCGACCGGCTGCACATAGCCCACTTTGCCGTCGGCCTGTAACGCAATCTGCGAAAGGAATTGCCAGCCCTTTTGTGCGACAGGAGCGTAGGCGGCGCGATCGAGGACACCGTGATTGACGCCCCACAGGAAGCCATATGTCATGAGCGCGGTGCCGCTGCTCTCGCGGCCAGGCGCTTCCGGCGCATCGAGCAGGCTGCGGCTCCAGTATCCCTCGTCCTGCTGCACCTTTTTCAGCGCAGCTGCCATGTCACGGAATTTTTCGATATAGCTTTCGCGCCATGGAGCATCCTGCGGCAGGTCGTTCAGCGTGCGCGCCAGCGCCGCAAAAGCCCAACCGTTCCCGCGCGCCCAGAATTCCTTCTTACCGTTCACGCTTTTGTAAGCCGGGTACACATACTTCAGGTCGCGGTAATACAGCTTGTCTTCGGCATCCCACAGGATGCTGTTGGTGTACTCGAAGTATTCATGCAGCTTGTCCAGGTAGCGCCTGTCGCCGGTAATGTTGTAGAGCCGGGACATGACCGGCATCACCATGTACAGCCCATCGACCCACCACCAGTAATCGCTGCGCGATGTACTCATCTCGTATTCCAACACCTCACGCGCGCGGGCGATGCGCTGCGGATCCTTTTGCAGCATGTACAAGTCAGCGTATGTCTGGAAGCAGATTTGCCAGTCGCCGAACAGCACGTAGTCCTGCGACGTCCCGGAGGTGTATTTCCAGCGCGTCTTGTCGGTGGAGGTGGCGCCCTGCCAGTTGTTGGCCGTGGCCCAGTCCAGCGAATACTGCTGGTATGCCTGGTTGCCGGTAACCCGCAAGGCTTCCATATTGCCGGTGTGGTATACCGCTTCATGCCAGAAGGCTGTGGCTTGCGGAGGGTGTCCCCTCTGCCAATAATCGTTCACCTTGCTGACGATGGCCAGTGTACTGGCTTTTGCATCCAGCTGCGGGACTGGTGGAGTCCCGCCTTCGCTGCCACCACCTCCGCCGCACGCACTCAGGGCGAACAGCAATGCGATTACGGGAAAACGCAGTTTCATTTCTTCTCCTGTTCGGGCGCAAGCAGGAAATCAGCGTTGAAGCTGGCTCCCGCCGCTGCAGCGGTTTCGATGCGCAAGCGCAGCACCGGCGCCTTTTCCAGGACCGTCACACCCTGCCCCAGCTTCACCACATCCCCGGCCGGCTGCCTGATCGCCACTTCCAGCGTTGCCGCAAGCTGGGTCGGATCGGCGACAGACAATTGCAGGCGTTTGCCATCGATCGCCATCACCATAGCTGCCGCGCCGGAGGACCAGACAAAAGCTTTGCCATCGCGCGGCGCGCTGCCTGCGCGCCACAAATTCACAGCGTAGATGCCTTGTCCGGCAACCGAGACGGCAGCCGATTCATCGTTATTCGATTCAATGCGCACCCCCGGGCTCTTGGCTGCGGCGCGAGTGTGCTCCTCGCTCGCATTCGGTAACAGCAGGTAGGCAAAGTCGGGCCCTGATTGCGGGATGGAGAGCATCTGGAAGCTGTTGCTGACAAGCTGGGGCGAGCCATTGTCGTCGATCATGCGATAGCTGCCGCGCCTTTCGCTGCGCTCGGCCAGCAACGGCGCACCAAGCGGAAAGACGTAGCCTATATGGCTGCCGGCTTTATCGTCCTGCAGGTGCGCCCAGCGTGCATGCTCCGCTTTGCCGTTCGCCAGCACCTTGCCGTCAACCACAAACCGTGCGCCGGCCGGATCGGCCAGGCGACGGTTTTCCACGATGGTTTCTGCCTGGCGTTCACCGCCGCCAATACCCGACCCCAATGCCAGGATGCGGTCGCCCAGTTGGAACCAGGACTTGCGGCCGCTCAGGCTGGAACCTGTCACGTCGCGCATGCTGAAGGCCATGCCGATGGCGGCATAGCCGCCCAGTCTTGTGCCGCCGACCCAGGCCTCGGGATTGGCGTGCTGCTTCCACGCGACAGCAGCGCCGCTCCCGCTGCCGTCGGTAGTGGTGCCGGGCAGGCGGCGGATGTCTACCGTGGCCCAGTAGTCCTTGTCGAATTGGTCCTGGTGGGCGTCGTACAGGGCCAGCATGCCCATGCCGGTCCACCAGCCCTGGGTGTTATCGCCGTTACCGGTCTCGAACGACGAGGTGCGCGGCGAAGTCAGGCTCAACACGCCGGCAAAGCCGTTGCCGCGCAGGATGGCCCGGTCCATCGATGGATACAGGCTGGCTCCCCGTGGCTCGGGAGCGGCCGCGATAGCAGGATCGGCGGCGATGGACTTCAACAGCCCAAGCTCGAACAAGGCAATGCCGGACGTACCTGCGCCACCCGGGGCGGCGAGGTAAGCACTGCCAAATGTGCGGTCGCGCTGCATGGCGCCCTTGACGGCAGCCTGCAATACAGCTTTGTCGGACGGCGGCGCCATGTCGGCGATGGCGGCCAGTGCAGCCACTACGCCACGGCCAACGCGATGGTCAGTCTGGTCAGGCTTGGAGATTTTGCGGCCGCGCATGGCGTCGGGCATGGCGCCATCCACCAGCAAGTCGGCAAAGCTGATGCGCGCCCAACGGAAGACGTTTTTGACGTTGGGATCAGTGATGGGCCATTCAGAGCCGTTCAGCAGGTAAAGCAGGCGCCCATACACTTGCAGCGCAACCGCGCCGTAATTGCCCGCATAAGGCGTGTAGTTATGCTGGATGAAGGATCCGTCGCGGTAAAAGCCGTCGCCAATGGTCACATAGGTCAACGACGGGCCAATCGCATCGCGGCCGGATGCAATGCGTGCGCCGTCCTTAGCCAGCATGGCGCTCAGGATCGTCACTTGCGCCTTGTCCAGCAGGTTGGCGGCGACTTCCTGGTTGTTGCGGTCAAGCGTGCCGTCAGGACGAGTCTTGTAGCGTGCGTCGGGCACGAACCAGTCGACGGCCGCCAAAGTGCGCTGGCGCAGTTCGGCCGGGATTGCGTCGGCGGCCAGGCTAAGTACGTTCAGCACATGCTGGGGCGTACCGATCTGCCACGACCACCAGTTGCCGTACTGTTTCAAGCCGTGGTGGTAATGCTCTCGCACCAGCCAATCGAGGCCGAACGCAATGCCCTGGCCCAGCGCAGCGTCATGAAACATGGGGCCGCCTGGAGTGCCGTAAGCTTGCGCCATCGCCATCAGGCGCGCAGCATTGCCCACAACCGCTGCGGAGGCGAGGGTGCCGTTCGGGTTATTGAAGTCGGCCAGGTCGTCCCACAGCGCCTTGGCGCCGGCCTCGCGGCGCATTCCCGCAAGGGCCTTTTGCGCAACGTCTGCCTGTGCGCGCAGCTGAGCCTGCACATCGGGCGCGCTGCGATCCAAGGTCGCGGGACCGGTCAGTTTGGCTTGCCAGCGCGCCAGCATGGCGTCGTACTGGTCGCCGGCCTGCGCCAAAGTTGGGAAAACGCTGGCCAGCAGGGCCAGCACGATCAAGTGGTTCTTGCGCATGCTGGCCACCCTGTCTTAACGCGACACGCTGACTTTAACCGGCGACGCCACGCGCGCCGCAGTGCTGGCGACTTTCGTTTCCCATGCCGCTGGATCGGCGAAGTCGCCGCTCTTGCTCCAGCCGGCGCCCAGGTAGTACACGAAGGTTTGCTTCGGCTTGGCTGGCGCCAGGGCCAGGTAGTGGCCGGCTTCCTGTGCTTTCGGCGCCGCCATTGGCACGTTCAGGTAGTCGGTGGCGCCTGGCACGATTACGGCGCAAGCATTGCTGCCGTTGCCGCCGTTATCGCCCATCGCAGGCTCCCAATAGCTCATGGTGCCCTGCCCCTGCTGGTAGCGGCCCTGGCCCTGGCGCTGGACGATGCCGACACCAACGGTCAGCGGTGCTGCGGACGGGCTGCTGAAGGTACTCTCAACGCGGCTGAAATTACTGCCAGCATCAAGGCTGATGCGGCGGGTTTCGGCGACCTGGCGGCCGCCTGCATCCCAGGCGTCGAACTTCAGCTCAAACACGGTGCGGATCGGGCCGTCGGCCAGGATCTTCCAGGTGGCGTAGTTGCTGGAGGTGCGCAGCTCCTTGCCGTCGTAAATACCAAGGCCGCCGCAACCGCGGGTCTTGCCAACGTGGTAGAAGTCCAGGCCTTCGCCCGAATCCATGTGGTAGTGGCCAGCCTTGTACCAGCCATCCTGCACCAGCTTGTGCGCGGACTTGGACCACACATCTACGCCGCTCGAAATCAGCAGCTCTTTCGGGTCCTTGATGATGGCCGGACCGTACATGCGGTGTGCCACACGGTCGTTCTCCCACGCGAAATCGTCCAAGCGCTCCGGCACGAATCGGGCGTGGGCGCGCGACACGACCGGCGGCACCGCCGGCAGGCGCTTGCGCGGCACCAGGAAGTAACGGCGCGTTTCATTCGGCGCCAGATCGGCCTGGAACAACACGCCTTTGCCCAGCGACTGGCTTGGCAGGATGCGCGAAGTCAGCGCATCCATCACGGCCACACCGTCGCCCACATCGGCCACTTCCACCGACTCCTCGGCGCGGAACAGGTTGGTGGCGTTGTTGACTGTGACCACGCGCATGGCACCGCCTTCCTGCAAGGCCATGCGGTACATCTCGCTGCCGGCCATCAGGAAACCGCCCACCGCGAACACGTCGCTCGAATGCGGATCGAAGAAGCGCGGGTCTTCGCCGATCGGCTGAACGTGTTCCAGCTTGCCGTTTTCCTGGACGTGGGTAGTCAGGGTTTGCCAGGCACGCTTGACTGCCGGCTCGAATTTGTCGCGCGGCAGAAGGCCCTGGTTCAAGCCCCAGGCCAGTGCATAGGTGTAGAGCGCGGTGCCGCTGGTCTCGGGCTTGTTGTAGCTGACCGGGTCGAGCAGGCTGGAACGCCACAGGCCATCGGGCTGCTGCAGGCCAAGCAGGCGCTCCGACATTTCCTGGAATTGCTGGATGAAGCGGCCGCGCTGCGGGTGGTTTTCGGGGATGTACTGCAGCATGCGTACCAGGCCGCCCATCACCCAGCCGTTGCCGCGGCCCCAGAACACCTTCTTGCCATTGGCTTCGCGCTTGTCGAAGAAACGGCTGTCGCGGAAGTACAGGTGCTCTTCCTTGTCGTACAGGTAGTCGGAGGTCTTCCACCATTCACTGATCGCATATTCCAGGTAGCGCTGGTCGCCGGTTGCGGCAGTCAGTCGCGCCCAGGCCGATGGGCCCATGAACAGCGCATCGCACCAGGACCAGCGATGCTGCACGCCGGGGGTCTTCCAGTCCAGGGAACCCGGGCGCGGATTGGCCAGCATGTAATCGAACTGGGCGCGCAAGGGCGCGATCATGTAGGGCTGGCGGGTGTGCATATAGAGCTCGGCATACATCTGGCCCACGGCGTAGTCGTCGGCGTGGAACATGCTTGGGCCTAGCTTCCATTGGTTCTTCTCGCCGGCGGCGCGCATCGCTTCGCGATATTTGTCACTGCCGGAAATGCCGGCCAATGCCATGAAGCCGGCGTCACCGACCGCTTCGGTCCAGTCATCCAGCGGATAGTTGGTTGGATTGGCAAGCTGCCAGTCCGCCACCTTTTCCAGAGTTGCCAGCACGGTTGCTGGCGCCAGCGCCTGCGCCTGAACGCCCGCCGCTTGCGCAGCCGGCACAATACACACACCGGCAACCAGGCAGGCCAGCGAATGACGGGTAAAAGCGTGTTTAGACATTGCGTGCTCCATCCTTATTTTATTGGCAATAAGCCGACAAGATAGCGGCCCATAGGTTAACGATACCACAGATTTTTCAAAAATCCTGCTTTTACTTGAGAATGGTAGTATTGCGTGGTATCGTTACCCCATGAATGCGAGACCCCAACCCTGTCCGCCAGCCCTGCTTCTTGCCCTCGACCAGCTCGACGGCTTGTTACATACCCTCGGCAACCAGTATCCGGACGACACAAGCCAACACCTCCACTATCAGTTGCGCAGGCATGGCGAGCATGCGCCCGGCGCCAATGTCGGCTGGACCACCGGCTTCTGGACCGGCATGCTGTGGCTTGGATACGAATTAACCGGCTGGCAGCATTTCCGTAACGCCGCCACTGCGCAGGCCGCAGATTTCGGCCGCCGCATGAAAGAAAAGGCCGACCTGGACCATCACGATCTCGGCTTCCTTTATTTACTTAGCAATGTTGCTGCCGACCGCAATGCAGCCTTGCCCGGCGCGCGCGAAACCGCGCTGGCCGCTGCCGACCATTTGCTGGCGCGCTTCCTGCCGGGAGCCGGCGTGATCCAGGCCTGGGGCAAGCTCGATGATCCGAAAGAGCGCGGCCGCGTCATTGTCGATTGCGTCATGAACCTGCCGCTGCTGCATTGGGCCAGCGCCGTCACCGGTGACTCCAAATACCGGGAAGCCGCCCGCAGCCACATGGTGAAGACCATCCCGCACCTGGTGCGCCCGGATGGTTCGACCTGCCACACCTTTTTCTTCGACGCCGACACCGGCGCGCCGCTGCGTGAAGTGACGCACCAGGGCCTGGCCGACTCCTCTTGCTGGTCCCGTGGGCAGGCCTGGGCCTTGTATGGCTTTGCGCTGAACCATCGCCACCTGCCGGAACTGAACCTGCTCGAACCCGCAATGCGGGTTGCGGACTATTTCCTCGACCACCTGCCACCCGACCAGGTGGCGCTGTGGGACCTCGGCCTGGCGCATGATAGCGGCGAGCCGCGCGACAGCTCAGCCAACGCCATCGCTGCCTGCGGCCTGCTCGAATTGGCTAGCCAGCTGCCGCCCGGCGCGCAGCAAAAGCACTATGCCGACGCAGGCAAGCGCGTGCTCGAAGCCCTGACCACCCATTGCGCCGGCGAGCTGCCAACGGCCGGCGGCCTGCTAACGCATGGTACATATCACCGACTGGCGAACCTGGGCGTGGAAGAATGCACGCTGTGGGGCGACTACTACTACCTCGAAGCGCTGGCCCGCCTGCACCACGGCTGGATCACCTACGACCGTTGATCGAACTGCACCGGACGCCTCCGGTGCAGTTGCAGCAGCACAAACCAGCATATCGAGCCTGTCGCTGCAAGCATGCCGGCGACCAGGAACATCACGTGGAAATCACGCCCATTGGCATCCAGCAGCGCTCCCATTCCGAGCGTGAAGAACACCGTCAGCAAACCTGTGATCGAGGCCGACAGCGCCGCCAGCGATGAAAAGCGCGCACGCGGCAGCATTACCGGAAGCAGCGCCGCAGTCCCGGTCAGGAACGTCCCCGCCAGCACGGCGTGCACCACGAACCAGACCAGGAAGGAAAGACGTCCCTCCACGAATTCCCAGGCGCCCAGCATGCATAGCGCATACAGGCCAAGCGTTACGAAACCCACACGAAGAGGGTGGAACCGATCCGCCAGCCAGCCAATCGGCATCGCAAGGACGATGGAGATGCTGTAGGCTGCCGCCACCGCGCGCCCGTAATCGGTGCGGTCCACGCCGAACTGACCGATGGCGTTGTAGCTGTTGATGTTCACCGGCAGCACACAGATCGTAGCCACGGCCAGCGTGACGAACAGCAGCACGTAAAACCATGGCGACGTGCCGTCGTCGCCTCGCAGTACCTGCAAGCTGGCCTTCTGTGCAGGCGTGGGCGGCGGGTAGTGCGGCTCGTTCACGCCTTTACACAGCACCAAGAAGCCAAGCAGGTAAGCCGCCGCGATGGCCAGCATCACCGGCCGCGCCATGGCAGGCAGCTCATTGCCGAACACAAAATAGAAAAATGCCACGCCAACGCCAAGGCTGATGATGCGGAACATGCCGAAGAAGCGCCCGAGTATGCGCTGCGGCACCGTATCGTTGATCAAAGCGACAAACAAAGCGTTGGCGAGCACAGTGAAAATCTCGCACAGCGTCCAGAAAACACACATGCAGGCGACGATATAGCGCTCGCGCAGGCCGGATGCGCCGCCGCTCCAATGCCACAGCGCTTCGCCCAGGGGCACGCTGAACGCCAGGCCCACCATGCTGGCCGATACCAGCGGGGCACAGACCAATAAGAAGGGAATACGGCGCCCGAAACTGGTGCGGGTGCGATCGCTCCAGGCGCCGACCACCGGCCCAATGAACATGGCAATTGCCGACGGCAAGGCGCCGAACAGCACGTTCAACAATACCGTGTCCTGGCTGAATTCGCGCAACTGGAACTTGAACAGGTCAGGCAAGGCGCGTTCCTTGAGCGACCAGGCCAAATCTCCCAGTAGGAGGAAGAAAAATAAGGCAGGTAAGCCAACGGAGATGGCAACGGCAGCAAATGCCGACGTGCCCCGGGCTTCGGTGCGATTCCGGCGCATTACGCTTTGCTGACCCAAATCCCCTCCTCGCTCACGACAATGATGGACGCGCTTATGTTAGCGCATCGGCGCAGGTGCTCGCCAGGCTCTTCCGCATGTCCAGTGCCGCATCGCGATAGCGTGCCCCGCTGTCGCCAAGTTGACCGGCCAGTTCCAATAAGCCGCGGACTGCAATGGAAGTGGCCGAGCGGTCGCGTTCCTGGCCGCTGCGCCAGTCCAGCGCCAAATCGCAGTGAAGTAAGCCATCCGTCGGCATGCGCGACAGCAGGTAGTCCGCCATTTCACGCGCTGTCTCGAGCAAGCCCAGGTCCGGCATCCTGCGGTGGTTGCAGGCAAAATCGTAAATCGCCCTGGCCTGGTCGCGCGACGAGCAAGTATCTGCCTCCTGCACCTGCCATTCCTCGGACGTACGAGGATGCCCGCTGCGGTTGCCAGGCTGGCCGCTCTGCCTGATCGAACCGTCGCGGCGCACCAGGGCTGCCGCTTCGGCGAACGCTGAATTGCCGACTGCTGTCATGATCGTCTCCCGCTTTTATGAGATAACGTTATCACCCGAACTGCAAATTAGCAAGGAAGAAATGCCTTCCCAGGGCAGTTTGTCTTTCAGAAACCACAACGAAAGAAAAAAGCGAAAGCGGGCTGGAAAAAACGATGGGGTAACGTTACCATTCAAAAATCGAACGAAAGGAAAGCCATGACCCAACTGCACCATCGTCCCCAGCAACACTGGGATACCCTCGGCGGCGGCCACACCGCCCGTGAAATCGCCCAACAGCCAGCCGTCTGGCGCGAACTGCCGCAATGCTGGGAAGGCGTATCCTATGAAGACAGCCAGCGCATCGCAGCCATCCTCGCCATTCCGCAGGCCAGCGTGATCCTGACCGGCGCCGGCACCTCGGCCTTTGCCGGAGAGCTGGCGGCCGACACCCTGAATGCCACTTGCGCAGCCCAGGTGCGCGCCGTTGCAACCACTACCCTGCTGAGCCACCCGGCACTGTATGTGCCGGAAAAAACTCCGCTGCTTGTGGTATCGTTCGCACGCTCCGGCAACAGCCCGGAAAGCCAGGCCATCGTCGACCTGGTGCGCAAGCTCGCGCCGGGCACCGTGTTCCTGAACATCACCTGCAACGCCGAAGGCTTGCTGGCACGCTCCGGCAAAGGCCGTGAAGACACCATCAACGTGGTGCTGCCAGCCGCCAGCTGCGACCAGGGCTTCGCCATGACCAGCAGCTTCACCAGCATGCTGCTCACCTGCCTCGCACTGCTCAGCCCAGAGCCGCTCTCCGCCTCGGCCGCGCGCATCGAGCAACTGGCGGCACTGGCCGAGGGCTGGATCGCCGACCAGGCCGACGTCTGGCATTACCACGGCCAGTCCAAGATCAACCGCGTCGTCTACCTGGGCGGCGGCCCGCTGGAAGCGCTGGCGCGTGAAGCGGCGCTGAAACTGCTGGAGCTGAGTGGCGGCCGGATCCTGGCGCTGTCCAACTCCCCCCTCGGCTTCCGCCACGGCCCGAAATCGGTAGTCGATTCGCAAACCATGGTGGTGGTGTTCCGCAGCCAGGACGAGCATGTGCGCCGCTACGACCAGGACTTGCTGAACGAACTGCAGCGCGACAAGATCGCCGGCTCCCTGCTGTCCATCGATGGCCGCGAACTGGGCGCCCCCGCCGAACTGCCTGACGCCTGGCTGGCCGCCGCCTACGTGGTGTTTGCCCAGGTCCTGGCCCTGCACCACTCGGTGCGACTGGGCCTGACTCCCGATAATCCTTTCCCGGACGGCACGGTGAACCGCGTCGTGCAGGGCGTGATCATCCACCCATATGCGCGCGCCTAAGATGTACTACGGCATCGACATCGGCGGCACCAAGATGGAGCTGGTGGCCTGTGATGCAAACCTGCAGGTGCACCATCGCCAGCGCGTGTCTACGCCGACCGACGATTACGACAGCTTCATCGACGCGTTGGCAAGCCTGGTGCTGCAAGCAGATGCCACTTTGGGCGTGCGCGCGCCGGTCGGCCTTGGCGTGCCGGGCATCATCGACTCGACCAGCGGCAAGCACCTGAGCGCCAACGTGCCTTGCCTGACCGGTCGCCTGCTGCTGCCCGTGTTGCGCCAGCGCCTGGACCGCACCGTTGTCCTTGGCAACGACTGCCAGTGCTTCGCATTGTCCGAAGCGCACGGCGGCGCCGCTAACGGAGCGCCCAGCATGTTCGGCCTGATCATCGGCACCGGCGCTGGCGCCGGCTATGTGGTCAATGGCCACTTGGTGCGCGGGCGCAATGGCGTGGCCGGCGAGTGGGGCCACTTGCCGATTTCGCCTTCGCTGCTGGAACTCTACGGCCTGCCGGTGCTGCCGTGTGCCTGCGGACGCCAGGCCTGCCTGGAACGCTATGTATCCGGCACTGGGCTACGAAAGCTTCACTCTCTTGTCAGCGGCACGGCCGGTATCAACGCCGACCTGCTGGCGCAAGCCTACCAGGAAGGCGCCCCGATAGCCGCGCGCGTGTTCGACATGCATCTCGACCTGCTTGGCTCCGCCCTTGCGCAAATCGTGCTGGCTTACGACCCGCATGTAGTGGTGCTCGGCGGCGGCCTGTCGCAACTGCCGCACCTGTACCGCGGCCTGCCCGCGGCCACTGCCGCCCACCTGATCCCAGGCATGTCCGTCCCGCCCATCCTGCCGCCCGCCTTTGGCGACGCCGGCGGTGCGCGCGGCGCAGCCCTGCTAGCCGCGCAGGCGGCCCAATCCCAAAACAAGGAAGCATGATGTCTCCACTACAAACCCTGATCCGCGAACACCACGAAGGCCGCGCTATCGGCATCCCGAGCGTCTGCTGCAGCAACCCGCAAGTGCTGCTGGCCGCGATGGAAACCGCGCTGGCGCACAATGCCCCGCTGCTGGTGGAGGCAACCTCCAATCAGGTCGATCAGTTCGGGGGCTACACCGGCATGAAGCCGGCCGAATTCGTCGCCTACGTGCGCGACCTGGCAAACAAGATCGGCTTCCCGCTTGAGCGCCTTATCCTGGGCGGCGACCACCTGGGCCCGAACACATGGCAGAACCTGCCCCCGGATGAAGCACGCGAGAAGGCGCGCGTGCTGATCGCCGACTACGTCAGCGCCGGCTTCCACAAGATTCACCTCGATTGCAGCATGTCCTGCGCCGGCGATCCAAAGCCACTGCCCGATGAAGTGGTTGCCGCGCGCTCCGCCGACCTTGCCCTGGTGGCCGAACGGGCCGCGCTGCATGCCAGCCTGCCGCCGCCAGTCTATATCGTTGGCACCGAAGTGCCGATTCCTGGCGGCGAAGCATCGCTAGGCGGCGGCGTTCAGGTCACCAGACCGCAAGCTGCCGAGGCCACGCTGGAAGCACACCGCAAAGCCTTCATGGCGCTTGGCCTGAACAGCGCCTGGGAGCGCGTGATCGCCCTCGTGGTACAGCCTGGCGTCGACTTCGACCATAGCAGCGTGCAGCAATACGCGCCGCTGGCAGCGGTCGAACTGTCCTCCTTCATTACGAAGCACACCGGCCTGGTGTTCGAGGCGCATTCCACCGACTACCAGACAGAAGACGCCCTGCATTCCCTGGTACGCGACCACTTCGCCATCCTCAAGGTTGGCCCGGCCGCCACTTATGCGCTGCGCGAAGCCAGCTTTGCGCTGGCCGCCATTGAAGACGAACTACTGCCGGTCGAGCGTCGCTCCCGTCTGGTCGAAGTACTGGACCAGTGCATGCAGATCGCACCTCATCACTGGAAGAAGCATTACAGCGGCACCCCGGCCGAGCTGCGCGTACTGCGCCGTTATGCCCTGTCCGACCGCAGCCGCTATTACTGGGGCGAACCGGCCGTGCAGCAGGCGCTCGAAACGCTGTACGCCAACCTGGACGAAACCGGCATCCCATTGCCGCTGCTTAGCCAGTACCTGCCGGAGCAAGTGGAGCCGGTGCAGCTTGGCCAGCTGGCGCCACGCGCTGCCGAACTGGCGCGTCACAAAGTAAGCCTTGTCCTGGCGCGCTACATGCGTGCCTGCCATGACAACAAAGCGGAGGCCCTATGTTGAGTACCAGCGCACGTCGCGAACAAATATTGCAAACCGTACAAGACCAGCACCGGGTGCGCGTTTCACGCCTTGCGCAGCTGTTCGGTGTATCCACGGTAACCATTCGCACCGACCTGCGCATCATGACCGCGGACGGCTTGCTGGCGCGCCAGCATGGCGGCGCGCGCCTGGCTTCCCAGGCGGTGCCGGAGGCGCCGCTGTCGGAAAAGCGTATTCGCAACCGCGAACGCAAGCTGCGCATCGCCAACCGGGCAGCTGAACTTGTGGCGCCTGGCGACAAGCTGATTCTCGACGCCGGCAGTACGACGCTGATGCTGTCCCAGCGCCTCTCGGCCCGCTCCCCGTTAACCGTGTTCACCAATAGCCTGCCCATTGCCAATGAACTGGGACAAGTGCCGGGGCTAAGCCTGATCGTCTCCGGCGGCGCACTGCGCCAAGCCTCGCAGTCGCTGCAAGGCCCGCAGTCCGAAGCCGCCCTCGGCTCATTCTTCTTCGACAAACTGTTCCTCGGCGCCGACGGCTGCGACCCGGCCTTCGGACTCTCCACCCACGATGTCGACGACGCGCGCTTGAACGCTTGCATGGTCGAACACGCGCGCCAGGTGATCGTGCTCGCAGACGGCTCTAAATTCGGCCAGCTTTGCCTGCATCGCATCTGCGCCATGGACCGCGTGCACATTGTGGTCAGCGATTCCAGCATGCCGCCAGCCATCCGCACCGCCCTCGAAGCCAGCGGCATTGAAGTGATCATCGCGGAGGAGCATTGATGAGCAACGAAATCCGCGGTCAGATCCTGACCCCTTCTGGCTGGGTGCGCGGCCGCCTGCGCCACGATGAGCGCATCGCCGCCATCGAAGCCGATCCCTCGGCGCCGGAAGACGTACTGGTCCTGCCCGGCTTCATCGACCTGCACGTGCACGGCGCCGGCGGTGTCGACGTCATGGAAGGCGGCGACGCCGCGCTGCGCATGGCCCGCCTGCACGCTCGACACGGTACCACCAGCCTGCTGGCCACCACCATGACTGCGCCGCCGGAGCAAATCGAAAAGGCCCTGCAAGGCGTACGCTTCTCAATGGCCGCCGCCGCGCCAGACGCCGCAGACATCCTGGGCGTGCATCTGGAAGGCCCTTTCCTGAACAGCAGCAAACTCGGCGCCCAGCCACCGCTGGCCCGCACCGGCAATATCGAGCAGGTGCAACGCTGGCACGACGTCGCCCCGATCAAGGTACTGACGCTGGCGCCGGAATTGCCAGGCCACTTGGAACTGATCCCGCAACTTGTAGCCATGGGCATCCGTGCCCAAGCGGGGCACAGCGCCGGCAGCTACGACGACGGCGTGGCCGCCATCAAGGCCGGCCTGGCCGGGTTCACCCACCTGTACAACGGCATGTCGGGCCTGAACCAGTACACGCCCGGCATGCTGGCCGCCGCCCTCGCGCATGGCGAGTTCGCCGAAATCATCCCCGACCTGCAACACGTTGCGCCAGGCGCCATACGCGCCGCCATGCGCGCCATTCCGCGCCTGTACGCAGTGACCGACGCAACGCCCGCCACCGGCATGCCGGACGGCGAATACATGCTGGGCAGCCAGCGCGTGATGAAATGCCAGTCCTGCGTGCGCCTTGTGCTTGGCGACTCGCTGGCCGGCAGTGCGCTGACCATGGACCAGGCCTTGCGCAACCTGGTCAGCCTGGGTTTGACGCCGGCCGCCGCCTCCGACCGGGTATCGCGCTTCCCTGCCGAATACCTAGGCCTGCGCGACCGCGGCACGCTCTCGCGCGGCCTGCGCGCCGATGTCGTCGTATTGGATCCGTCGCTGCACATCCGCAGCGTGGTGCTGGCCGGACGCCAGCTGACTCAAACCGAAGGAGCAAGCCATGAAGTTGTCCACGCCTGAAGCCCAGACCCGCTACCTGCTATTTGTCGCCGGCATGGGCGGCCTGCTGTACGGGATTGATGTCGGCATCATCGCCGGCGCCCTTCCCTATCTCGAAGCCAGCGCCGCACAGATCTGGAAACTGTCGACGCAGCAGCTCAGTTACGTAGTGGCCGCCGTGCTGCTAGGCTCTGTGCTGTCCTCGCTCGCCGCCGGCTCGCTGGCCGACTTCATCGGCCGTAAGCGCCTGATGTTCGTCTCCGGCCTGCTTTTCAGCCTGAGCATCCCTATCATCGCATTGGCCGACGGCTACGTGCCGCTACTGCTCGGGCGCCTGCTGCAAGGTGTCAGCGGCGGCCTGATTGGCGTGGTGGTGCCGCTTTACCTCGCAGAATCGCTGCCCGCTGCCGTGCGCGGACGCGGCACCGGCATCTTCCAGCTGCTGCTGACGATCGGTCTGGTGCTGGCCGCAGCCATCGGCCTGCTGGTCGCGCGCGAGGTGGAGGTTGTGGCGAGCAGCGCACCGTCCACTCTGCAAGCGGTGCAGGACGGCGCATGGCGCCGCATCTTCTGGCTTAGCCTTCCTCCCGGACTGCTGTTCACCGCAGGCGTGCTGCTGCTGACTGAATCGCCACGCTGGCTGCTCAAACGCGGCGAGCGGGAACAGGCGCTGCAAGCCCTGGCGCGCACCCGCAATCCCGTCGCAGCGCGAATCGAGCTGGAAGAAATCAGCGCCGACCATGGCGATGCTGCATCTGCCGAAACGGGCAGCCTGCTGCAGCGTCGCTACGTGCTGCCCTTCCTGCTGGCCTGCCTGATCCTGGCCTGCAACCAGGCCACCGGCATGAATTCCGTGTTGGCCTACGCGGTCAACATCTTCGACGCGGGCGGCCTGAATGGCTCCACCGCCAACGTCGGCGACTTCGCCCTCAAGCTGGTGAACGCACTGATGACGATTCTGGCCGTGGTGCTGGTCGACCGCAAAGGCCGCAAGTTCCTGCTGATGCTGGGCACCGGCGGCATTATTGTCAGCCTGACGGCCGCCGGCCTGCTGTTCCTGTCCGCTGAACGCGCGCAGGAAGACGCCGCCCCGCTGCTCAACCACCGCGTGGTCAGCAACGCCCTGGCGCTGGAAGGCGCCGACGTGCGCCAGATGGCTGGCCGCGACGACTACGTGCTGGAAGTGGCCTACAGCTACGGTCCGCTGACCCAGGTGCGCACAGTGCGCCCCGGCCAGGACCTGCGCGTCGCCCCGCCGCAAACGATCGACGGCGACAGCGTGATCGGCGCCGCCTTCCGCGCCGTGCACCTGAATCCATTCCCCGATATGCGGAAAGCCCTCGGCGCACCGCTGGTAATTGAACGCGCCCGAATCGGCCAACCGCCGCAGGCCTCGCATGGCTGGATGGTGCTGGCGTGCCTGCTGGGCTTTGTCGCCAGCTTCGCGGTAGGCCCTGGCGTATGCGTCTGGCTCGCGTTGTCCGAACTGATGCCGACGCAGATTCGCTCCAACGGCATGAGCATCGCCCTGCTGCTCAACCAGTTCGTATCGACCGTGATCGCCGCGATCTTCCTGCCGACAGTCGGCCAGCACGGCTACGCCCCGATGTTCTTCGCCTGGGCCGGCTGCACCGTCGTGTACTTCCTCGCAGCCACCTTCCTGCTGCCGGAAACGCGAGGCAAAACTCTGGAAGAAATCGGCCGCCACTTCGCGGGCGCAGCTAAGTAACTACGGAAGCACAGGACCGGTGCCCTCTATTCGGGTCCCGGTCCAATTCGCCAGAAAAACTGAGACCTCAGCGCCTCTCAGGACAGAAGAGTCGGCGATGTCGCGGACAAAAGACCAATTGCGAAAATCAATCGAAAATTAAGCATCTGCGGCCACCAACAACTGCACTCGCGACAAAGCTGAAAAGTGCGTCCTTTGTAACGGGCCCAGTAACCGCTTATATTCCTCGAAGTCTGCGCTCGACAAAATTATCTCGCAAAGGAACTCGCCATTCTGCTCAAGCGCGTCGATTGCGGACAACAATCTCGACTCGCCTTCCGGTGTCGTAACCGTGCCCTGGAAATCCAGCGTCAGTGTCGCTTTTCCACTTTCAGCAAAATTGACGGCATCGAACGTGACGTAATTTGGAGCGCCACGATTATTTTCAAACCTAAGCGCCGGCCGCGCAGTTGCCCCCTCGTTCAGCTGGGCATCCGACAGCTCAGGACTGCGATTAATTCTTCCGAAGATCTTCTTGAGGAGTCCCAATTCTTCTCCTAAGTCCTATTTTAAGTTCGGCACGTGTCGACGGTGTTACGCAGATTCCATGAAACTAGCGTAAATGGCGATGGTCAGCACCATAGCGACAATCGCTGCGCCAATTACAAGCGCAGAAAGCAGCGCCCTCTTCCAACCAGGAAGAGCACCCCAGCTTTTGGCTGCAACGGCAAGCGTAGTTCCGCCCAGAAGTTCAATGCCTGCGACCAGCGAGTATGCACCCAACAAGATGCATAAAGTCATTCCGCCAGGGACGTTCGCTGACCACATAACGGCGCCGATCAAGCTCAATGGTGTGGTAATCAAGAGCCTCTTTTTCGCGGGCAGTTGCGAAAGTGTTGGTTTGGAATTGTTTGACATATCGGCTAAAAATCATTCATTGAAGTTTGGGCTTTGAAATAGAAGTCCCCGATCGCCCAAGTTAGATTGGACATCCAACTTGAGACTCCCGCTTTACCTCGAGGTATCCCGGAGAAATTTTGAACATGGCTAACTGCGCCGATTCTTGAGGAAGAGCCCAAGTGAAAAATTCGGTCGCCTGGCCCTTCTCGTAACTGGTGTGATATATCAAACGTACTTCGTTAGGGAAGCAAGATGCGCCGACCAACTGAGTGCTCTTGAATTTCCCGAACTGAGCGAAGGAAGCTTTTGCAGCGGCGACGAACGTCTCTCGCGAGACGGAGTTCTTCATAAAGGGAGAGCCCAATTCATATAGGCCTTCGAAGTTTTGCGCCTCTTGAAGATTGCGAAAGTCTTGCACGCGAGCGATTGCGATTGCTCGGTCCTTTTTAAAGTACCCGAACTTTACAAATCCCTGCCAACCGGCCAAAAGCTCAACTGCGAGCGCCAGTGCCAGGAGGCGGAGGGCAATTCCTGCTTTCATAGCCGCGATGTTAGGATTCTTGAATAAGGTCAGTTGCCAGTCCCAATGGTTCAAGTTCCAAGCCTGCCAGATCCGAATTGAAGTTAACTCCTGCGAGCACCATGTCCTGATGCATACCACGGAGCCAATCGTCAATAAAAGAGTCTAAGGTGATCTGAGTCGGTACGTACGCTGACCATTCCTCAACTGCAAGTCGCTTCGCGTATGGCTCATCGGACCAAAACAACAAGACGTCCGCATCATCGTTGTGGTTGGACGGACAGTTGGCCCATCCATCGGCAGAACGCAATCCCCAAACGATTCCAGTTTCGAGAACGCGTCGAACGAAGCGGTCTTTGTTTGCTTGAAGGTCGGCGGTTAAATGCAACGACATAAAGCCTCCCGATGGTTAGCATAGAAACTTATAACGTCACAGCCAGCGGCGCCGCTAAGCGTCCGCCGGTTCACTTGAACGGCTGATCAATTGCGAGATTCTTTGGTGTTGACCCATTTCGCGACATCGTTGCCGAGGGTATTCACGGTGCGATACAACACGTCGCAAGATCCTTTGAAACCAGCCCCGAATCCGCCTGCGGAATTACGAGTGTGGCGGAAAGTGTCAACCAGTTTGCCGTCTCGGTACAGGTATGCGGAAATGGCGACCGATTTGTGGTGGCCAATAAATGCATTGCCCGCGCTCATGGCGTTATTGATCTCGAGTTTGATCGATGCGCCGGTTTCCACAGTTTCTACATTTTCAGCCATGGACGTCTGCCAACCTGAATCGTCCAGGTACTTCTTCGTGGATTGGGAAAAATTCATTCCCAATTCAGTGCACTCGGACCTGATTTTTTCAGGAATCACCCCTGCATCTTGAAAACCGGCCTTCGACGAAACCGAGATTTCTTTGCCAGTTGCGAGCGCGCTTACGCTGAAAGCAAAAACCAGAACAGCGAACTTATTCGTGCATTTCATGTGTACCACTTCCTTTGCGGTGTCCAGAGCTAAATTGATATAAAAGCCAGATTAGCTTTTTGATAAATTTTAGCATGTGGGCCGCAATGGAGTGAAGGCTAGTTCGGCCTTATGGACCCTTGGCCTGTTTCTTTTTGCGCGCTTCTTCTGCGGCCTGCCATTCGTCGATGTGCAGCTCCTGACGCAGCACCCGGGAATGGGGATCGATGGTGTACAGCACACCGTCCGGCACCGTGACCTCGCCTTTGCCATCAACCATCGCCAGGCGCTCGATGCGGTCGCCCACGCGCACCTCGATCGGCATCGGGAAAGCGCCGCCATCTTTCAGCTTCCACTGCAGTTTCAGCTTGTCGCCGCTGCGCTCTTCCACCAGTTCCGGCAGCGCGGCGTGGTACAGGTAGGCGTCGAAGAACCAGCCCAGGTCACGGCCACTCACCTCTTTGACGATGCCGCCGAATTCTTTGGTGCTGCTGTAGCGCGGCTGGAAGTTGCCTGGCTTCGGCGTCTCGGTGCCATACACCAGGCGGCGTGTGGCGCGGAAGAAGGCGTCGTCGCCGATCAAGCCACGCAAGGTGTGCAGGATCAGGGAACCCTTGGCGTAGATATCGTTGCCAGGGCCGCCACGTTCGTCTTCATACACATCTTCGATGCGCTTGGACTTGCCGCTCACCACAGGTACCTTGTTCTTGATCCCCTGGCGCTGCTTGAACAACTCAGCGTAATAAGCCTGGTCGCCGCGCAGGTATTCCAGGTACAGCGGCTGCATATAGCTGCCGAAACCTTCATGCAGCCACATATCGTCCCAGTCTGCATTAGTCATCTGATTGCCGAACCATTCGTGCGACAGCTCATGGTGCAGCAGCCAGTCGTAACCGCTTGGCGCCTTCTTGTAGCCATTGCCGTAGGCGTTGATGGTCTGGTGTTCCATGCCCAGGTGCGGGGTTTCGACCACGCCCATTTTCTCGTCGCTGAATGGATATGGGCCGACGCGGCTCTCGAAGAACTTGAGCATCGGTTTGAATTCGGTGAACAGGCCGTTGGCTTTCTTGTCGTGACCTTTCAGGTACCAGAAGCGCAGCGGAATCTTGTTGCCGTACTGGCTGTCGTATTCGCCGGACAGCATTTCATACGGTCCGATATTCAGAGCGATGCCGTAAGTGCTTGGGTTCTTTGCGCGCCAGTGCCAGGTGCGCCAGCCGTCTTTTTCGTCCATGCCCATGGACACGCCATTGCCCGCAGCGACCAGCGGGGCCGGCACGGTGATGTGGGTATCCATCTGTTTCGGCTTGCCTTGCGGGTGATCGACGCATGGCCAGAACAGGTCGCAGCCCTCGCCTTCCACGGTTGTCGAAACCCATGGCTGCCCGTCTTCCGTTTTGCTCCACATGAAAGCGCCGTCCCACGGGGCGCGTTTGGCGACGTGCGGGGTGCCGTGGTAGCGGATGCGAACTGCGGTGCGAGCGCCGGCCGCCAGCGGCGTTGGCAATGTCAGGAACAAGCGGCCTTCCGGGTTGCTGATAGCCGTTGGCGCGAGTGCTACGCCGTCGACCGTGACCGAATCTACTGGCAGGTTGCGGTCCAACTCCACGGCGATGCGGGTCAGCGGCGCTGTCACGGCGAAGGTGAGCAACGCGTCGCCGGTAATGCTTTGTGAGGAAGGATCGACACGCAGCGAGAGGTCAACCGTTTCGAGTGTCGACGCCAATTGCTCCGCGGCGCGCGGCGAACCCGAATTGGCGGTGAAATCGGTGATCGGCGGCGTGGCGCAGCCGGCCAGCAAGGCCGCACCTGCGGCAGCAAACGGAAGATTCCAGCGAGTCATAAATTGTCCAGAAACAAAGTAGTCGTGCAATATAGCATCGAATACCCGGCTCAAGGCCGGGTCTGGACAATTTGATACATTCGCCTTCGTTTAGCGCGAAACGCTCACTTTCAGCGTGCCGCCGCCGGCTGGCGTAATGGCGCCCTTGCCCGTTGCTGCCGCCAGGCGGCTACGAGGAACCAGCAAATAGCGGCGCGTTTCGCCCGGCGCCGCGTCGGTGCGGAACTGCAGGCTCTTGCCGACAACTACGGTCTGCAGCAGGCGTGTGGTCAAGGCATCCATCACCGCCACGTCACCGACATCCGCCACGTCCACCGGATAGTCCAGACGCGGCGCACTACCCTCGTTCTGCACCGTCACTACGCGCAGTAAGCCCGCCTCTTCAAGACCCATGCGGTAGATCTCCGCGCCAGCCATCAGGAAAGAGCCAATCGCAAACACATCGCTCGATTGCGGGTCAAACTGTTTTGGATCGGCGCCGATAGGCTGCACGTTAATCAGCTTGCCGTTCGCCTGCACGCTGGCGTTCAATGACTGCCAGGCGCGCTTCACTGCCGGTGCGAATTTGTCGCGAGGCAGGATGCCCTGGTTCACGCCCCAGGCCAGCGCATAGGTGTACAGGCCGGTGCCGCTGGTCTCGGCGCTTTGGTAGCTGTTCGGGTCCAGTAGGCTGGCACGCCACAGGCCATCGGCTTGCTGCAAGCTGACGATGCGTTCGGACATCTCACGATACTGCTGCACAAAGCGTTCGCGCTCCGGGCGATTGTCCGGGATGTACTGCAGCATGCGCGCCAGGCCGGCCAGCACCCAGCCGTTGCCACGGCCCCAGAAGACCTTCTTGCCGTTGTCTTCCTTCTTGGTGAAGTAGCGGCTGTCGCGGAAGTACAGGTGTTCTTCCTTGTCGTACAGGTAGTCCGAAGTGATCCACCAGTTCTTCAAGGCGTAATCAAGGTAGCGCTGGTCGCCGGTAACGGCGGTCAGGCGTGCCCACGCGCCGGGGCCCATGAACAGCGAATCGCACCACGCCCAGCGGTGCAGCACATCCGGCACCAGCCAGTTCAGCGAACCTGGGCGAGGCTCGGCCAGCATTTCGTCGAACTGCGCGCGCATTTTCGCGATCATCCGTGGATCGCGCAATTGCAAATAAAGCTCGGAATACATCTGGCCAACCACGTGGTCGTCTGCGTGGAACTTGCTAGGGCCCAGGCGCCATTGCAGCTTCTCGCCGGCCGCACGCATCGCTTCGCGGTATTTCGGGTCAGGCGAAATACCGGACAAGGCCATGAAGCCCGCGTCGCCTACGCCTTCAGTCCAGTCGTCCAACGGATAGCCAGTCGGATTGGCCAGCTGCCAGTCCGCCACCTTCTCCATGGTTTCGAGGACCACGTGCGGCTGCAGTGCTTGCGTGCTCGATGCGGCCGGGGTCGCGGCATGGGCAGGAAGGGTCGCCACGAAGGCGCTGCCAGTGAAAAACAGGCTGGTGCACAGCAGCGCCAGCGGAAGATGTTTTTTTCTCTGAACGGACATTTTTATTATTTCCAGTGTTAAGCAAAAAAAGGCGCACAAGGATGGAGCCTTGTACGCCAAGAGAGAGCCGTTATATCAAATTAGAACGTGAAGTCAGCACGCACCGAGAAATAGCGCTGGTAGTCACGCGCCGGAGTCCATTGCTGGATATGCACCGGTGCTGCAGCCGTGCTGCCCCACATCGTGCTGCCCCAGCCAACGTTGCCCATGCCCGCGGCGTACGACTTGTTGAACACGTTGTTCACGTTGAACGACAGCTTCCAGTTGCCCTTCTTGTCCTTGATGCCGCCACCAAGGTTGAAGATGCCGTAGCCTGGCTGCACCGAGGTCGGATCCTGGTCAATACGGAAGTTAACCTTGCTCTGGTAGCGGTAGTTTGCGGTGACGAAGGCGTCGAAGGTCATCGTGGTCAGAATGTCATACTGGCCGCCCAGATTCAGCTTGTACTTCGGTGCATTCGGCATTGGCATGCCAGCCAGGTCCGCAGTGTTAGTCTTGCCGAAGGCTGGGTTGGCGATGATGCAATTGCCGGCGCCAACCGAAGTGCCGCCGGTACCGGCTGCATTCAGCTGGCTGTAGCAAGGGCCATTCGGGAACTCAACCACTTCCGCCTTGGTGTAGGCAAACGAGCCATTCAGCGACAGGTTGCGGGTAGCGCGCCAGTTCAGGTCCGCTTCAAAGCCGCTGGTACGCACGGTGCCAACGCTATGCAACTGGGTGCGGTAGATGCCGTCGGCATCGGTCACGCCAGCCGATTGCTGGAAACCGGTGAAGGTGGTGCGGAAGGCAGCCAGGTCCAGCGCCATGCGGTTGTCAAGCAGGCTCAGTTTCAGGCCGGCTTCGATATTCTTCGCATCTTCACCCGCGATAAAGCCGTTCTTGAAGTTGTTGTCGTTGAAGGAGCTGGTCAGGTCGATGCCCTTGCCCTTGTGACCAGTCGAATAGGTCACGTAAGCCATGGTGTCCGGGTTCAGGCGATGTTCCAGGCCGATCTTGCCGGTGACTTTCTTCTCGCTGTCCGAATCTTCGTAATGGTTCTTGGTGCGAGATGGTACGGTCGGCGCCAGCAGCGGGCTGTCGAAGGTGTACGCAACGTCTTCCTTGTTGTAACGCAGGCCACCCACGATGCTGGTGCTAGGCGTCAGGTCGAAGGAACCATTGGCGAAGAGCGCGTAGTTGGTGTTCGAAGCAAATGCCGTGTAGTCGGTGACGTAGGTGCCGGCTGGGAAACGGCCCAGATGGCGACCCAGTTCATTCTTACCGTAGAACAGGCCAGTCACATAGCGCAGACGGCCCTTATCAGGAGAAGTCAGACGAATTTCCTGGGTCTGGGAGCGCACGTCGAAATGACCTTGCTGGAACAGGCCGCCATGCAGGTTGGTTGGCTTGCCGCCGACCAGGGTCTTGTTCAGCACATCGCTGTCGGTGGCATCGCCATCCTGGTAGTCGTCCATCTGGTAGTGCGACCACGATGTGACCGAGGTCAGGGTGTGGTTCGCCAGCAGGCCGTCTTCGCCGAAGGAGTAATTCAGCTTCAGGCCAGCGCCGACGTCTTTAGCCTTGCCGCCGGCCGGGAAGTCATTACGCACGGAGACGTTGTCCGGGCCCGGGGCGATGCCAGCCAGTACCTTGGAAACTGGAATACGGTCGTTATTCGAGGCGTAGGTGAAGCCGTTGTTGATGTTGTAGAGACCATTGGTGTTGGTCATCATGCGGAACGGGCTCACGCAGCAGTTCTTGTTGAAGCGTGCGGCACGCGGCGAGAATGTTGCGGAGAACTGGTCGTTCGGAGTCCATTCAAACTTACCGGAGAAGCTGGTGTCATTAGAACCATTCAGGTTATTGCCGTCTGCCAGGTTCTTCACCACGCCAGGGAAGTAGGATTTGCCAGCGGCCAGGCGCATGCGCAGGGTGTCGGTCAGCGCACCGGAAGTGCTGCCGCTGATACGCCATTCATGGTCGTTGGTCAGGTAAGTCGATACCTTGCTTTTCCAGATGCTGTCGATAGGTTTGGTGCTAATGTTCACCGCGCCGGCGATCGAGGCCTTGCCCATCACGGTGCTTTGCGGGCCTTTCAGGACTTCGATACGGTTCACGTCGGCCAGGTCCTTGAATGCATTGGCCTGCATTGCGAACGGAACGTCGTCGACGATCACCGACACGTCCGCCTCAACGCCAACACCCAGCGAGAACGTGCCGATACCGCGCATATTGATGCTGAAGTTGCCCGGCTGGGTGCTGGTGGTCAGGGTCAGTGCTGGCGACAGCGCTGGCAGGCTGTCGAAGTCCTTGACGTTGTTGCGTTGCAGGACGGCGTCGTTCAGCACCGTAATCGCAGCAGGTACGTCTTGCAGGTTCTGGGCGCGCTTGTTGGCGGTCACCACGACCTTTTCCAGTTGTACCGACTCGTCCTTCTTGGCTTCCTGCGCCTCCTGGGCGTAAGAAATGCTTGCTACCGCCAAGGCTACGGCAGCCACTACTGGCCGTACGATCAGTTTAGCGCCCTGAGTTTGATTCATGTCCACAGCTACTCCTCCTCATTGAAATCTAGCACGTCCCGTCCCGGTAGCATGAACAGGTTAACGTTATCATTTTTATGTTGGAAAAACGCAGCATAAAAGCTGCGCGCCATGTGATAACGATATCACCCAATAAGTCGAAAGCTCAAGCGTTTTTTGGGGGGTGTGCAAAAAAACTACGCGCGGCGCAGACGGCTGCGCTTGGACGAGTTGCCTGCAGGCGCCGGGCCGGTCGATTCGCGCACGATGAACTCACTCGGGAATTCAATGCGGTGGCGGCGGCCAGGTTCGCCACGGATGCGGCGCACCAGTTCCTGTACGGTGGCATGTGCCATCGCTTCGAACGGATGACGCAAGGTGGTCAGCGGAGGGCGGGTCATGGCTGCCGACGGAATATCGTCAAAGCCGATCACGGAGATATCTTCAGGAATGCGCAGGCCCTTTTCCCGGATGGCAGTCATTGCGCCCTGCGCCATGGCGTCGCTGGCGGCGAAGATCGCGGTCGGCGGCTCAGCCAGCGACAGCAGTTGCTGGCCGCCATCCATGCCGGATTGCTCGCTGAAGTTACCTTGGTAAACCAGGGCAGGATCGAGCTCGATGCCAGCGTCCTTCAGCGCCGACACATAGCCTTGCTCACGCAGGTCGCTCTGGCCGGTATAGGCATTACCGCGAATGAAGCCGATGCGCTTGTGGCCTAGCTCAACGAGGTGCGACACGGCGTCATGAGCGCCGTTGACATTATCGCCGCGCACGACTGGCAGGCTGGTCTCGTGGCGGAAATAGTTAATCAGGACGACCGGGCTGGTGTTCTTCTCCAGCGTTTCCAGGTAATCGTCGGTCATGCGCGGCAGTACATAGACCAGGCCATCCCACAGGCCGTGCAGCATCTGGCTGACGCGCTTGCCTTTGCCGTCGCCCAGGTCGCCCAGCGAGTTATAGATGAACATGTCCATATCAACCTTGCGCACCTCTTCGCTCAGCGCGGTGACAAAGCAGTTGATAACGGAGGAACTCAGGTCATTCACTACCACGCCGATGACGTTGGTTTTACCGCCCTTCATCATGCGCGCGAGCGCATTGGGCGTATAGCCCAGCTGCTTGGCCGCAGCCTGCACTTTGGTCTTGGTTTCCTCAGAAGCATAGCCTTCGCCGCTCAGCGCGCGCGAGGCGGTCATCACCGATACGCCAGCCAGTTTGGCCACATCGACAAGTGTTACGCCAGCTTTCTTCATGTTATTTCCTGCTACTTTTCCCGTTAACGATATTTATATTGTAACGGGAAAGGCGGAAATGGTGGCAATCACTTCACAATGTCTTCGCGGCGGCGGCAGGCCAACGCCAGCAGGCCAAGGCCCGTCAGCGCAAGCGAATCGGGCTCGGGAATTTTACGGGGCGTTTGCGCTCCGAATACCATTTCGCCAACATTAATATTACCGCCACTGTTAGCCGTCTCGAACTTGATGCGCACATAGCGGCCGACGGCATCGTTCAGGTCAAACACCTGGGCCGCTGTGCCCTTGCTGTAGGAGAGGAAGGTATTGTTATTGCCATATTTCGCCACAAAGCTGCCCAGCGAAAGGGCATCGCTAAAAGCTGCGTTATCGGCAATCGACAGGCTGAAATTCTTCACGCCCTGGGCATCGTTATCATTCCACAGCGCCAGGCTACTCACCAGCAGCGACTTGCCAAGGTCGATATCGACCGTGGCGCCTGCCGCGGCAAAGAAGCCCGTGCCATTGGAGGTGGACGAACCAATGTGAGTCACGCCGGAAGCCGCATACTGGGTAAAGTCCGTCACGCCGTTGACATAAGTTTTGGACAACCCCGATTCATCGAACAGGCGCGGAGCGACCATTCCCAAAGTGCCTGCTGGTGCACTCAACACCGTGCCGGTATAAGTCATCACGCCAGCCGATGCTGCCGCGCTGAACGCCAGGGAAACAGCTGCAATACATCCCATCCAGGTCGATTTCATTTCAAGCCTTTTCAACGTTTGTCACAGCCGCGTACGGGCATAATGTTAACGTTAGCATGTTTTTTGATTTCGACGCAAGCGCGAATTATTCAAGCGTAAATTCCGCCTCTAAGCTGGAGCCGGCCGCGCCTTTGGTGTCGATACGCAGGCGAAGTTGCGGCGCCTGTTCGATCACCGTCACGCCGGGCGCCAGGCTGACGACGCCCTTCACCGCCTGGTTGAAGCGGAGCTCCAGTGCTGCCGCGGCCTGGGTTGGCTCGGCGATTGCCAATTGCAGCTTGCCGTCACCTATTCTGGCCACTATCGCGACCGGCGCCGAACTCCAGACGAAGGCGTTGCCGCCGCGCGGCGCGCTGCCCGCTTGCCACAGGTTGGCGGCATACACGCCCTGCTTCGACAGCGAGACCGCTGCTGCCTGGTCGTCATTTGCTTCGATCCGCAAGCCGGGATCTCGGGCCGCCGCGCGCGTTTCGTCGGAACTGGCATTCGGCAGCAAAAGGTAGGCGTATTGCGGGCTGCTTTGCGGGATGGCCAGTATCTGGTAACTGTCGCGCACCTCCTCCGGCGCGCCGGTCAAGCCGTTGACGTCGCGCCAGTTGCCACGGCGCTCGGAGCGCTCGGTGTTTAGCGGCGCACCTTGCGGGAATACGTAACCAATGCGGGTTCCGGAGCGTTGGTCCTGCAGGTGGGCCCATTTGGCATTGGGCTTGCTGCCATTTGGCAACGGCTGACCGTCCACCAGAATGCGCGCGCCTGCGGCATCGCCCAGACGGCGATTCTCAACGACGGTCTCCACGGCTCCCTGGCCGCCGGCGATACCTGAACCCATTGCCAGCACGCGGTCGCCGAGCTGGAACCAGCTCTTTCGGCCATGCAGGCCGGAGCCGGTCACTTCGCGCATCGAGAATGCCATGCCGAGCGCGGCGTACTTGCCGAGCGCTGTGCCGCCGACCCAGGTTTCGGTATTGGGAAATTTCTTCCATTCGGCCTGGCCAACTTTGCCGGAATGGTCGGTGGTGATGCCTGGCAGGCGTTGCGGGTCGATGGTGGCCCAGTAATTGCCGCCGAACTGGCCCTGGTCCGCATCGTACAGGTGCAGCACGCCCATGCCCTGCCACCAGGGTTTCAGGTTTTCGCGGTTGCCGGTTTCAAAGGACGAGATGCGCGGAGAACTCATGCTCAGCACCGCCGCGAAACCCTGGCCGCGCAAGATGGCGCGGTCCATCGACGCGTAGACGCGCGCGCCCTGCTCTTCCGGCGCCGCCGCGATGGCCGGATCAGCCGCTATACGTTCCAGCACACCGCGCTCATACAACGCGATATTCGCGACGCCCTCGCCGTTCGACTTGGCAAAATAGCTGGCGCCGAAAGTGCGGTCGCGCTGCATCCAGCCTTTGATGGCGGCGCGCAGTTCAGCGCGTTCAGTTGGCGGCGCTTGTTCGGCGATCACCGCGAGCGAGGCGATCATGCCGCGTCCCACCGTGTGGTCGGTCTGGGCGCGCCGCGAAACGCCGCGGCCGCGCAAGGCATCCGGCATCGCCCCGTCGACCAGCGCGGCCGCGAATCCGTCGCGCGCCCACTGGAAGATGCGCGGTGCGCGCGGGTCTTTCAGCGCCCAATCGGTACCGGACAAGATGTACAGCAGGCGCGCATAATCTGCAATCGATACCGCGCCGTAGCCGCCGTTATAGGCGATATAACCGTGCTGGATGTAGGAGCCATCGCGGTAGAAGCCATTGCCTTCGGTGGCAAAATCCAGCGTTAGCGCCAGCGCATCGCGCCCGCCGGCAATGCGCTCGCCATCCTTGCCCAGCATGCCGCTCAGGACCATCACCAGGCCCTTATCGAGCAGGTTGGCGCCTTCCTCCGGCCATTTCTTGTCAACCGTGCCATCCTTGCGCGTCTTGAAGCGGCCATCCGGTACGTGCCAGTTGACCGCATTGAGCGTGCGCTGGCGCAGTTCGGCCGGCACGGCATCGTCGGCCAGGCTCAGTGCATTCAGCAGGTGCAGCGGCGTGCCGATTTGCCAGTCCCACCAGTTTCCGAATTCGTGGCGGCCAGCGGTGTAATAGTGGCGTTCAAGCCAATCCAGGCCTTTCGCAACGCCAGCGCCAAGGCGTTCGTCGCGATAGGAAGGCGTGCCGGGAGAGGCGTAGGCCTGCGCCATCTGCAACAGGCGCGAGGCGGTACCAGTGACGGCGGCGGATGCCTTGGTTGGATACGGGTCGCTGAAGCCTGCGACATCGTCCCACAGGGCCTTGGCATCCGGTTCACGAGCCATGGCAGCCAGCGCACGTTGCGCAGCAACGGAATGCGACTGCAGCTGGGCCGCCACGTCGGGCGCGCTGCGGTCCTGTTCCGCCGTGCCGACCAATTTCACTTGCCAGCGCGCGCGCATGGCGTCGAATTTGTCGCCGGCCATCGCCGCACCAGGAAGCAAGCTTGCCGCCACGGCCAGCGCCATCAAAGCATGTTTCATCGAGGTCCTCGTTTGAATTTGAGGTAACGATATCACGTTTCAGGCAATTGCTTCAAACGGGAGGTATGCTCTAACGACGGATCTCGACCGTGCCGCTGGCCATATCCGGTGCCAGGACGGCGTTGGCGTCCGGCGCCGCCGTATCACCCCGTCCGTGCACATGGAGCGACAGGCCACTCCACCAGGGCTTCCAGCTGCCCTGGCGTTGTTCGAACACGAGACGCAAGCCTTCCGGCGTCTCCTCGCAGCGTACTTGCTGGCGCAGGAATTCACCGCGCTGGTAGGCCAGAGTGGCGCCATCGTCGGCATATATCTCGCCGCGACAATCCGGCCCTGGATAGACATGCAATTCGAGCCGGCCTTCCGGCGTGATTGCAGTACTTTGCACCAGCGGCTGTTTTGCGATGATCGCTCCGGGACGCACGTACACCGGCACTGTCGCGATATCCGGTGTAATGGTAAAGGTGCTGCCCTCCAGGCGCCGCCCGCTCCAGTAGTCATACCAGCCCTTCCCTGGCAGCTCCACCTGGTAATCGCCCGGCGACTCCAGCGTCGGCGATGGCGCCACCAGCAGATCGCCGCCCAGCATGAACTGGTCTTCCGAGCCGCCGAGACGGTCGCCCTTCGCAAGCACGGACGGGAAATTCAGGAACACAGGCCGCAGCATGGGGATGCCGGTGCGGCTGTTCTCTTCCGCCGCCGCATACAGGTAGGGCATCAACCGGTAACGCTCCGAGATGAAGCGGCGGCGGATATCCACATGCGCCGCATCGCCCACCCACGGCTCCTGGTCGGGCCGATAGATTTCCGCATGGGCGCGGAACAGCGGCATGAAAGAACCCAGCTGGAACCAGCGCGTCAGCAGCTCCGGTAAGGGGCGCTCGCCCGCATAGCCGCCCACGTCATTGCCGGCGTACGAAAATCCGCTCAGCCCCAGGTTGACCAGCTGCTGCACGCCCATCTTGAGGTGCTGCCAGCTAGAGGCATTGTCTCCGGTCCAGGTGGCGGCATAGCGCTGCCCGCCGGAATACGTCGCGCGGGTCAGCACGAAAGGCCGCAAATCCGGCTGCAGCCGCAACAGGCCTTCATACGTTGCGCGCGAATTGAGCTGGCCGTAGACATTGTGCATTTCCAGGTGCGAGGTACGGCGCGGCGCGAAATCGTCGCTGTCGATGCGGTGCACCACGTCGAGCGGCATGGTCTTGCTCGGCACGCTAAAGATCGACGGCTCGTTCATGTCGTTCCAGAAGCCGGCCACGCCGTCCTTCACGAAACCTGCGTAAAGCCCACCCCACCAGTCGCGCGCCTGCTTGCGGCTGAAGTCGGGGAATACCGCTGCGCCGGGCCATACATCGCCTGAATAAAGCTGGCCGTTCGGCAGCTTCAGGAAGATGTCCTGCGCCGCACCGCTGTCATAAGCGGCATAACCTTGCCCGGGCGCGTTGGCGATGTGCGGATCAGTGATCAGCACCAGGCGGATGCCCTGGCTGCGCAAGTCCTGCGCCAGTTTCGGCAAATCCGGGAATGCCTTACTGTTGACGGTGAATGGGCGTGAACGGTCCTGGTAATCGATGTCCATGTAGACCACGTCGGCCGGCAAGCGTTCACTGCGCAGGCGCTGGGCTATCGAACGCACTTCGGCGTCGGTCTTGTAGCTCCACTTGGACTGCTGGAAGCCCAGCGCCCACTGAGGCATCAGCGGCGCCGCACCCGTCAGCCGCGCGTATTGCTGCAGAACGTCCTTCGGCGCCGGCCCGGCCATCACGTAATAATCGACCGGCCCGCCCTCGGCACTGATGGACAGCACATCGCGCTCGGTCTTGCCAAAGTCAAAGGTGCTACGCCAGGTGTTATCGAGGAACATGCCGAAAGCTTGACCACGGTCGCCCACCGACATAAAGAATGGAATCGTCTTGTACAGAGGATCGGTACCCTGCGTGAACTTGTAGGTATCCGAATTCCACATGGTGTAGGCACCACCCTTGCGGTCAAAGGTGCCCGTTTTGTCGCCCAGCCCGAAGACATGGTCGCTCCCGGACATTCGGCCGCGCAGGCGGAAACCGCCGGTCGACGCCGCGGCCAATGCCGCCCCACCGGCCAGGTCGGCCAGCAAGGACTTGCCGCTACCGTCCAGCACCTCGGAACGCAGCGTGCGCGGATCGATGCGCACGGTGATTCCAGTCGCGGCCAACTGTACCATGCCTGCGCCGCGGGTGACCTGCAGCGGAAGGTGGGCGGAGCGTACGCCAGCTGGCACAGCCCATGAAGCGTCTTCCGGCAGGCGCCCGCGCCCCATGCGCAGGCGCACGATGCCGCTGGCCGGCGCCGACACTTCGAGTACTACGCCGCCTTTCGACAGCACCAGGCGGTCAAGCGTTTCCGCCTGCGCCCCCGCAGCGCACAGCGCGAGGAGCGCAAAGACAGCCTTACTGCTCAACATACATCTTCGCGTACTTGGCTCCGAAGTAGAGGATGAAGGCGTAGCAAGCGGCAGGCAGCAGGAAGGAAGCCTGCAAGCCAACGACGTCCGCCAGTTGGCCCTGAACGGCCGGCACCACTGCGCCGCCGACAATCGCCATGCACAGGATGCCCGAGCCCTGGCCCGAGTACTTGCCCAGGCCATTCAGCGCCATGCTGAAGATGGTTGGGAACATGATCGAGTTGCACAGGCCCACAGCCAGGATCGCCCACATCGCTACGCTGCCCTTGCCGAATACGGCGGCCAGCACAAGCACAATCGCCAGCAGCGAATTGAAGGCCAGTACCTTGCCAGGGCTGGCAAAGCGCAGCACGGCAGCGCCGATAAAGCGGCCCACCATCGCACCGCCCCAGTAAATGCTGACGTAGTGGTATGCCTCGGAGTGCGGCAGGTTGGCGACATAGGACTCGCCGATGAAGTTGATCAGGAAGCTGCCAATGCTCACTTCCGCGCCCACGTACAGGAAAATGCCGATTGCGCCAAGCACCAGGTGGCGATGCGCCCAAGCCGAGCCGTGGCCCTCGCCTACCATCGCCACGTCATCGCTGTCAGCGATCTGCGGCAGCTTGGCGACATAGAACATCACTGCCAGTAGCGCCAGCGCGCCGGCCAGCGCCAGGTACGGGCCGCGCACGGTGGAAGCATCCGCAGCGGCTCCTGCCGCCGCGCCGACCGTGGAAAGGATAAGCAAGCCGCCGATGGCAGGGCCAATGGTGGTGCCGAGGGAGTTGAAGGCCTGGGTCAGGTTCAGGCGGCTGGATGCCGTCCGCGCAGGGCCGAGCACCGTGACATACGGATTGGCCGCAACCTGCAGAACGGTGATGCCCGACGCCAGCACAAAGAAGGCCAGCAGGAACAGGCCGTAGCCGCCGAACGAGGCCGGGTAGAACAGCACGCATCCGCCGGCAGCGATCAACAGGCCGGTCACGGCGCCCTTCTGGTAGCCGATGCGGCGGATCAAGGCGCCCGCAGGCATCGAGATAATGAAGTAAGCGCCGAAGAAGCAGAACTGCACCAGCATCGCCTGGAAGTAAGAAAGGGTGTAGATCGCCTTCAGGTGCGGGATGAGGACGTCGTTCAGCGAAGTAATCAAACCCCACATGAAGAACAACGTGGTGACGATCGCCATCGCGCTGTTATTGGTCCCGTTCTGTGCGCCGCCTGCCGCCTGTGGCGGCGAGGCTGACGCGGAGTTGTGTGCCATGTTTGCCATTTTGTCTCCTCGATTTTATTAGAATGCCGGTGCGTGCGGCAGGTCGCGGCCTTGCGTTCCCCAGCCTGCCGTATCAGGCTGGGGCGCCAGTTTGTACTCCAGCTTTCCTGCTGTCTGCAGCTGCTCCCAATCCAGCCACACGTGGGACAGCGGGCGGCCGGCCCATTGTACAGATTGCACATATTTACGCTCGCCGGGTTTCGCTTCCGGCGCTTCGATGCGCAGCGTGCGGCCCTGCCCCAGGTCGATTTCGGCGCGCGGGAAGCGCGGCGCATGCAGCAGGAACCGGCCGCTGCCCGGTACATCCGGGTACAGGCCCAGGGCGCTGAACAGGTACCAGGCCGACATGGTGCCCAGGTCGTCGTTGCCGGTTACGCCGCTCGGGCCATTGCCGAACAGGGTCTCCGCTGCACGCACCACGGTGGTGGTTTTCCACGGTTGGCCCATCAGGGTGTACATCCATGGCGTGTGCAGGTCTGGCTCGTTGTTCGGGTTGTAGCGGAACTGGCTGTAGTAGCTGTAAGCCCCGACCACCCATGACTTGCGCACCGCTGCCGGATCGGCCACCAGCGCGTCGTAATCGAAGAACATGTCGAGACGCTGCAGGGCCTTGGCTTGCCCGCCCATTGCCGCTGCCAGGCCAGGAACATCCTGCGGCACCAGCCATTGGTACTGCCATGCCGTGCCTTCGTGGAAGCCGCGCTCGGCGCGCGGATCGTAGCTGCCGTTCACGTCGGTGAACCAGCTGCCATCGAGCACGCGAGGGCGCGGGAAGCCACGCTGGCCGGTCGGTGCATCCACCACGTCCTTATCCCATACCTTGCGCCAGTTCAGGGCGCGCTGCGACAACAGTTGCGCATCCTTGGCCTGGCCCAGGGCCTTGGCCATCACCGCCAGCGAGCTGTCGGCCAGCGCATATTCCAGGGTCGCCGAAGCGCCGTGGTGCGGGTCGATGTCCATGCCCTTCGAGACGAAACCACGGTCGTACTGCACGAAGCCCTGGCTCAGGTAGCTCGGGTTGCCCGCACGGCCTTCGGCGCGGATTTGCGCCGGAGGTACGCCGAATGCGTTCTCACGCAGCGCTGCATAGGCTTCGCGTTCACGGCCTTTCAGCGCACCAAAGCGCCACAGGTCAACCAGGAAAGGCGTGACGGGATCGCCGGTCATCACATTGCTGTCGAAGTTGGCGTAGCCCCAGCGCGGCAGCCACTTCCCTTGCTCGCGGATTTTCAGCACCGAATTGGCGATGTCGCGCGAACGCTCCGGACGCAGAAGCGCCAGCAGCTGATTCTGCGCGCGGTAGGTATCCCACAGCGAGAAGAACTCGTAATAAGTCCAGTCCTTGGCGGTGTGCAGCGCATCGTCGTAGCCACGGTAGCGGCCATCGGCATCGCTGCCGGTCAGCGGCTGGAGCAGTGCGTGGTACAGCGCGGTGTAGAACACGGTGCGGTCGTCGTTGCTGCCGCCTTCAATGCGTACACTGCTCAATTCCTTTTGCCAGGCCGCTTGCGCCTTCTCGCGCATGGCGTCGAAGGTCATCGGCTTGCCGCCGGCCATGCCTTCGGCGCTAAGGTTGATGCGTGCGCCTTCGGCATCGACGTGGGAAATTGCGCTGACTGCCGTCACTGCCTTGCCATTCTTGAGGTCAAAGGTGAGCCAGACGCCGTGCGGGCGGCTGTCGCCCTGCTGGCTGGTACCTTTTACACCCGGCCAGCCGCCGCGGTCATCCCAGATGCCGTGGGCGGTGAATGGCTGGTCGAACTGCATACGGAACCAGGTGGTGTACTGTGCGCCGCCGCAGAAGCTGCGTGTGACGATCTTGCCTTCGACGCTGCGGTCGTCCAGCACGCGCACTTCGCTGCCGACGACGGAATGGCGCTCGTTGGCCTGGCCCAGGTTCAGCAGCACGTTGCCGCTGGCGGCGGCGTCGGCGAAGGTGTAGCGTTCGGCCGCGGCGCGGGTCAAGGCGGTGGCTTCGGCGGAGATGCCGCCGTAGCTGGTCAGCTGCACTTTGTAGTAGCCGGCCTGGCCTACTTCGCCGTCATGGCGGTATTCGGCGGCGTATTTCTTGGCGTTGAAGCTGTCAGGCTTGGCGGTGTCGAAATCGCCGCCTGGACCGATGCGGCCGGTGACCGGCAGCACGGACAGCTGGCCGCCCTGCTCCCAGCAACCCGCGCCGGAGAGGAAGGAGTGGCCGAAGCCGCGGATGCGCGCATCGCTGTAGTGCCAGCCGGCGTAATGTTCGCCGGTCGGGCTGACCTGGATCATGCCGAACGGCGCTGACGCACCGGGGAAAGTGTTGCCTTCATCTTGCGTGCCGATGAAGGTATTGACGGGCATGCTGCCTGCGGCGACAGGAGCTGCGGCGTATGTCGCCGCCAGCGGCAACGCTACCATCAGCGCCACCAGCAGGGTACGAGGTCCACTGATCACGATGCGTCTCCTTGGAGTTTTTCGAATAGTAGGCGCATGGCTGCAGGCTGCGGCGGGGTGGCGCCGGATTGCAGGCAGGCTGCGGAACCGGCGGCCAGGGCCGCGTGCAGGTGTGCTTGCAGCGCGCGCTCCGGATGGCGCGCAAGGCTTACCAGCAGGCCCGCCACGCTGGCATCGCCCGCGCCGACCGTATCGACGACTTCCACCACCGGAGCGCGTGCGTCGGCTTGCCGCGCACCATGCAGCAGGCTTGCACCCTGGCCGCCGCGCGTAAACAGGAAGTAGGCGTTCGGGTTGGCGGCGCGCAGTTGCTCCAACGCCGCGTCCAGCGCAACACCTGGGAACAGGCCGCGCAGGTCGTCGTCCGACACCTTGATCACATCGGCCAGTGCCGACATGCGCTTCAGGATCGGCGCATATTCCGGCCCCATCACATTGCGGTAGTTCGGGTCGTAGCTGATCGCCACGCCCTGTGCTTTCAGTTTCTCCGCCAGTTCCACCAGGCGCGATGCGAGCGGCTCGCGCGCCAGGCTGATGCCGCCAAAGTGGGCCCAGCGCAGGGATCGCGACCAGCCTTCCGGCAGTGCGGACGGGTCGAAATGCAGGTCGGCGCTATCGTCGCCGATGAAGAAGTAGCGTGGCGGTTCACCTTGCTCCACCACGGCCAGCAGCGGCGAGCGCTCGACGCGCTGCAGCAGCCGCATGTCCAGGCCCACTGCTTCGCTGGCGGACCACAGGCTGGCGCCGAACCTGTCGCGGCTGATGGCGCCGGCGAATGCGGTGCGTTCGCCCAGCGTTGCCAGTGCGCGCGCCACATTCCACACGGAGCCGCCGACGCGGCTTACCCATTGCTCGTTACCCTGGTGGATCATGTCGGTGAGCGCCTCGCCGGCGCACAACATCAGCGGCGCGTCATTCATGGCCGGCCGATCCCAGGACGGCTACGATGTCGTAGCAAGCGCCCATGGTGTGGTAATCGACCTTGCCGGCCGGGCTCTTCTCGTCGCTCAGCTTGCGGTTTTCACGGTCCAGGATGCGGAACCATGCGCCATATTTGTGGTCGACCATATGGGTCCAGCTGTATTCCCAGATGCGCTGGTACCAGTCCCAGTAGGATTGGTCGCCGGTGCGCTGCGCCAGCATGGCGGCAGCGGCCGCGCTTTCCGCCTGCACCCAGAAGTACTTGTGGAAGTCGCAGATGCTCAGGTCCGGTGCCAGCGAGTAGCACAGGCCGCCATGTTCGGCATCCCAGCCCTTGTTCACGGCCACCTGGAACAGGCGCTCCGCTGTCGGCACCAGCCAGCCCAGGTCCTTCTGCAGCACGGCGCCGCGCGCCTCCAGTTGCAGCAGCAGCTTGGCCCACTCGGTGAAGTGGCCAGGCTGGTAGCCCCAGGGACGGAACAGGTTTTCGGGATCGTCGATATTGAATTTCCAGTCCGGCTGCCAGTTGGTATCGTAGTGTTCCCAAATCAGGCCGCCGCAGCGCTGCGCCTGGCGTTGCGTGATGTTGTAGGCGATGGTGAAGGCGCGCTCCAGGTAGCGCTTTTCACCGGTCGCCTGGTAAGCCGCTTGCAGCGCCTCGCAGGCGTGCATGTTCGCGTTCTGGCCGCGGTAGAAGGACAGCACGCTCCAGTCGCGGCTTGCCTCGTCCGCATACAGGCCCGCTTCCGCATCCCAGAAGCGCTTTTCCATCAGGTCGAAGGTCTCGCCGATCCAGGCGCGCGCCTGCTCCTGGCCCGCCATGGTGGCGTGCGCATAGGCCAGCAGCACGAAGGCCAGGCCATAGCAATGCTGGGTGCCGTCTTCCACCTTGTCGCCGTCCAGCATCCATGCATAGCCGCTGCCGTCCGGGGCGCGGTGAGACAGGCGCAGGAAAGACAGCGCGTGCTTCAAGCCATCCAGATAGCCCGGTTCGTTGAACTGGCGATAGGCCATCGCATAGGTGAACACGAAACGCGTGCTGCTGACCAGGTGCCGGTGGCGCGTGTCGTAGACCGTGCCGTCATCCTTGAAGAAGTGATACAGGCCGCCGCTCGGGTCGATGGCGCGAGGATGGTAGAAATGCATACTGTGCTGCGCATGTTCGAGCAGTACCAGCTTGCTGCGGAAATTTGGGAAATTAGGCATGGACGGGGGTTCCAGGGTTGATGGCGCACTAGTCGTCGTAACTGCTTTCGCGCACGATAAGGTTGACCGGCAGGGTGCTTTCGTTTGGGTTGTTTTCTTCTGATTTGTGGAGTAATTGTTCGATGCCGGCGCGGCCCAGCGCTTCCTTATCCACCTCGATGGTGGTGAGCGGAGGGATGGCGGCGGCGGCACTGCTGATGCCGTCGAAGCCTACGACGGCAATGTCATGCGGGATTTTCAAGCCTTGGGCCAGGCAATGCTTCATAGCGATCAGCGCGGTGCTGTCGTTGTAGCAGAACACAGCATCGGGACGCTTGGGCAGGTTGAGCAGGCTTTGCATGGCTTCCGCCACCGCCTCGTCGCCCTCGCCCATCGAAGGAATGCTGACTTCCAGCTCCGGATCGGCATGTACCTTGGCGTCGAACAGGGCCTGGCGGAAGCCGCGATTGCGCTGCTGGATACTATAGTGGGCCAGGGAGCCGTGCAGCATGGCGATGCGTTTGCGGCCGCAGCGCAAAAGGTGCTGGGTGGCCAGGTAGCCGCCACGCACATTATCAGGGTTCACGGAGGTAAAGCCGCGCCGGTGCATGTCGACCAGCACCAGCGGCTTGCCCACCTGCTGCAGTGCGGCCAGGGCTTCCGGCTCGAAGAAGCCGGCGCACAAGATGGCGTCCGGCTGGTGCAGCCGGATTTGCGCCATGACCGGTTCCGCCGGGCCCACTGCAATAAAGGACAGGGCAATGCCTTCACGGCGGCAGGCCGCCTCCGCGCCATGCAGCACCGGCGAGAAGAACTGGCTGCTGGCCAGGGTGTTGTGCTGGCTATGCAGGAGGAAGGCGATGCGGCGGATACGCCCCTTTTTCAGCTGGGACAAGTCGTAGCCGAGGCGGTGCGCTGCCTCGCGCACCTTGTCACGCGTGAGCTCCGTCATGCCGGCCTGGTTCTTCAGGGCGCGCGAAACGGTGCCAATCGACAGGCTGGTCGCCTCGGCGATGTCGCGAATCGTGACCTGGCTCATACGGAACTCCACGGAAAGTTTAATAAACAGTCGAAGTGCCGGGCCAGTATATATTCGTCATTTGGGAGAACGTCAAAAAAGCACTAAAAACCGGGCGTTTTTAGCACGTTTTAGTAAACACGGTGTACAGCAGCCGCGCCTTGTCGGCCTGCTATTATTAAGTGCTGCGTATCGAGGTCTAACCTGTCCAAGGAGAGCACCATGTCATACCGCACCATCCTGGTCCACGTGGACCGCGCGCCCAGTGCCGGCGCCCGTATCAACCTGGCCGCGCAACTCGCGCTGAGGGAAGGCGCCCACCTCGTTGGCGCGGCAATGACCGGCGTTCCGCAATATCTGCTGGCCGGCAGTCCGTACGATGGCAGTGGGGTGATGCTCGCCGAATACCTGCGGCAAGCGAATGAACAGGCCGACCAGGCGCTGGCCAAATTCGACGAGTTGGCCAATCGCGCCGCCTGCTCGTTCGAACATCGCCGTGACAATGTTGACGAATATGCCGGCCTTTGCCTGCAGGCGCGCTATGCGGACCTGGTGGTGCTGGGCCAGGCCGATCCCACGGACCGCGACCAGGGAGGTTTGCTTCAGGACCTGCCGGAACAAGTGGTGCTGCACGGCGGCCGCCCGGTGCTGCTGGTGCCGCGCAGCGGCAGCTTCGACGTGCCATACCGGCGCGCGCTGGTAGCCTGGAACGGCAGCATGCAGGCCGCACGGGCGATCACCGCCGCCCTCCCCCTTCTGCGTGGCGTGGCCCAGGTCACGCTGGCCGTATTTGGCGCTGAAAAGGATGATCACGGCGCGGAGCCCGGGGCCGATATGGCCCTGTTCCTCGCGCGGCATGACCTCAAAGTGGAAGTGCTGCGCCGCCCACTGACGGGCGACGCTGGTGAAGCCATCATGTCGATGGCCGCCGACTTCAATGCCGACCTGCTCGTGATGGGCGCTTATGGCCACAGCCGTTTCCGCGAACTGATTATGGGCGGCGCTACGCGTACCGTGCTGGCCCAGGCCACGCTACCCGTGCTGATGATGCATTAAGCTTGTGGCGCGAGGCGGTCGCTGCTTGCCAGTACCGCCTTGCCGTCACCCAGCAGCCACTGCACGATCGAGGCAATGCACAGGAATGCCGGATACTCCCAGCCCCCGCCCTGGTTGGTAAACACCCACCCGTTCGGCACGTGCACAAAGGTCGCCACCAGCAGGATGGGCAGCAAGCCGAGGGCAACCTGCCGCGCATAAAGCCCGAACACCATCGCCACGCCACCCGTCAGTTCTGCGGCAAAGACCGGATAGGCCATCCAGCCCGGCAAGCCGACGCCCTCGAAAAAGTGCGCCGTTCCCGGCAAGGTGAACACCCACAACTTGAGCAGCGCATGCGAAATCCACATGCTGCCGAGCGCAATCCGCAATATCGTTGGCCCCATTTTTTCCTCCCTTTTTTGATGAACAGGAGTTAATGTACACTTGCAAAAACGCATATGAAATAGGCGACTTCGAAACCAATGAGTGCAAAAACGCAATACCATCTAAGCCCGGGCGACCTCCAGCTGATACTGGCCCTGGCGCGCGGCGGCAAGCTTGCCGAAGCTGGCGAGCGCCTTGGCCAGGACTCCTCGACCGTCTTCCGCGCCTTGCAGAAGATTGAGCGCGGCCTGGGCGCCCCGCTTTTCGAACGTTCGCGCACCGGTTACCGGCCGAACGAGCTGGCGCTGGTCCTGGCCGAACACGCCGAGAAGCTGGAGTCCGTGCTGGAATTGGCGCGCTCCTCGGTACAGGCTGAGCCGGGGCAGGTGGCGGGCAGCGTGCGCATCACAACCACCGACACGGTCCTGCATGGCCTGGTGGCGCCTGCGCTGCGCGGCCTCCATGCGAAACATCCTTTGCTTGGCTTTGAGCTTTACACCGGCAACGAACTGGCGAACCTGAGCCGGCGCGATGCTGACATCGCGGTCCGTGCGACGAAGAAGCCGCCACCGCACCTGATCGGAAAATGCCTGGGCCCGATCCGCGTCGCCCTGTTTGGTGCGGCGCGCCGTGGGCCAAGCTGGGACGACGTCGCTGCCAGCAAATGCGCCTGGGTCGCACCTGACGATGCCTTGCCCGAACACCCTTCCGTGCTCTGGCGGCGCAAGCACTTCCCTGCCGTCACGCCAGCCTTCAAGGCAAGCAGCATCCTGAGCGTGGCCGAGCTGGTCGAATTGAACCTGGGCGTCGGCATCCTGCCCCTCTTCCTCGCGCAGCGGCGCCCCGGCCTGCGCCAGCTGACCGAGGAACTGGACGAGAGCACTACCGACCTGTGGCTGCTGACCCATGCCGAATCACGGCACCTGAGTCGCATTTCGGCGGTGTATGGATACTTGGCGGACACAATCAAGCTTACGTGATCCCGTCCGTCCGAACACTTGTAATCAAGCCGTCATAAAAGTTCTATAGACTCCGCCGGTCATGAATCCAAGAACTTACAATGTACTGTTCCTTTGCACAGGGAACTCGGCACGCAGCCAGATCGCAGAAGCTTTATTAAATACCGCCGGCGCCGGCCGCTTCCGCGCGTTTAGTGCCGGCAGCCAGCCAGCTGGCGAAGTCAATCCTTTCGCACTGGAGCAAATCAGGTTAATCGGCTATGCGCCGGGCGAATTACGCAGCAAATCCTGGGGCGAATTCTCCGAGCCCGGGGCGCCGGAGATGGACTTTGTCATCACGGTGAACAATACCGACGGCGGCGAAGCTTCTCCGCGCTGGCCCGGCCAACCTGTCACGGCAAACTGGAACTTCCGCGACCCGGTCGCCATGCAGGGATCGGAACGCGAAATCCGTAGCGAGTTTTCAGCGATCTGCCGCGAGATCCGCGCACGTGTTGAAATCTTCCGGAACCTCCCGCCTGACGCGCTCGATGAATTGGCGCTGCAGCGCAAAATCGCGAGAATCGCCGGCGTGATGAACTAAACAAACTAAACACGGCTTTCCAGCCAAAACTTGTGTTACGGTTAGCACATTTTGTCTAACCTGACCGGTTCGCCCATGATTTTGAAGAGCACCATCGGCCTGGCGCTTCTATGGCTATCCACCGCGCACGCCGCACCGCAATCCGTCGATGGCAAGCATTTGCAAATACGCTGGGAGCAGCAATCGACTCGCCTGACCCTGACTAACCTGGGCGACGCGCCCCTGCCGGCGCAGGGATGGTCGATCTACTTCAATTGCATGGAATGCGCTGCGGGTCCTGCCCCGGACAAGGTGGCGATCGACCACGTTGCCGGCAGCCTGTACCGCCTGCGCCCCGAGCCTGGCTTTGGCGGCCTGGCACAGGGCAAGGCACTGGCTTTCAGCTCCCACGCGCCGGCAGCCGTCACCAAGATCTATAAGGCCCCGGCGGGCTGGTACCTGGTCTACGACGATGCGCCGGAAAAAGCGCAAGCGATTGCAGACGACCAGAAGCTGCCGCAGCCGGATGTGCTGTCGCCACAGGAGCTTTACGCGCATTACGCGCAAGCCGACGTCCTGCCGGCTTCCGCGCTGCCGCCAATTTTCCCTACCCCGCTCAAGCTCGATCAGGGCCAAGGCACCCTGCACTTGGAAACCGCACCAATGCTGGTCGCCGGTCCAGGCCTGAAAACCGAGGCCGGCGTCGCCGCCAGCCTGCTGCGGCAGTACTGGCCGAAAACCGCCCCGCGCCATGCGCCGGCAAAACTGCGCCTTTCAATCGGCACGGTTGCAGGCCAGTCCTCGCCGGAAGCCTACACGCTTGACGTGAACGCGCAAGGCATCTCCATCATCGGCAATAGCGCCGCCGGCGTGGCCCACGGCCTGCAATCCCTGCGCGAGCTGCTGCCATTGCGCGCGGAGGGCAAGGCCAAAGGCACTGTCGACCTCCCGATGCTCGCAGTCGTCGACGCCCCACGCTTCGGCTATCGCGGCCTGATGCTGGACGTGAGCCGCAACTTCCAGGACAAGCGAACCATCTTCCGCCTATTGGACCTGATGGCGCGCTTCAAGCTGAACACCTTCCACTTCCACCTGACCGACGACGAAGGCTGGCGTCTTGAGATCGCCGGCCTGCCCGAGCTGACCAGTATCGGTGCAATGCGCGGCCACAGCGCCATACCGGGCCTGAGCCTGCAGCCCGCCTATGGTTCCGGTCCCAGCCCCAGCGACCCGCACGGCAGCGGCTACTACACCCGCGCCGACTATATCGAGATCCTGCGCTACGCGGCGGCCCGACACATCGAAGTGATCCCGGAAATCGAAATGCCGGGCCATGCCCGCGCCGCAGTGCAGGCGATGGAGGCACGCTACCACCGCCTGAAGGAAGACGGCAAGCCTGGCGCCGACAAATTCCTGCTGAATGACCTGGCCGACCGCTCGGAATACCGCTCGGCGCAGGAATACAACGACAATGTCATCAACCCGGGCCTGGAATCCAGCTATACCTTCATCGAGCACGTAGTGAAACAGGTCGTAGCCCTGCACCGCGCTGCCGGCGTGCCCTTGTGCACCCTGCACGTCGGCGGCGACGAACTGCCGCTCGGCGCCTGGGAAAAGTCGCCGCGCAGCAAAGAGATGATGGCCCGCCGCCAGTTGCAAGACACTGCCGGACTGTGGAACTACTTCTACAACCGCGTCGACGCCATGCTGCGCAAGCAAGGCCTTGCAACCGCCGGCTGGGAGGAGCTGGGAACGCACGCGCAAACGACTGATGGTAAGCGCAAGCAAGTCCCCAACCCATATTTCGCTAAGCGCGGATTTAAGGTCTACGTCTGGAACAACACGCAAGACTCCGCCGACCTTGGCTACCGCCTGGCAAACGCCGGCTACGACACCATCCTGGCCCCAGCCACCCGCTTCTACCTGGACATGACCCATAACCGGAATCCCGCCGAGCCGGGCGCCACGTGGGCCGGCATGACCGACATCGACAGCGCCTATGATTACGTCCCGTTCGACCACTCAAAGCGCAGCAGCGTTCCGCCTCTGGCCGGCCAGCAGCGCCTGAGCGATGAAGGCAAGCGCCATATTATTGGACTCGAGGCGGCTCTGTGGACCGAAACGGTGCGCGACGTGTCCTTGATGGACTACCTGCTGATGCCTCGCTTGCCAGCCATTGCCGAACGCGCCTGGGCCGCCGATCCAATGTGGGCGACGGAAACGGACGCCGTCAAGGCAGAGACATTGCACCGCGCCGCATGGTCGAACTTCGTCAATGTGCTGGGCCAGCGCGTCCTGCCGGCGCTCGACATGGAGCGCGGCCCAATTGGCCCGGCCGCGTACCGCATCGCGCCGCCCGGCCTGAAGGTCGAAGACGGCAATGTCTACGCCAACCATCCCCTGCCCGGACTGGCGCTGCGATACACCAGCAATGGCAGCGAACCGGATTCCGGCAGCCCGCGAGTACAAGGCCCGATTACCGACAAGGGCTTGATCAAGGTCGCAGCATTCGACCGCAACGGCAGGTCCGGCCGGGTATCGAGCATAGAAAACAACTGAACCGGCGCGTCTCGCAAATGTCGTATGATGCTGGCATTGTAAGGACCAGGCCAGACGAGTGCATCGATACGATTTAATCAGTTGCCATGACTGCGGCGTGCTGCACCGCCGGCGCCCCGTGCTGCCGCGCGAGAAGGCGCGCTGCGTGCGCTGCCGCTCGGTGCTGTATCGCGGCATTCATTCCGATGCCAGCCGCATGGCCGCCATGACCCTGGCTGCGCTGATCATGTTCGTGATCGCGCAGTGCTTCCCCATCGTCGAACTGGACGTGAACGGCAACATGACGCGGGCCACCCTGCTGGGCGCCATCACGGTCTTGTGGCAAGAACATATGCAACTGGTAGCCGGCGCAGTGTTCCTGTTTACAATCCTGCTGCCGGCGATCGAACTCTTGTCGCTGCTGCACGTGACCCTGGCCCTGGCGCTCGGCCACAAGCCCATACTATTCAATGTCCTGCTTCGCGCCGTCTACCTTGCGCGGCGTTGGGGCATGACCGAGGTGCTGATGATCGGCATCCTCATCACCATCGTCAAAATGACCAGCCTGGCCACGGTGGTGCTGCAACCCGGCCTGTTCGCCTTTGCCGTGCTGACGCTGATGCTGGCCATTGTAGTTTCGTTCAATCCGAAAACGCTCTGGAACCTTGGCGACGCACTTTCGCCGCCTCAAGCGCCGGACGTGCCCGTGCCGCATGAAGCCTTGTCCTGCCACGTCTGCGGCCTGGTATCGGCGGATATCCACGCAGAGCACCAGGACTGTCCGCGCTGCCACTCGCGCCTGCATCATCGCCATCCCGATAGCGTGGGCCGCACCTGGGCCTATCTGATCGCTGCCTCAATCCTTTACATCCCAGCCAACCTGCTGCCAGTGATGTACACGCATTCCCTTTTTGGATTGGAGGACGACACCATCATCAGCGGCGTGCTGTTTTTCTGGGACAGCGGTTCGCCGGGATTGGCTGTGATCATTTTCGTGGCCAGCATCGTCGTGCCCATGCTGAAACTGGCCGTGCTCGCGTTGCTGACCTGGACCGCGCAACGCCGCTCGCGCTGGCGCCCGATGCAGCGCACCGTGCTTTACCGCCTGGTGGAATTCGTGGGACGCTGGTCCATGCTCGATATTTTCGTCATTACACTGACCGTGGCGCTGGTCCGTTTCCAGTCGCTCGCCACAATTACCGCAGGGCCGGGAGCCCTGGCTTTCTGCGCCGTAGTGGTGCTGACCATGATCGCTTCGATGCAATTCGACCCGCGCCTGATCTGGGACCCGGTCCCTTCGAATGGAGAACAAGAACATGCCTGAACACGACGGCACCCGAGGAAACACCGCCGGCGCTCCCCTGCCCCAGCCCCAGGTCGACAAGGCCAGCCATTGGCTGCCGTCCCTGGTCTGGCTGGTGCCGCTGCTGGCGGCGCTGATCGGCATTGGGATCGTGGCGAAGTCTTACTTCGACGAAGGTCCGACGGTGGTGGTCAGCTTCCGCAGCGGCGAGGGTCTCGAAGCTGGCAAGACAAAGGTGAAATACAAGGACGTGGATGTCGGCCAGGTGCGCGCAATCTCCCTGTCGCCGGACCTGAGCAAAGTGCTGGTCACCATCGACATGAACAAGGATGCGCGCCGCTTCACCGCAGCAGATACGCGCTTCTGGGTGATCAAGCCCCGCATCGGCGTCAGCGGCGTTTCCGGCCTCGGCACCCTGCTGTCCGGGGCGTACATCGGCGTCGACGCGGGCAAATCGCAGGAAACGAGCCACGTTTTCACCGGCCTGGAAAAAGTCCCGCAAGTGACCGGCGACCAGAAAGGCAAGCAATTCACCCTGCACGGTGAGTCGCTTGGCTCGATCGACGCCGGATCGCCAGTCTTTTACCGCCGCATCCCGGTCGGCCAGGTTATGGGCTACGACCTGGAAAACAATGGCCAGGGCGTGGCGATCAAAGTCTTCGTCAATGCGCCCTATGACCAGTACGTGGGCAAGAATACGCGCTGGTGGCACGCCAGCGGCGTTGACTTGCAGCTCGACTCGGGCGGCTTCAAGCTGAATACGCAATCCGTGGCGGCCCTGCTGGTCGGCGGCATCGGCTTTGAATCCGTGAGCGGCCGCAAGCCGGACACCCTTGCGGCAGCCGGCACCGAATTCCCGCTCGCCGCCGACCAGGCGCGCGCCATGCGCGAACAGGATGGCGCCCCGGTAACAACGGTCTTCTACTTCAACCAGTCCCTGCGCGGACTGTCGCCTGGCGCACCGGTGGACTTCCGCGGCATCGTCCTCGGCGAAGTGCGTTCGGTGGGTGTGGAATTCGACCCGGTCAAAAAAGACTTCCGCATGCCGGTCACGGTGGACATGTACCCAAGCCGCCTGGGACGCCGCTTCCAGGAGACTGTAACGGATGAAAAAGACCGCAACGCCGGCCCGCTGGTGCTGGAGCGCATGGTCAGCCACGGCTTGCGCGGCCAGCTCCGCACCGGCAACCTGCTGACCGGCCAGCTGTACATCGCGCTGGACTTCTTCCCGAATGCCTCGCAAGCCAAGCTGGATATGAACGCTTACCCGATCGAAGTGCCGACCGTGCCGAATGCGCTGGACGAACTGCAGGCGCAAATCGCCAGCATCGCGCGCAAGCTGGATAAGGTGCCGTTCGACCAGATCGGCATCAACCTGCGCGACTCGCTGAAGAGCGCCGACAACCTGTTCAAGAAGGTCGATGGCCAACTGGTGCCCGACTTGCAGGCGACTTTGGGCGAGGCACGCAAGACCTTCGGCGAAGCGCAGCAGGTGCTGCAGCAGGATTCGCCGGTGCAATCCGACCTGCGCACTGCCTTGCAGCAGCTGACGCAAACCCTGCAATCGCTCAGCGAACTGTCCGATTACCTCGAACGTCATCCGGAAGCGCTGATCCGCGCCAAACCCCTGCCGATGAAGGAGAACAAATAATGCGCTGGTATCCCCTGGTTCTCGCCTTGTCCTTGGCCGGATGCGCCAGCGCACCGCCGGAGCGCTTCTACAGCCTTAGCAACGGCATGGCGCCCGCCGCCAGCGTGCCGAATCCCGGCTATTACATCGAAGTCCAGAACGTGAGCGTGCCGCAGCAAGTCGCGCGCAGCCAGCTGGTCGTGACATCGGGTGAAGGCCGGATCGACGTGCTGGAACAGGAACGCTGGTCTTCGCCGCCGGCATCGGAAATCGGGCAGGCGCTGTCGCTGGCAATCTCCGGCGAACTTGGCGCCATCGACGTATTCCGCACCCAGCCGCCGGAAAAAGCCACGGTCTACCGCATCAGCACCGGCGTGCTGCGCTTCGAATCAGCGCCAGGCCAATACGCCCTGTTGGACGCCGTCTGGAGCGTACGCGTGGCCGGCAGCGCGCAGGTCCTGACCTGCCGCACCACAGCCCGCGAAGACGTCGCCGCAGGCTATGATGCGCTGGTGATCGGCCACCGCCGCGCGTTAGCCCGGGTTGCGGCCGACATCTCCCAAGCCGTGCGCAGCCAGGTTGCAGGCAAAGGAAACTGTCCTTAATGCTAGCGCGCCACGCGATAACGGCGTGCCCCGTCGCCATTCTGCCGGACCAAGGAAATGATCTCGCCCAACAGGCGCCCATGTTCATGCATTTCCACGATTGCGGCACGCCCCTTGATACTCGTCATTGCATTCCAGCCCAAGCAACAAACCGACGCCGCCAGCAAAACCAGCACCCCAAACCCCGGCGCTAGCCGGATCGGAAAATTCAAAGTGGAGAGTTTCATTTTCGCCCCCGGGATCCAATGTGATAACGTTAGCACCTCAACGCTTTCAGCGTAGTCGAAAACGAATTTTCCGCAAGCTGTTTTAGTGCTTATCTCAGCTGCCAGACCAGGCCAAGCTTTTCACATCCCCGAATAATCCATCCGCCGGGATCCAGATGCTTCGGCTCATTCATGGCCGAGGTGGGACGCGCGTGGTGATGGCTGTGCAAACCTTCGCCAAGCAATAACAATGCAAAGAAAATATTGTCGCGCGCCTCGTTATCGCTGCCGGCCACCTTCATCCCGAAAATATGGCCGAACGAATTGACCGACCAGGTGAACTGGTGAAGCAAGGCGACGCGCGCTGCGCCCGCCCAGAAAATGCAGCGGAACATCTCTCCTTCGCCACCAAGCAAATAGCCGACTACACCCGGTAAAACAAGCCCGGTCGCGACGATCGGCCAGTAATACCTTGAGAGGAAGGCGATCCTGCGGTCAGCCAGGCAATCCGGCGCATAACGCTCCGGCTTGGATACACGGCCATAAAGCATCCATCCCGTGTGCGAATGGAACCAGCCGAGGAAGCGGTTGGAAATAGCACCGCTGTCGGAATACCACGGCGAATGCGGATCAAATTGCTTGTCAGCGAAGCGATGGTGCCGGCGGTGGTCGGCCACCCAGCGCGTGATATCGCCCTGCATCGCCCAGGTTCCCAGCACGCCGAGACAGATGGTGACTGCACGGCTGGTCTTGAACGCGTGGTGCGTGAAATAACGATGCATGCCGATGGCAACGCCCATCACGGTCAGGCCAAAGAAAACAGCAAAGACCCACAAGGTTGCAGCTGTCGGCATCAGTTGCCGCGCCCCGCTGGCCGCAATGGCAGCCATCAAAATCCACGGCAAAAAAATGGAGGCGATGTTCAGAACCCTGTTGCTCCAGTTTTCTTTCGCGTCTTGGGAGATAAAAGGATCCTTCATTCAGTGCCCGAGTTATTTTAGCAACAGGATGCTATTACCAATCTTCCCCTCCCGCAACAAATTCCGCTATGAGTACCTTATCCGGATGACGACCTTCCGCAACAAACGGATCCAGCGTCGAGGATCTCATCTTTCGATTTGAAGTGATGGTGGAAATTGCCGCGGGTGATGCCAACCGCTTCGGTAATCTTTCAGACTGTCAAGGTTGGCACGAAACAACAGCTTCAGGACAAGGAAACCAAATTTGCCGTATTCTCCCCATCGCAATATTGACACAATATTAACATTATTAAACTATTCATTTCGGGAGACACTCAATGAAGTCGGTAATTTGCACCTTGGCGCTAGCCCTCTTTGCAAGCCAGGCGTCGGCCGACCCCACCACGATTTACCTGACTCGCCACGCCGAAAAAGCCGCCACCGGCACCGACCCCATGCTGACGGCAGAAGGCCAAGCACGCGCGACGAATATTGCCGCCACGCTGAAAGACGCGAAGATCAAGCATATTTATTCGACCGCCTACCAGCGCACGCAGCAAACCGCGCAGCCACTGGCCAGCTACCTGACCCTGCCGGTGAACACTTACGATGGCACGCAGCTGCCAACCTTCGCCCAGCAACTGCGCGCCCTGCCTGACAACGCCCTGGTGGTAGGCCATTCCGACACCACGCCGGAACTGATCCGGCAGTTGGGCGGCGACCCAGGCAGCGCCATCGCGGAAACCGAGTTTGACCGCCTGTACCAACTCTCATTCGCGGCTGATGGAAGCGTTACTACGACGTTGCTGCATTCGATGCCAAGCACACTGACGCTGCCCTGCGCCAGCGTGACGCTGAACCAGTCGAACCTGACCGCGACGGCCGGCAACTGGCTGTACTTCACCATCAACGTGCCGGAATGCGCCAACACGCTGAACGTGAACATGAGCGGTGGCAGCGGCGACGGTGACCTGTATGTGAGGTTTGGCGCCCAGCCGACTGCAAACGACTACGCATGCCGCCCGTACAAGACGGGCAATGCCGAATCCTGCGCCTTGACCAATCCACAGGCCGGCACCTGGTATATCGGCCTCAAGTCGTACAACACCTTCAGCGGCGTGTCATTGAACGCGACGGCAGCCCAGTAGGATTTCAGACACCACGATTAATGGTTATGCCGTGGCATGTCCTGTCCCACCCCGCGGTAAGGCACTGCCAGTTCCATGCAAGCGCCCGACTGCAATTGCCCGACGGTGGCGCGGTACAGTTCCTGCCATGGGGTTTGACTAGGCGGAACCGGCGCCGGCGCCTGTTTTTTACGCTCGGCGAATGCCTCATCGTCGATCAGCACATCGCAGCGTCCGGTATTCAAGTCGACGCGAACCATGTCGCCGGTGCGCAGCCAAGCCAGGTTGCCGCCGGCGGCGCTTTCCGGCGACGCGTTCAGGATCGAAGGGCTGTCCGAGGTGCCGGACTGGCGGCCGTCGCCTAGCGTCGGCAAGGCCGTGATGCCTTGCTTGATCAGCGCATCCGGCGGCTGCATATTCACCACTTCCGCCGAACCCGGCCAGCCGATCGGACCCGCGCCGCGAATCACCAGCATGGTGTGGGCGTCGATTTCCAGCGCAGGGTCGTTGATGCGGGCGTGGTAATCGTCCGAGCCGTCAAACACCACGGCGCGGCATTCGAAGATATTTTCCTGGCCCGGCGTGGACAGGTAGCGCTGGCGGAAAGCCTCAGAGATCACGCTGGTCTTCATGATTGCGAAGTCGAACAGGTTTCCTTTGAGGACAAGGAAGCCAGCCTTTTCCTTCAAAGGCTGCTCGAACGTGCGGATCATCTCGCGGTCGCTGGTGGAGCGGCCCGCCAGGTTGGCTGCCATGCTGCAGCCCGTCACCGTCGGACGGTCGGCGCGCAAGCGCCCTGCCTTCTGCAACTCCCACATTACGGCAGGCACGCCGCCTGCGCGGTGGAAGCGTTCACCGAGGTAGGCGCCGGCCGGCTGCATATTCAGCAGCAAAGGCACGTCATAACCGTAGCGCATCCAGTCTTCCGGCGTGATCTCGACGCCGGCGTGGCGCGCCATCGCCATGATGTGCGGCTGGGCATTGGTCGAGCCGCCGATGGCGGCGTTGACGACAATGGCGTCCAGGAAGGCGTCGCGGGTCATGATCTGCGATGGACGCAAGTCGTCGTGAGCCAGCGCCACGATGCGGCGGCCGGTTTCATAGGCGACCTGGCCGCGTTCACGGTATGGCGCGGGGATCGCGGAGCAGCCGGTCAGCGACATGCCCAATGCTTCGGCAATGGCATTCATGGTCGATGCAGTGCCCATGGTGTTGCAATGGCCGGACGATGGCGCTGACGCGGTGGCGATTTGCAGGAACTTTTCCTCGTTGATCTGGCCGGCCGCCAGCATGCGGCGCCCCTTCCAAATCGCAGCGCCGGAACCGACCAGTTCACCGTCAAACCAGCCGTCCAGCATCGGGCCGCCGGAAAGCACGATGGCCGGCAGGTCCATGGTCGCCGCAGCCATCAGCTGCGAAGGCGTGCTCTTGTCGCAGCCGGTCATCAGCACGACCGCGTCGATCGGGTAGCCGTGCAGGATCTCGACCAGGCCCAAATAGGCCAGGTTGCGGTCGATGGCGGCGGTCGGGCGGCGGCAGTTCTCGAAGGTCGGATGCACCGGGAATTCCATCGGAATGCCGCCCGCGTCGCGGATGCCTTCGCGCACGCGCTTGGCCAGCTCCAGGTGGATGCGGTTGCAGGGATTGATGTCGCTGCCGCTCTGCGCGATACCGATAATTGGGCGTCCAGAACGCAGTTCTTCGGCGGTGATCCCGTAATTCATGAAACGCTCAAGATACAGCGCCGTCATGTCGATGCGCTCCGGATTGTCAAACCAGTCCTGCGAGCGGAAGCGACGTTGAGTCATGATGCTTTGCTTTCAAAAAGAGGAAGTGCTATCAGCCGCCGTACCAGCCGGCGTCCACAAAATATTCGCGACCGCTGCAGCGGCCGGCGTTGGACGATGCCAGGAACAGCGTGAGCGCCGCCACGTCCTCCGGCTGCACGCGCTGCGGCAGGCATTGCGCTGACAGGATGGCCGCTTCGCTCTCGGGGGTCTGCCACAGCGCCATCTGGCGCGGCGTGTTCACAGCGCCCGGCACGATGCAGTTGACGCGGATGCCTTGCGGACCGAGTTCGCGCGCCAGGCCGCGTGTCAGCCCTTCGATGGCGGCTTTGGCGGCCATGTATAAAGGCAGGTCAGGCAGCGCCAGGTGCCACGAGATGGAGCCGAAATTCAGGATCGCGCCGCCGCCCTTGGCCTTCATGCCAGGCGCCACGGCCTGGGCACAGAAGAACTGGTGGCGCAGGTTGACCGCCAGGCTGTCGTCCCAGTACTGCGCGGTGACGTCCTGCAACTGGTGGCGCTTGTCGTTGGCGGCGTTGTTGACCAGGATGTCGGCCGCGCCGTACTCGCGCTCAATCCCGGCAAAGACTCCCGCAAGCTGATCCAGGTCCGTCAGGTCGCAGCGGTAGTAGCGCGGCGGACGCCCGTATCCGGCCAGCTTCGCGGCCAGCTCCTGCGATGCTCCGTCCTGCACGTCGAGGAACGCCACCTGCGCGCCCTGCCCTGCGAATGCTTCAACGATGGCAGCGCCGATGCCGGTGCCGCCGCCGGTGATCACCACCAGCTTGCCCTCAAGGTCGGGGTAGCGTGCGTATTCCATTGCTTGTTGCGCCATGCTTACTCCCCGAACGCGATGCCGCGCTGCGCCAGGTTGCTGTACAGCGCGCGCACACCGAAGGTCCACGGCGGCAGCTGGTCGCTGCGCTGCACTTGGTTCACCAGGGTGCCCAGCGCAGGGCTGCTGATGCTGACGCGGTCGCCCAGGTGGTGGGTGAAGCCGCCGCCAGCCGCGTCGCGGTCCTTGGTCGGCGAGAACATGGTCCCGAGGAAGAGCATGAAGCCGTCGGGATACTGGTGATGCTTGCCGCAGGTCTGGGAAACCAGGTCGAGCGGGTCACGGCTGATTTCGCGCATGCGGCTGGTGCCGGCCAGTTCAAAGCCATCATCGCCTTCGATCAGCAGGCTCACTTCGGCGTTGCGCACGGCGTCCACGGTAAAGTGCTCATCGAACAGGCGGATAAAGGGGCCGATGGAGCAAGAAGCGTTATTGTCCTTGGCCTTGCCCAGCAACAGTGCGCTGCGGCCTTCGACGTCGCGCAAGTTGACGTCGTTGCCCAGGGCGGCGCCCAGCGCCACGCCGGCGCTGTTTACGGCCAGCACGATCTCCGGCTCAGGATTATTCCATTTAGAGGACGGATGAAGGCCCACGGCGTCGCCATGGCCAACCGCCGACATCGGCTGCGACTTGGTAAATACTTCGGCGTCCGGGCCGATGCCCACTTCCATGTATTGCGACCACAGGCCCTGCGCCACCAGGTCTTCCTTCAGGCGCAGCGCTTCGTCGGAGCCGGGGCGGATTTCGGACAAGTCGGCGCCGATGCGCGACTGGATCTCACGCCGCAGGTCCGCGGCACGTGCCGGGTCGCCTTTGGCGCGCTCTTCGATCACGCGTTCGAGCAGGCTGACCGCAAAAGTAACGCCGCAAGCTTTAATGGCCTGCAGGTCGCATGGCGCCAGCAGGCGCACGCCGCGGCCCGCCGGATTGTCCAGCAGCTCGCCCACCGGACCGAGCGATTCACCAGAGGCCTGCGCCGCCAGCTGCAGCAGGTCGGCGCGTTCCAGCAATGCGGACACCGTAGGCGCGCTACGCGTAATATCGAAAACTTCGCCGTGGCGCACCACCACGACGGACGGGCCCACGCCTTCGCGCCATACCCGCCCTACCAGCAGTGCCCTTTCCAGGTCCTTGGGCAACATTGCATTCGTCACTTGAATCTTCTCCATGTCTGCGTTAGATGTTTGACGAGTGAATGTTGCCCTTTGTCTTAGCCATCCGCAATTATGAAACTCACCAAGGGCGATCATGTTTAAGCGCACGGCGCCAGTTCATTTCGCGTTTGTCAGCCGCGCAATGTATTGGCCATGGCCTGGCATTGCCGCGACTGCACGGCTAATGGAATCGTGCACCCGGGAGAAGTGTTCACGCATCCGCGCCAGGTCCATCAGGTCTACCAACGGGTCGTAGGATTGCGGCACAATGCCAAGGCCCATCAGTATCGATACGTGCGAGGCCACGCCGAAACCCTGCGAATCGTAGATCGTGACGTGCCCTGTCGCGCGGAACAAGTCGATCTGGTGCCGCAGCGTATCCGGAATCGCCATATTGGCGCAGTAGCGCCAGAATTCGGAGTCACTGCGCTGGGTGGCTTTGTAGTGCAGGATGATGAAGTCGCGCACGTACTCATAGCGCTGCGACACCAGCCGGTTGAATTCATCGGCCAGCTCCGGACGGAAGTCCATATCTGGGAAGTACTGCAGCAGCCAGCCAACCGAGTTTTCGATGATGTTGATACTGGTCGATTCCAGCGGTTCCAGGAAACCGCTCGACAGGCCAATCGCCACGCAGTTCTTGATCCAGGACTTGCGGCGCCGGCCGGTGGTAAAGCGCAGCTGGCGCGGGCTGTCCAGCGCCTTGCCGTCGAGCCCCTCCAGCAGCACGCGCCCTGCTTCTTCATCGCTGGTGAAGCCGTTGCAGTACACATGGCCGTTGCCGGTACGGTGCTGCAGGGGGATGCGCCAGGTCCAGCCGGCGCTGCGTGCGGTCGACGTAGTGTAAGGCGTGAGCGGATCCACCTTCTCGCACGGCACGGCTTGCGCGCTGTTACAAGGCAGCATGGCGCTCCAGTCGTCGTAGCCCGCCTGGTAGACACCTTCGATCAGCAGGCCGCGGAAGCCGGAACAGTCGATGAACAGGTCACCCTCTACGCGGCGCCCGTCCTTCAGCTTGAGGGCCGTGATGAAGCCGGTCTCCGGATGCTGCTCGACTTCGTTGATCATGCCCTCGACGCGCTGCACACCCAGTTCCCTTGCGTAGTCGCGCAGGTAGGCGGCATACAGGCTGGCGTCGAAATGGTAGGCGTAGGAGAAGGCATTGGTGACCGCAGGCTGGTCGCCGTAAGGCTCCATGAAGCGGTTATTACGCGCCATGGCCGTCGCCGTCGACCACTCCTCGTAGGACGGCATGTCCTTGAATTCACGGGACAGCCGCAGCCAGTACGTCACCGGCGAGCGGTTCTCGATGGCTGGGCCGAAATCGCCAAAGCCGTGGAAGAAGCGGTTGCCGATATGCCCCCAGTCCTTGAACTCGATGCCAAGCTTGAAAGTGGCCTGCGTCTTCCGCACGAAATCGGCGTCATCCAGACCGAGCGCCTGGTTGAAATAGCGGATGGTGGGCAGCGTCGCCTCGCCGACACCCACCGTGCCGATTTCCGGCGATTCCACCAGTACGATCTCGCAGGACTTGCCGAGCTTGAGCGCCAGCGGCGCGGCGCTCATCCAGCCGGCTGTGCCGCCACCGACAATGACGATTTTCCGGATCGGCTTACCTGGCATAACTCCTTCCCCCTTTAATAAGTGCCCAGACGGATCTTCAGTACCGTAGGGTTGGCGGTCAAATTGATTCCCCAGTCGGTCTGGTCGCCATTCCAGTTGCGTTCCATGATCCACTTGCCTGCGTTGTCGAAATGCCCCTCTTCCACGCGGGCATACATCGACGGCTTGCCGGCATTCGGGCCGGCGCCTTCAAAGGCCAGCCGCATGTTCTGGCCGATCACCACGAACTCGTTGTCGCCCACCTGCGCCAGGGCGGCGCCGCCGTTGGGCGATTCGGTGCCGGCCGGACGGTCGTCGCTATTGTTGGCATTCCCGAACTGCCATTCGCGGAAAGATGCCGTGACTTTCCAGCCATTGGCGCTGATCGATTGCGGCTTGCGATCCTCGCCCTCGGCAAAGCCGAAAGTGCGCCCGTCCAGCGCCCATTGCGCCCACTGCCCTTGCATCGGACGGAAAGCAGCGTAGATCTTACCAAACGGCTCGGCCATGGCCTTATCCTTCAACTTCGATCCGAGCGGGTAATTGCTGTAGTCCGCATAGTCGATGCCGAAAGGCGAAATCCCGAGCGCGCCGCGGCCCAGGATCTGGTAAACATACCGCGCATACCCCGCTGCATTGCCCATCTCCGGCACGAACAGCGCATTGTCCGGGCGCTGGAACAGCGACAGCGTTGCGGCCACCTTGTTCGATTCAGGCGAATAGATGTCCGGCGCGGCGATGTCGATATGCGGGGCAGCCGCTTTGTAAATATCGATCACGTCGAAAGTCGGGCCGCCGCTGGCGAAATTGCCCTTCCACGGCGCCACTGGCTCGACAGGATCGCGCAGCGCATTGTTGACGTACATCGGCAGGTCGTACACCGCACGCCCGGCTTTGGCCAGCGTCTCGATATAGCTGGCCACCGCGTAGGCATGGAAATACTCGTCGGCGTATGCACCGTACACCTCGGCCCAGGTGCCGCTGGCGGCGCCTGGCACCGGCGCCTTTTTTCTCGCCAGGACGGCCGGCGGCACCGGCTGGCGGAAGGCCGCCTCCGCTTTCGCGCCGAAGTCGCGCACGGTGCCATAGGTGCCAACTTCATTTTCGACCTGCACCATGATCACGGTGCGTTGCGCGGCATCGATCTTCATCAGGTGCGCCATCAGGGCGACAAAGGCTTTCTTATCGGCCTGCAAGGTCTGCTCGCCGAACGGCGACAGGCAGTAGATCACCTTCCCTTCCTTGTCGACCATGCGCGGGAAGCGCTGGTTGTCGAACTTCACCCACTCCGGCGTGTACTGCGGGCCAGTGTTCTTCCAGATGCCGAACCACAGCAGGACCAGGCGCATCTTGTTCTGGCGCGCCTGCGCAACGAGGGTGTCGACGTAGCTGAAATCAAACTTTCCCTCGGCCGGTTCCAGCTGCTCCCAGGCTACCGGAATTTCGACCGTGTTGGCATGCGTGTCTTTGGCGGCAGCCCAGACCTTGTCCAGCGCGGCCGGATAGTTGCTGGAGTTATGCGCCTGCACGCCCAGCAAGGTGAAAGGCCGGCCATCGACCAGCAGCGCATAGCGCCCGTCCTTATGTGCCAGCTGCGGTATCGGCGCCTGGGCGGCGCCGGCGTTCGCAGCCAGCACGGCCATCAAGCAAAATGCCGCCATCAGGCGGCTGTGATTCCTCTTCATGCGTCATCCATATCAAAAAGGCAGCACGCCGCTCGGGCGTGCTGCCAGGCCGTCTTAGAACGAGTAACGGGCTTGCAGGTAGTAGCTACGGCCGGTGAAGTTGGCAAAGTGCTCCTTCATGCCGATATGCTGCTGCACGTATTGCTTGTACATGGCGTTGTTCAGGTTGCCGACGTTGAAGGCCACGGTCATGTTGTCCGTCACCTTGTACTGCAGCCCCAGGTCCAGCTGGCCATACGCGCCGCCCCATACCGGCAGTGCATAGTTCACCGAGTTCAGTTGCCCCTTGTTCGGGCTATCGGGGTTCTGGTCGAGACCATCGGTGCCATTGCTGCCGTAAGCATTAATCACTTGCAGGTAGGTCGAACGCCAGCTGTAGGCCAGGCGCGCCGACCATGGACCCCGGTCGTACAGCAAGGCCAGGTTGTAGGCATTCTTCGACATGCCCGTCAGCGGCATGTTGCCGATCACACGGCCATCGGTATCGCAACCCGCAAGGTCGCGCAGCGTATTGGCCTCCAGCGTGCCTTTCGGCGTACACCACAGGCCGGCCGGCGCGTGCATATCCAGCTTGCTGTCGATATAGGTGTAGTTACCCGACAGGCCAAAGCCCGAAAGCCAGCCCGGCAGCTTGTCGAAATAGTGCTGGAATCCGAGTTCGGCGCCGCGTGCACGGCCGTCGGCGCCGTTCACTGGTCCCGTCGTCAGGAAATCATGCGCCGTGCCCGCGCTGTCCGTCAGCGTATAGACGAACGTGCGGTTGATGATGATGTCTTTGAGGTTCTTGTTGAACACGGACAGCGTCAGCGAACTGCCATGGCTGCCATACCATTCGGCCGTCAGGTCAAGGTTGGTCGACGTGGTCGGCTTGAGCATGGGGTTGCCGTTGGCATTACCCTTGTAATCGATCGAATCGAGTACCGACTGATTGGTCGTCGCGTCGGTATGCGTGTTCACCTTCTGTTCCAATGTGGTGTACTGCTGCATCAGGTAGAAGTCCGGACGCGTCATGCCTTTCGACGCGGCGAAGCGGAACTGCAGCTGGTTGCCGGCTTTCATGCGCAAGTTCAGGCTCGGCAAGACATTGGTGTAATTATGTTCAACCGTGCGCTGGTCGTTCAACTCCGCAATGACAGGCACGCCCGGCGGCTGGGTCCCCGTTGGAGGGCTGAAGAGGAACATGCCGACTGCCTGCGCTTCCGTTCGCACGACCCGCGTGCCGATATTGCCATCGATCGGATAGGGCAAGCTGTCAAAGGCGAAGCGCAGCTGGGCGTACGCCGCCTTGGTGCGCTCGTGCTGCTCGTTGGTGTCGCTCGGGCCGCCGAACGGCGACGGCTTCCAATTGGTGCAATCACCGGTCGGACCGGGGTTGGCGCAGAAATTGTTGGCGTAGCCGTGCAACTCCTGGAACATCGCCGGCGTTGCATCGAAGGAGCCGGCCACCGTCGCCGGGGTCGGCACGATGATCGCCGGCGGCGCTGGCACGGTGCCGTTGAAGAAGCTGGGGAAGGCGTGCGCGGTGTAGTTCTGGCCCAGGCGCGGATCGGTCAAGACGGCGAATTTGCTGTACGGCTGCCAGCTGTTGCCGACCGACCAGGACTGCGTGATGTTTTGCCATTCGTTGCCGCCATTGCCGCCGTGGGTGCGGTTGGTGACCGAGTCGCGCTTGGTCGCGCGCACGCCGAAACGCAGGTCCTGCAGCACAGGCGAGTCGAAAATGAACTTGGCGTCGAGGCGTGCCGCATTCTGTTTGGCCACCGCCTTGTCGCGGTGCTCCTGGGCGAAGCTCCAATAGTAATGCGACGGATCGGCCAGCCAGGCACGGTCGCTGTCGTCGAAGGTGTAGGTCGGAGGCGAGGTGCGCAGGTCCATCGTTTCCTTGGGCATGAAGCCGCCCAGGCCGACAGTATTGTCGTAGCCCTTGGTAGTGGCACGGGTATGCTGCAGGTCCGCCTTGAATACCCACTGGTCGGAAGCGCGCCACTGGGCGTTCCAGGACAGGTCGGAGGTGTCTGCCTTGCGGCTGGTGGTGCGCGCGTCGGTGCCGAAGCCGATGCCGTTGCTCAGGCCGAAACCGCCATCGGTCGGGTTGCGCAATACGCCAGTCAACAGCGCCCCTTGGTCGTCGTAAGTCGCCCCCGGATCGACAGTAAGCGTCGAGGCGGTCGTGGTCATGAAGAACCCGCTCTCTTCCGTGTAAATCTTGTACTTCGATTTGAAGTAGGTCAGCCCGGAGGAGAGATTGTCTTTCTTCCATTGCAGGGCGCCATACAGGCCGTCGCGGGTGCGGTCGAAGGTGTTCGAATTCCAGCTGGCGCCGGGGCTGATCCAGCGCAGCTGGCCGGGCGTGATGTCGGCGCGCGGCAGGTAGTTGCTGACGCCGAGGGCGTCGCTGGCGGTGGAAATCTGCGAATGCGACAGGTCGAGCAGCGCGCCCACCTGGCCGATCGGGGTATCCCAGCGGTTCGACACCAGGCCCGACACCGCCGGCTTGGTCTTGCCGCTGCGGCTGGCGCGCGAACCTTCCACCGAGAGCGCAGCCTTGAAGCCCTTGAAGTCGAATGGCATGGCGGTGCGCAGGTTGACCAGGCCGCCCACCGCGCCTTCGATCTGCTCGGCGGACGGATTCTTGTACACGTCCACGCCGGCCATCAGCTCGGGCGGCACGTCCTCGAAGCTCAGCGCACGGCCACCGTTGGCGGAGAACGAATCGCGCCCGTTCAATTCGGAGCGCACATAGCTCAAGCCGCGCACCGACACGCCGGTGCCTTCGGCGGCGAAGTGCTGGATACCGTCGCCCAGGCCTTGCATCGGATCCGCGCGGTTCATCGTGCGGTCGATGCTCACGCCCGGAATGCGCTGCAGCACTTCGGTGACGGAACGATCCGGCAGTTTGCCGATGTCGTCGGCCACGATTGAATCGACGATTTCGTCGGAATTCTGTTTGATCTTCTGGGCCGATTCCAGCGCCGCGCGTTGGCCCACCACCACCACGGTGTTCGGATCCCCTTTGCCGGCAGGCGCCGTTTGCGCCAGTGCGACGCCACTTGCCAGCAGTGCAATGTGCGCTGCGGCCGTGGCAATCGCTGTTTTCTTCAACTGTTTCACTCGGTGTCCTCTCGTTCTCACTTATAGGTTTGGCGACGGCAAGTCGCCGCCAATTTATCCAGCTGATATTGATTGCGCCGGGCACGCCGCCGTGTCGGGAACGTTTCTGCGCATACTGTGGAGCGCCGGGCGGATTGCGCCCAATCTCCGCGCCGCCTTAACCAAGGCTTGCGATTTTGCCGCTGTACGCGGCAAGAATGCGGATCGTCATGGAAAGTCTCCTTCTGGTATTTTTTATAATGCTTTGCGATGAATGCATTCTGCGCCTGGACATATTCGCCAGCAATTACGAAAATCACCAATACAACAAACGAAAAACTGTAATGCCGTGCTTTCAGGTGATCTTCAGCACATTGGCGTAAGCAATTGCGGGTTTGTTGGCCGGCATCGTCACCTGCAAGCCGTCGGCGGTCTGGCGGAAGGCCAGCGGATGGCCGCTGCTGACCAGTTCAACGCGCGCAATGCGCTTCTTCAGGTGCGGCGTCGCGCTGCGCAGCGCCTTGATCAGCACCTTGCCGTCCTGCGGCCAGCCCATCACAAAGGCATATACCGCGTTGCCTTTGGTGGTAAAGCGAAGATCGGCAGCCGAAAACGGTTTGCCTTTGCCCTCGTTGAATCCGGCGCCGGACATGGGTGCGGCCGCTTCTTCCATCACCGGCCCCTCGCCGAACACGTGCCACGGGCGGGTATCGTAAATGGCGTCGCTGTTGCGCGCCATCCAGCGACCGATTTCCTCGACAATCGCGGTTTCCTGCGAGTCGATGGTACCGTCGCCGCGCACGGGAACGCTAAGCAGCAGGTTGCCGTTCTTGCTCACCACGTCGATCAGGGTATGCACCACGGACTGCGCACTTTTGTAGGCGCGGTTGTCATAGATGCGGCGGTCATAGTGCCAGCTGCCGATGCAGGTGCAGGTCTGCCATGGTAGTTCTTCAATCTTGTTGCTCTGGCCGCGCTCGATGTCCCACACCATGCTGCGGCGCTGCTGTTCATTGAGGATCTTGCCGTTGACGACCGCTTCCAGCTTGCCCTTGGTGGCGATGCTTCGGTTGTACATATGCGCCGCCAGGCGCATGCCGACGTCGCTGATCGGGTACAGCGGGAGTACCGTGTCGTCGTAATACACGAGGTCCGGATCGTAGGTATCAATCAGGTCACGGGTGCGGGCGAAGAATTTGTCGCAGTAGGCCTTGTCCGGAACCGCGGCGCCGCCGCCCCAGTGCCATTGTTCGTCCCATATGCCTCCTTCGCCTCCGGTTTTACTCAGGGGGTGGCGCTGCGCGTACAGGCCTTGCGGGTCGATGCCTTCCCACCATTTGCCGAGGCCATCGAGGCGTGTCAGGTTGCCGTCGTACGGTACGCCGGCATAAGGTCCGCTCTTGTCTGCACGCTGCGCCAGCTCAAACCAGGTCCACGCGTGGGCGGCGTGCACGCTGACGCCAAAATGCAGGCCGTTGGCGCGCGCCGCCTTGCTCCAGCCGGCAATCAGGTCTTTGCCCGGACCGATTTTCGTCGAGTTCCATTCCGGCTGGTAGCGGCTATTGTAGGTATCGAAGTTGTCATGGTGATTGGCCAGGGCTACGAAATACTTCGCGCCGGCCTTCTTGTACAGAGCTACCAGGCTGTCCGGATCCCAGTTCTCGGCCTTCCATTGATGGATGACGTCCTTGAATCCGAATTGCGATGGGTGACCGTATTTCTTCAGGTGATTGAGGTAGGCATCGCTGCCCTCCTCGTACATCGCACGACCGTACCAGTCGCCCAATTCAGGTTCGCATTGCGGCCCCCAGTGCGCCCAGATGCCGAACTTGGCGTTGCGGAACCAGTCCGGTACCTGGTACTTGTCCAGCGAATCCCATTGCGGCTTGAATGGGCCTGATGCGATCGGCGTCGTTGCGCCGGGCGCGAGGGTGTCGGCGGCGGCACGCGCCACACCGGACAATGCGGCGGCAGGCACCACCGCTCCAAGCTGCTTCAATAAATCGCGTCGTTTCATCAGTCTTCCTATGGGTGATGCATCAATCAGCGTGCCAGCACGCTTTGCAGGTAATCTTGGTGGGTGGGCATGGCGGCAACGGCGGCGGCGATAGTGTCACGGCGGTAGCGCAAGGCGCGCAGGGCGTCTTCGTGCGAAATGTCGCGCAGCGAGGGATCGGCTCGTTCGGGCCAGTGGTCCATGCCAGCGTGGATCGCCAGCCAGCTGGTGGCATCGAAGCCTTCTTCGTCGTACTGGTGCAGCGCGCCGGACTGGCGCCATGCGTGGATCTTAAAGGCCAGCGTTTCCGGCAGCTCCATGCCCGCCATGTCGCGCCACAACTGGCTGTCGCGGCGCGCCGTCAGGCAGTAATGCAGGATGATGAAGTCGCGCACGCGTTCGAACTGGCGCACCATGCCGGTGTTATAGGCAGCCACTTCGGACGGCGCTGGGCGGGCGCCGGGCAGCAGCATCTCGATCAGGCGTCCCAGCCCGCTTTGCACAAGGAAGATGCTGGTCGATTCCAGCGGTTCCAGGAAGCCCGAAGAGAGGCCCAGCGCGACCACGTTCTGCACCCAGAAGCGCTGGCGGTGGCCGGTGCTAAAGCGCAGCAGGCGCGGCTCCGCAACCGGCGCCCCATCGAGCTGCTGCATCAGTTGTTCGCGCGCCCGTTCCTCGTCGATGTAGCGGCTGGAGAATACATGGCCATGGCCGGTGCGGTTGCTGAGGGGGATGCGCCAAGCCCAGCCGCCTTCCAGCGCGGTAGCGCGCGTATAGGGAACCAGTTCCGGCCCGCTGCGCTCGCAAGGACAGGCCCAGGCGCGGTCCACTGGCAGCCAGCGGCCAAAATCCACGAAGCGCTCTTCCAGCGTGCGGTCAAGCAGCAGGGAAGCGAAGCCGGAGCAGTCGACGAACAGGTCGCCCTCCACCACACGCCCGTCGGCCAGCTTGAGCTGGGAAATGCCGCCGTCGATGCGGCGTTCCGCATGCTGGATGCGCCCCTCGGTGCGGCGCACGCCGCGCTGCAGCGCGAGGGTGCGCAGGAAACCGGCGTATAACGTGGCGTCAAAATGGTAGGCGTAACTGAATTGCTGCTCCTCCTCCGAAGCTGCGAGCTGGAAGCGCCCGGCCCTCGCCATCACGCTGGGCAGGCATTGCTCGCCCAGGGTGCCAAGGCCGGCGTCACCGACGCGGCGGTACTGGCCCCACAGCGAGCGCGGCCCGCTCAAACCGCCAAAGTCGCCGAAGGTATGGAAGTAGTTTTCGCCGATCGCCCGCCAGTCGCGGAATTCAATGCCCAGCTTGTAGGTTCCGTTGGTCGCGCGCAGGAATTGCGCTTCGTCGATACCGAGGAGCCTGTGGAAAGTGCGGATGGACGGAAAGGTGGCTTCACCGACGCCGATAATGCCGATTTCCTCGGATTCGACCAGCTCCACCGAACTCGCAGGCAGCGCCGTCGCCAGCGCGGTCGCGGCCATCCAGCCGGCTGACCCGCCACCTACCACCACGATACGCTTGTATGCAGTATTCATCCTCGTCTCCATGTGCGATCTGCGTGGATCGGCTCTTTATGTCATTGGATTTTGCAAGGGAGGCAATTCCGGCGCAATTGTGAAAAATACCAAGGGGCTCAATGAAATCTTGCAGGGCAATTGATCCATGCTGCACAGGCGTGGAGAATGCCCCACTTATGAAACTGATCACCTTTACGATTTGTCTTGCGCTTCTGGCGCCATTCGCCGCAACGGCTCAGGGGCGCCAGGCCCTCCCGCTTGATCAAGGATGGCATTTTCACAAGACCGGCGACCATGGCTGGCAGCCGGTTACCCTGCCCCATAGTTTCGATGGATACCGCGGCCCGTCGTGGTATCGACGTACGCTGCAACTGTCGCAAAAACACGACGGACAGCGCCAATTCCTGGAATTCGACGGCGCCGCACTGGTCGCGGAAGCCTGGATCAACGGCCGACATGCGGGTCGCCATACGGGAGGTTTCGCGCGCTTCCGATTCGATATCACGGACTTGCTGGCGGCCGGTGATAATGAGATCGTGGTCCGTGTCGACAATGGAAAGGATGCCGCTGTGGCGCCGCTCGCGGGCGACTACACGATGTACGGTGGCCTGTATCGCCATGTTCGGTTAATCAAAACCAACGATGTCCATTTCGATATGCTCGACGATGGGGGACCGGGCGTGTATTTCCGCGCTTCCGACATTTCGCCGCAGCGCGCGTCGCTGGCGTGGACTGCCCGTGTCCGCAATGACCGCGCTCGCAAGGTACGTGCGGTCGTCACCGCGCGCTTGCGCGATGCCGGTCAGCGTATCGTCGCCACGGCAAACAAGATCGTGACTGTCGCCGCGCACAGCAATGCGGAAGTATCGCTTGCCGGCAGCTTGGTCGCGCCCCATTTGTGGCAAGGCGTAAGCGATCCTTACCTGTACACCACCGAGGCCGAAATCGCGCTGGACGGCGGTAAACCAGCGGCTGCCGACCAGCTTTCCTTCCAGTCGGGCATTCGCGATATCAGGCTCGATCCGGAGCGAGGCTTGCTGCTGAATGGGGCGAGCTACCGTGTGCATGGCGTCAACGTGCACCAGACGTCACTTCCCGGCAAAGGCATTGCCGCCACCGACGAGGATATCGATACCGACTACCGCATACTGTCCGAGCTCGGTGTGACAGGGCTGCGATATGCGCACTACCAGCATCCGCAACGTGCCTACGAGCTGGCCGACCGCTTGGGATGGCTGGTGTGGACCGAAGTGCCGCTGACGGCGGCAGTCAATGGCTCCGACGCATTCCTGGCGACTAGCGCGCAGCAGCTGCGCGAACTGGTCCGCCAGAACAGCAACCACCCGTCGGTGATGGTGTGGGGACTTGGGAATGAAATTTACCAGAGCGATGCCGCCAGCGCACATGTCCTGTCGTCGCTGCAGCAACTGGCGCACCAGGAAGATCCGTCACGGCCAACCGCCTACGCCAATTGCTGCGGTCCGATCGATGGCCAGCAGGCCTCGCACACCGACTCTGTCGGCTCGAACGTCTATTTCGGCTGGTATGACGGAGAGTTTGGCGACCTTGGGCCTTTCCTGGATGGCAACCACGCGCGACGCCCTCGCACGCCGCAGTCGGTCAGCGAATATGGCGCAGGCGCCAGCGCCGTACAGCAGGAAGACCCGCCGCGCCGCCCGCAGCCCGGTGGACGCTGGCACCCCGAGCAATACCAGGCCCTGTACCACGAAGCAGCGTGGCGCCAATTGTCCGCGCGTCCGTGGCTGTGGGCGACCTTCATATGGGCCGGCTTCGATTTTCCATCAGCGGGACGAAATGAAGGCGATGCACCCGGCTTTAACGACAAAGGGCTGGTGAGCTTTGACCGCCAGGTGAAGAAAGACGCCTATTTCTGGTACCAGGCCAATTGGAGCAGGAAGCCGATGGTCCACATTACCTCGCGCCGCGCCACGCAACGCACAGCGGCGGACACGCAAATCAAGGTGTACAGCAACCAGCCCAGCGCCAGGCTGCGGCTTAACGATGCCGATCTGGGCGAACAGCCCGTGGTCGATCACGTCGCCAGTTGGCAGGTGCACCTGAAAGAAGGCCGCAACCGGATCGAAGCCAGCGCAGGCCCCGCCGCCGATGCAATCAGCGCAAGCCTGGCCGCGCCACTGACGGCGACAGCATGCCCAGCGACCGCCCTGGGCACGTCGCGCACCCTGACACTCAAGCGCGAATTCGCTGCATATGGCAAGGCACAGCATGGATCGCTTCCCTTGCAAAAGGGCGAAGTGGTGCTGACCTTCGACGACGGCCCCCTGCCCGGCTTGATCGATCGCGTGCTGCAAACATTGTCGGAGCAGTGCGTGAAGGCGACCTTCTTCATGACCGGCGCCAACCTCGCGGCTCACCCCGAGCTGGGGCAGCGTGTCGCGCAAGCCGGCCACACACCGGCCCTGCACAGTTTCGCCCATCCATCTTTGAGGGCGATGCCGCCCAACGAACAGCTGGCCGACCTGGAGAAAGGGATGCAGGCTTTCGCGAAAGTGTTTGGCGCCGAGCCGGCGGCGTACCGCTTCCCCTACCTTGAGGAGACCCCGCCGGTTCTCGCGGCGCTCAGGGAAAAGAAGATCACGGTGGCCTCGGTGGACCTGGGCATTGACGACTACCTCCCCAACGACATGCGCACCACCGCCCTGGTCGAACGCCTGGTCGCGCGGCTGGAGCAGACCGGCGGCGGCATCATCCTCATGCACGACGCCAACCAGCCTACCGTCGAAGCCCTGCCCGAACTGCTCAAGGCCATCAAGGACAAGGGCTATAAGGTCGTGCACTTACGCTGGGAAGACTGACTCCGGCCAGCCATGCCATGCGATGCGGTAAATCATTGAGCGGATCGGTGATTTTCATAATTGCAGCGCCCCGCGCAGTCTGCAAAGATGGCTCGGTTCATAAAACAATATTGAGGATGACACCCCTATGCGAGCATGGATCCTGGCCCTGCTGTTCCTGGCCGCCAGCGGCGCGCAAGCCCAAAACACCGAGGTCGCCCTGTGGCCGGAAGGCGTGCCGAATGCCAAGGCGCACGCCGGCCCGGAACGCGTTGACGGGGAGCGCATCAGCAATATCAGCCAGCCTTCACTGACCGTTTATCCTGCTTCTTTCGACCGCCCGGCCCATACCGCTGTCATCATCTGCCCCGGCGGCGGATACGAATACCTTTCCTTCACGCGCGAAGGACAGCAGTACGCACAGTGGCTGTCCAGTATCGGTATCACCGCCTTCGTGCTGAAATCCCGCCTGTCCGACTATGGCCATCCGGCGCCACTGCAGGACGTGCTGCGCGCCGTGCGTCTGGTGCGTTCACAGGCCGCGAAGTACGGCGTCGCCCCGGACCGCATCGGCGTCATGGGCAGTTCGGCGGGCGGCCACCTGGCAGCCAGCGCCTCCACCCTGTTCGACAACGCAGCCGGCCGCACCGGCAACGCACTGGATACCGTCAGCGCACGCCCCGACTTCGCCATCCTGATGTACCCCGTGATCACCATGGACGGCCCGGCTACGCATGAGGGTTCGCGCAAGGCGCTGCTTGGCGCCACGCCATCGGCATCGCTGGTGCAGCTGATGTCCCTCGAAAAACAGGTGACCGCCATCACCCCGCCCACCCTGCTGATCCACTCACAGGACGACGGTTATGTCCCGCCCGACAACAGCATCCAGTATTTCCAGGCCCTGACCCGCGCCCACGTACCAGCCGAAATGATCGTCTTCGAGCACGGAGGCCACGGCATGGCTATGCGCGCCGGCAACGGCAACGCATCGAACTGGCCGCGCCGCGCCGAAGACTGGTTGCGCGAACACAAACTCATTCCACAATAACCAACACAAGCAGGAGATGTCATGAAGTTGCATTGCAAGCGCAAGGCATTGGCCACCGCGATTTCCATGTTGGCGCTGGGTGCCTCGGCATCGGCGCTGGCCGCACCGATCACCACCCTTGACCGCAACGGCGCCTGGGTTTCGGTCGAAGCCTACGGCCCGAACGTGGTCCATATTACGATCGCCGCCGAAAAGGCCGAGGCGCTGAAGGGCCCTGGCTTCGGCATCCTGCCGAAGAACGCGGACAACACGGCCTTCCGCCACAATAGCGGCAAAGACGGCGACACCTTCGCATCGTCGGCCATGAATCTGCGCGTCGCCCCCGCACCGGTGCCGCGGGTGCCGACTCAGATGGAAAAATACTTCGCGCCGCAATTGGCGCCGGTCGCACTGCAGGTGCGCAATGCCAAGGGCGAACTGGTACTCGACATGACAGGCTGGGACCTGGCGCCCCAGACCGTCGCCGGTGAAAAGACCTACCAGGCCAGCGCCAGCTTCAGCGCGCCGGCCGACGAGCATTACTACGGCATGGGCCAGAACCAGGAATCGACCGGCCCGCTGGACCTGCGCGGCCGTATCCTCGACTGCAAGCACTGGTACGACGCGCCTGGCGGCGAAACTGTCTGCGTGCCGTTCATGGTGTCGTCCAAGGGCTATGGCATCGTATGGGACAATCCTTCCGCCACCCGCTTCACCGGCGCGATCAACGGCCGCACCGCCTTCTCGTCCACCGTCGGTGAGCGCGTCAGCTTCTTCGTCATTACCGGCAACACCCCGGAGGAGATCTACTCCGGCTACGCCCGCGTCACCGGCAAGACGCCGATCCCGCCCAAGGCTGCTTTTGGCCTGATCCAATCCAAGGCGCGCTACGAGAGCCAGCAGGAAATCCTGCGCGTGGCAAACACCTACCGCCAGAAGAAGTATCCGCTGGATGTAATGGTGGTCGACTGGTTCTACTGGACCCGCATGGGCCAGCTCGACATCGACCCGGCGCAATTCCCCGCGCCTGCCGCCATGAACAAGGAGCTGCACGACCTGGGCATGCAGTCGATCATCTCGGTCTGGCCGCGCTTTGAAACCTCCGGCCGCTACTTCAATGAACTGGAAACCAAGGGCTTCTTCCTGAAAGACAAGGACGGCAAGACCGTCGACGGCCTGCCGTCCCGCTCCGACCGCGCCGGCGCCCTGATCGATTCCACCAACCCGGCAGCGCGCCAATGGTTCTGGGAGCACATGCGCGACAACATCCTGTCGCAGGGCTTCGACTATCCGTGGCTGGACGAAACTGAACCGGACCTGGTACCGGATGGCTACTTCTACTCGATCGGTTCCGGCGACCGCTATCACAACGTATTCCCGCTTGTGCATGTGGAAGGCGTACAGCAAGGCATGCGCGCCTGGAAGCCGAACAAGCGCGCCCTGATCCTGTCGCGCGCCGCCTACCTCGGTTCGCAGCGCACCGGCGCCTTGTTCTGGTCCTCGGACATCAATCCATCGTGGGAAGCGCTGGCGCGCCAAATCCCGACGGGCCTGAACATGACCACTTCCGGCATCGCTTACTGGGGCAACGATATCGGCGGCTGGCAATGGCTGCCTCAATCCACCAACGCCACCAAGGCGCCGCTGGTGGACCCGAGCGGCGCCGAGGCGACCATCGGCCAGAACCGCGACTATCCTGAACTGCTCACCCGCTGGTTCCAGTACGGCACCTTCTTGCCGACGCTGCGCCTGCACGGCGACCGCAAACATGCGGAAATCTGGGAATTCGGGCAGCAAGCGGAAAACATCATGGCGCGCTATGACCGCCTGCGCTACCAGCTGATCCCTTACATCTACAGCCAGGCCAAGTCCACGTATGACAGCGGAGCGCCGTTCATGCGCCCACTGTGGATGGACTTCCCGAACGATCCAAAGGTGGCCAATATCGGCACCCAGTACATGTTCGGCCCGGCCTTCCTGGTCGCACCCGTGACCGAACAGGGGCAGACCGAAAAGGATGTCTACCTGCCGGCTGGCAGCGACTGGTACAACTTCTGGACCAATGAGAAGCAGTCCGGCGGCCGCTGGGTGCGTGTCGCGGCGCCGATCGACCAGATCCCGGTCTTCGTGCGTGCCGGCTCCATCGTGCCGCTGGGCGCCGACATCCAGTCCACCGCGACCAAACAGGCCATCGCCGAAATCAAGGTCTATCCGGGCAAGGATGGCGAGTTCGCGCTGTACGACGACGACGGCGTGTCGTACGACTACGAAAAGAGCAAGGGCACCCAAGTCAAGCTGCAATGGAATGATGCCGCAGGCAAGCTGACCGTGAACGGCGACAGCGAGCTGTCGCGCAAGGCTCCTTCGATCGTCAAAGTGGCAGGCAAATGAAGAAGGCTGCACCAGAAATCGATCCAGCCCAGCGGCGCGGCTTGCTCAAACTGGCCCTGGCCGGTGCGGGCGCCGTAGCTGCGCCGCTGGTGGCCGGCGCCGCGCCGGCTACTGCTTGCACCCCGCATGCGCCCCGTCCAGCTCACGGCGTCGAAGGCCAGCGCAAGGCGGACCTGGGCAACGGTACCTACCTGAATCCAATCGTCCCCGGCGACCACCCCGATCCGACCATCCTGAAGGACGGCGACGATTACTACATGACGTTTTCGTCCTTCCTGTCCTATCCGGGCGCGGTGATCTGGCATTCGCGCGACCTGGTCAACTGGGCGCCTATCTGCGCAGCACTGACCAAGCCGATCGGCTCCGTGTGGGCGATGGACCTGGTCAAGCACAACGGGCGCTACTTCATCTACATCCCGGCCGGCGATGACATCTTCGTCATCCATGCCGACAATATTCGCGGACCGTGGAGCGACCCGGTCGACCTCAAGCTGAAAGGCTGCATCGATCCCGGCCACGCTGTCGGCGAGGATGGCAAGCGCTACCTGTTCTTCAATGGCGTGCGCCGCATCGGACTGTCCGACGACGGCTTGTCCACCGTTGGCCAGCTGGAGCACGTCTACAATCCATGGCGCTACCCGGAAGAATGGGTGGTGGAGATGTTCGCCCCCGAAGGCCCCAAGCTGTTCCGGCGCGGCGAATGGTTCTACCTGGTGACTGCCGTTGGCGGCACCTCCGGCCCGCCAACCAGCCATATGGTGACCGTGGCGCGTTCGCGCTCTATCCACGGGCCATGGCAGGACTGCCCCGCCAACCCCATCATCCGCACCCGCAGTGCGGACGAACCGTGGTGGTCGCGCGGCCACGCCACCGTCATCGAGGGGCCAGGCGGCGACTGGTGGATGGTGTACCACGCCTACGAAAACAGCTTCCGTACGCTCGGCCGCCAGGCCCTGCTCGAACCGATCGAGTGGACCAGCGACGGCTGGTTCCGCGCGCGCGGCGGCACCTTATCGAAAGCCCTGCCCAAACCCAAAGGCGGCGTTGCTTCGCCGTCCGGCCAGCCCCTGTCCGACGACTTTTCCTCGAACAGGTTCGGCATCCAGTGGAGCTTCTTCGACCCGGCGCCCGGCGAAATGTCGCGCGCCCGCTACGAAGACAAGGCGTTGCTTATCAAAGGCAAAGGCAACTCGCCATCAGACTGCTCCCCGTTGACCTGCATCGTGGGCGACCGCGATTACGAAGCCTCGGTGGTGCTCGATATCTCGGAAGGCGCGCAAGGCGGCCTGTTGCTGTATTACAGCCAGCGCGGCTACTGCGGCATCGGCTTCAGCCCGACGCAGATGTTCACCTACCACTGCAGCGAAGAGCAAAGCTGGATGCGGCAGAAAGTACAGGCGAGCACTGTCCATATCAAGCTGGCCAACCGGGGCAACATCGTCACCTTCCACTACTCCTTCGATGGCGTAAAGTGGATCAAGCATCCGTGGCAGATGGAGGTGTCCGGCTTCCACCACAATGTGTTTGGCGGCTTCCTGAGCCTGAAAGTCGGCATCTACAGCGCCGGCAACGGCCAGGTCAGGGCGCGGCAGTTTGCCTACCGCGGCTTGAAGCCAGCCTAATCCAGCAACGACGGGGGCCTGACCCGCCGCGTCAGGCCCTCCCCCTGCTACATCAGCAGGGAGAGCCGATAAACGGTGGTTTGCCGGTACACCTGCCCAGGCAGGACGATGATCTGCGGCCAGGCTGCATTGGTCAGCGCGGGATGCGCCTTGGCTTCCAGCCAGAAGCCTCCCTTATGGCCGGCTCGGAATTGTACGCCGCTCTCGGTAGTGTGGATCTGCAGGGATCGCCCCGAGGCAGGTTCATACACACGCGCCACCTCCCGCAATGCCCCCTGCCCGCCTGAAAAATGATTGCGGACGAAGAAGCAGTGATCGAAGCCGCCCGTCATATGCACCTGGCTATCGGGCCAGCGCAGGCGCGCGCCGATGGGCGCCGGCTGGCGGAAGTCGAAAGCCGTACCGCCTACCGCCGCGATGCCGACCGGCGCACCTTCAGCGTCCACTTCGACGTAGTAGTCGGCATCGATCTGCACCATGTGGTCGCCCACCTCGGCGATGCCGCCATTCAGGTTGAAACAGGGATTCAGGGTCACGTCTAGGGGCGTCGGCGCCATCGCCATCACTTCATGGTCCACGGTCAGGCAGCCTTCGTCGTCCAGGCGGTAGCGAGCCTGCTGCGCGACTGAGCCGCCGTCTCCCATTTGCAGCAGGGTCACCTCGCTGCCATCGTAGCGTCCTTGCCAAAGTGCCGGGCGAGCGGGGCGCGAGGGTACCAGCAGCACGTCCGCCATACGGCCATATCGGTCCGGCGCCCGCCAGGAACACAAGGCGGCGCCGCTCTCGCTGATCGTCACCATCATGTCGCTGGCGTTCCTGAGAGTGAACATGCGGTGTTCGTCCGCCTCGGATGCGGTGCCGGAAAAGGGTTTTGTCATCATTAAAAGATCAGCTTCCTGTGCACACGGTATTGGCACCATGCCATTCTGCTATCCGTGGCACGGCGATTCAATTACTAAAATCACCAACGCTTGGAACGATTCTGGCGAACTGCTACGCAAAGGGCTTTTCTACGCCCGGTATTGGGCAATAATGCGAGCGCAGACAGCTTCAATATAACAGGGCACCGGCTTCAGCAATCGCTTGCCAGCCCCGAGACAACCCCCAAACGTGAGCACCGCATGAGTACCTTTTCATCCCTAGACTTGATTGTCTTCCTGATTTACTTCATCGCCGTCGCCAGTTACGGCATCTGGATTTACCGGCGCAAGCAGAACAGCTCCGGCCAGGCTTCGCACGACTACTTCCTGGCGGAAGGCTCGCTGACCTGGTGGGCCATCGGCGCCTCCCTGATTGCGTCCAATATTTCGGCCGAACAGTTCATCGGCATGAGCGGCTCCGGCTACAAGATCGGCATGGCGATTGCCGTGTATGAGCTGATGGCGGCAGCCACCCTGGTGATTGTGGCCGTGTTCTTCATGCCGGTCTACCTGAAAAACCGCATCTACACCATGCCGCAGTTCCTCGAACAGCGCTATGGCAAGGCTGTGGCGACCACCATGGCCCTGTTCTGGCTTGGCCTGTACGTGGTGGTCAACCTGACCTCCATCCTTTACCTGGGCGCGCTGGCGATTTCCAGCCTGTCCGGCATCGCCCTGCTGCCATGCATGCTGTTCCTGGCGATTTTCGCTGCCATTATCACCCTGGGCGGCATGAAAGTGATCGGCTACACCGACGTGGTGCAGGTAGCCTGCCTGGTGGTCGGCGGCCTGGTAACCACTTGGCTGGCGCTCGACCTGGTGGCCGGCCTGGCCGGTAAACACGGTGCGCTGGACGGCCTGTCCGAACTGTTCGGCGTGGCGCGCGGTCACTTCGACATGGTGCTGAAACGTGAAGACCCGAATTACATGGACCTGCCGGGCCTGTCGGTCCTGCTGGGCGGCATGTGGATCGTCAACCTGAACTACTGGGGCTGCAACCAGTACATTACCCAGCGCGCCCTCGGCGCCGACCTCCCGACCGCCCGCAAAGGCCTGCTGTTCGCCGCTTTCCTCAAGCTGCTGATGCCCGTGATCGTGGTGCTGCCCGGTATCGCCGCCTATGCGCTGGACAAATCCGGTGCACTGGGCGACGCCATGCGCCAGGGCGGCGAGCTGAATCCGGACCGCGCCTATCCTGTCCTGCTTAACCTGCTGCCAGCCGGCCTGAAAGGCGTGGCCTTCGCGGCGCTGACCGCAGCCGTGGTGGCTTCGCTGGCCGGCAAGGCAAACAGCATCGCTACCATCTTCACGCTGGACATCTACAACAAGACCTTCAACAAGCAGGCCACCGAGGCGCGCATGGTATGGATCGGCCGCGTGACCGTGGTCGTCGCCATGGCGCTGGCCGTGCTGATTGCGCCTATGCTGGGCATCGACAAGAAAGGCGGCTTCGCGTACATCCAGGAATACACCGGCTTCGTTTCGCCTGGCATCCTGGCCATGTTCCTGATGGGCTTCTTCTGGAAGAAAACCACTGCCGGCGCCGCTATGTTCGCCACCGTTGGCGGCCTGGCTGGCTCGATCGTGCTGAAGTTCCTGCCGACCATGATGGATCTGTCCTTCCTGGTGCCGATCGGCTTTGCCAAGGTGGCTGCGTCCGGTGTTGCGGAGATTCCATTCCTGGACCGCATGTTCATCGTGTTCTGGTTCGTCGTTGCGGGCATGGTCCTGATCAGCAAACTGGCTGAAGCCAAGCGCAATGGCGTGGTCAAGCACCTGCATGTGGATACTTCGCTGTTCCGCGTGGATGGCGCGTTTATGGCTGGTTCCGCGATCATCGGCGTGGCGCTGGCGACGATTTACGGCACGCTCTGGTAAGAGATCCGTTAGCACTGAAGCCAGGGGCTGGCCCGAAAGGGTCAGCCCCTTTTCTTTTGGACCATCGCGCGGACGAAACTGATAACCGGCGAAAGCCGCTGACTGCGGGAGCGCAAATAAAAAAGCCGCACATTGACTGTGCGGCTTTTTGTTCGCGGCTGACTGAATTATCCGACTTCCGCCATCGCCTTGTCGCGGTAGGCGCGCGGCGTGCAGCCCAGTTCCCTCTTGAAGACCAGGTGCATGTACTGGGTCGAAGTGAAGCCGCATCCCAGCGCCACGTCGGCGATGCTGCGCTCGCCGCACTCCAAGCCCGCCTTGGCGGCATCAAGCTTGAATTGCAGGATCACGTCATGCACGCTGCATCCCAGCTCCTGCCGGAAGTACGCCTCCAGCGAGGAACGCGATACACCCACGTATTCGGCCACCTGGTGCGTCTTGATGCCCTGGCAGGCGTATTGGCGGATGAAATGCTTGGCGCGCGCCACATGCGGATGCCGCACCGGCTGGTGCTGGCTTGAAGCAAACACGTTGATCCCCGCCGGCGGCATCTGGATGCGGGTATTCGCCAGGCGCACCCCATGCAGCATCTGGTCCAGCAAGTGCGCCGCCGTGCGGCCCATCTCCTGGGCGCCCTGGATCACGGAGCTGAGAGGAATCCTGGTCAGCATGCGCACCAGCGGGTCGTTGTCGATGCCGATGATGGCGACCTGCTCCGGCACCGCAATGCCGGCAATAACGCAGGCTTGCAGCAGCTGCCGCGCACGGGCGTCCGTTACGGCGATAACGCCGACCGGTTTCGGCAAGCTGCGCAGCCAGGCGATCTGCCCTTCCACCGACTCGTCCCACGCCAAAGCGCTGGTTTCGCAGCCGCGGAAGATTTCAGCATCCATCTGGTCAGCCGCCATCAGGCTGCGGAAAGCGATTTCACGCTCTTGTGCCCAGCGGTTTTCCTTGGCCTTGGGCAGGCTGAACATGGCAAAGCGTTGCAGGCCGACGTCGATCAGGTGGTCGCGGGCGAGCTTGATCAGCTTGAAATTGTCCGTCGCGACGTAAGGTACGCCACTCGGGTATTCCTCTTCATTGGAATACGAACCGCCTACCGCCACCACGGGCACGCGGCAGCGTGACAGGGCCGCAGCCACGGCCGGGTCGTCGAAGTCGGCAATAATGCCGTCGCCCTGCCAATGTTCAATTCCCGCCAAACGCAGGCGAAAATCCTCTTCCAGGAATAAATCCCATGCCACTCGGGTGCTGCCGAGATAAGCCGCAATTCCGGCAATAATCTCGCGATCGAAACTTTTATTTGCGTTAAAAAGCAGGGCAATACGGTGTGCTTTGGAGGTATTCATATTCGCCACTCAGAAAACAGGTTTCAGATAAAAATCAGAAAGCCACTACTGGACCTTTAATGGTCCAGCAGAGTTCAGAGTGGGTAATACCCAAGCCGCCGGCATTAATGGCGATCAATATATTTTTCATGCTGTCTCCGTGATGCCGGAGTGGCGCTTGCGCGCTCTCCGGTCTTCGCTAGATGGGCGTGGATAGCGGAAGCTAAGCCACGGTCCAAGCATAGGCGGAGGAAGCCCAGGGGTAGTAACGCCCCGGGAAGTAATACTATCAATGTGCAGAAATTGCGATTAGTCCTGCAGGGAGTGCAAGAAAATCAGCCTTGTTCGGCCCCGGCCGGGCACATGGCGTCGGCCTGTACCGGCTGGATGGCGAGGGAGCGGAAGGACTTTGGCGTGCAGCCGTATTCTTCCTTGAACAACTTATTGAAATAGGAAATATTTGAATAACCTACAGAATAGGCGATTTCCGCAATGGCTGCAGCGTTATTTTCAGTTAATAAGCGGGCCGCTTCGGACAGGCGCAATTTGTTCAGGTAGCTGGTAAAAGTCATCCCCAACTCTGACTTCAGGACTTCGTTGACTTTATTTCGGTTTGTTCCCGTTGCGGCAACCACGCCTTCAAGGTCGAGTTCAGTATTCGTATAATTCGTCGCAATAAATTTCAACACCGTCGCCTTTTCCTTGTCTTTATAAGGCTCCAGCGTTAATTGCCGATAAGCGACCAGCGGCAAGTCTTTCCTCATTCTCGAATTCAGGCTGACCGTCAACGCGCGGGCATGGGCGCGGAAGAACCACCAGGCGAACCCCGCCCAGCTGGCCAACAGCAGAACGACCAGCGCCGCGATATATCGGTAGTCGCGGCCATGCAGCGTGAGCTCGGTGATCTCGACATAAGAATCGACGTTGAGGCGGGTCTGGTAGCTGGTGCCGAACACGAATTTCGCCACCTTATTCAAATCATAACCTTGGTGCGACAGGTCCAGCTTGACGGAGTAAAACCACCAATCGGGGATGGTCAGGCGCGTCAGGTCCAGCGAAACCGGCACTCCGTGCTGGTTGCAAGAAAAATAAGTGCCGGGAGAGCGGTACGTCAGATACTCGCCAACTTTGGTGATTTTTTCGTCAAACGTGGAGATACCGAACACCATGGAAGTGGCTGGCGAGCACTTGGCCAGGAAGCTGATGTCGCTGTACTTCGACCAGTCCACCAGGGCCGGACGGCCTTTGGCGTCGTACAACGCCATGCCAGCGGAAACAAACGGGTATTTCCCGGCGCTGGTTAACTTGAAGTCGAAGCGCAACTGGTCGCGCGGCCGCTGGGCAATGCGCACGGTGGAGGTACCGCCCATTTCCAGATCCGAATTAGTCTTGTACTGCCACCCCACCCCGGCCTTGTCCGACACCTGCAACGGGACCGAAAGGAAACTCTGGTAGATGAGGAAAAAGGCCAGCAATGCGTCGGCAATCACAAGGCCGATCAGCGCCAGCAGCGCCTTCTTAAAGAACTCTTGCATTATTGTCGTATTGGTTGAACTGTCTCCAGGCGTTCCCTTTTGTCGGGATAGCCATTTGCATCATAACAGTTCAACCAGTGAATGGGGGCGTGCGCCCCCACCTCCGTCTCAACGCGGATGGCGCAGGGGCTTGCCGTTCACGTCATACGTCGCAGCCTCCAGGTGCACCACGGTGCTGACGGCCTTGCCGCCGGCGGCATCGGCAGCCAGGGTGACTTTGTAATCACCCTTGGCGACCTTCCAGGTCTTGCTGGCCGAATCGTACATGGCCAGCTGGCGCGGATCGACCGTCACTGTTGCGCGGGCATCGGCGCCAGGCGCCAGGTCCACTTTCTGGAAAGCGGCCAGGCGTTTTGGCGCTTCCCACTTGGCAGTGAGCGGCGATACGTAAACCTGGGCCACTTCTTTGCCGGACAGTTTGCCAACGTTCTTCACGGTGAACGACGCCTGCAACGCGCCATTCTTCACGCCAGCCGACAGGCCGGAGAAGGTGAAGTCGGTGTAGGACAAGCCGTGGCCGAACGGGAACAACGGTTTCAGTCCCTTCAGGTCGAACCACTTGTAGCCAACTGCCGCGCCTTCGTGGTAGGTGACATCAAAGCGTTTGTCGGCCACTTCAGGGTAGCCATCCATCGCTGGACGCGGCAATTGCGATTCCGAGGCCGGGAACGTGGCAGGCAGGTGGCCGGAAGGATTGACTTCGCCCACCAGCACGCTGGCAATCGCCTCGCCGCCGCTGGTACCCGGATACCACGCTTCCAGCACCGCCGGAACCTTCGGCAGCCAGGGCATGGTCACCGGACCACCGGTTTCCAGCACCACCACGGTTTTCGGGTTCGCTGCAACGACCGCTGCAATCAGCTCATCCTGCTTGCCCGGCAAGGAAAGGTTGGCAGCGTCCAGCGCCTCGCCGACCCATTGGGTTGCGAACACCACTACCACGTCGCTTTCCTGTGCCAGCTTTGCCGCGGCAGCCATGTCCGTGCCGTCGCTGAAGGACACCTGCGACGACGGCAGGCGCTGCTGGATTGCCTTCATTGGCGACGAAGGGTAATACATGATCGGACCAGGCCAGATCTTTGGCTCCAGGCCCGGTACGGCATTGCCGCCGTGCGGGTACACGAGCGAGGAACCGCCTCCCGCCAGCACGCCCTTGTCGGCATAGCCGCCGATCACGGCGATGCGCTTCGCGGATTTGTCCAGCGGCAGGATGGAAGCGCTGTTCTTCAGCAGCACGATGCTTTCCTGCGCATCCTTAAGAGTCACGGCCGCATGGGCCTTGAAGTCGATCTTGCCCGGCTCCGATGCCACCGGATGGTCCACCACGCCATTCTCAAACATCGCATGCAGCACGCGGCGCGCCATATCGTCGACCCGCGATTGCGGCACCCAGCCGTTCATCACGGCTTCCTTCAGCGGCGCGCCGAAATAGTCGGAGAGGTCGAACGGCACGCCGGATTGCTGGTCCAGGCCCGCATTCGCGGCCGGAATCGTGCTGTGGGTGGCGCCCCAGTCGGACATCACCCAGCCCTTGAAGCCCCAGTCCTTCTTCAGAACCTCGGTCAGCAGGTAAGGGTTTTCGCAGGCATACACGCCATTGACCTGGTTGTATGAACACATGACGGCGCCAGGATTGCCCTCTTCCTTGGCGATCTGCAAAGCCAGCAGGTCGGACATGCGTGCGGACTTATCGTCGATCTTCACGTTGAGGGTAGTGCGGCCGGTTTCCTGGTCGTTCAGCGCATAGTGCTTCAGCGTGGAGACCACGTGCTGCGACTGGATGCCCTTGATCTGGGCGCCGACCATTTTGCCGGCCAACAGCGGGTCTTCGCCGCCGTACTCGAAATTGCGGCCATTGCGCGGGTCGCGCATCAGGTTCACGCCGCCTGCCAGCAGCACGTTGAAGCCGTAGCCGCGCGCCTCGGCGCCGATCATGGCCCCACCCTCGTAAGCGGTCTGCATATTCCAGGTAGCGGTAGTCGCCAGACCGGAGGGCAGCGCGGTTGCAGCCCGCACATTCGGGCCGCCCTGGCTTGCTACGCCGACGCCGGCATCGGTCTCCCACAGGTTTGGAATGCCCAGGCGCGGCACGCCGTAAATGAAGCCCGCCGACTGGTTGTACGATTCCGCTGGGCGCTTGAATTTCTTGGCTTCCTGGTCCATGCCGAAATAGCCGAAGACCAGCTTCAGTTTTTCGTCCAGCGTCATTTCCTTGACAGCCAGGTCGGCGCGCTGCGCGGCGCCCAGCTGGGTATTCATCCACGGTTTGCCTTCCGGCGCGGCCAGCGCAGTACCGCAGCATATTGCTACCGCGGCGGACAGGAGACTGATCGTTTTCTTCAATTTCATGGGTTCCTCGAAAAAAGGGGCGGCCGCAGCCGCCCCGAAAACTACCGGATTGGGTAGAGGAGACTACAGGGTTACAACAACGGTAGCTGGACGCTGAGCTGGCCTTGGCCAGCCTGGCGCTCCAGTAAAACACGGGTCAGCCATGCTCGCACCGGCCGGTCGTACCAGCGCGACAAGGCGAGCGCAAACATTGTCACGCCACAATACAAAGCAACGACTGCTGCCGCCAGCACCGGCCTGGATGGATGGGTGCTCCAGTTCCAATGGGCGAACAGATAAATAAACGGGTAATGCACGATATAAACCGGATAGGACAGCTCGCCCACCAGCTGGGTGACCGCGCCCATCGTGTCCACTGGCTGCACGGACCCGGCGCCGGCCATCAACAGCAGCGGGAATACCACGATCACGCAAGCCGCTTCATACAGCCAGTTGGCGGCGCCAAACATCGGCGCGGCGAAGACTGCGAGCAGCGCCAGGGACAGGACGATAAACGGCGCCGGCAGCGAAATCCGCAGCTTCATCCGGTACACCAGGAGCCCCAGCAGGAACGGGCAGGCCAGGCGCACCGGAGCAACCCAGTAATGGTCCCAGCCCCACCCATAGCCAAGGTTGCCGAACTTGTGCGCAGTCCACAGCAAGACCAGGGCGCTGAGCACGCAAAGGGCGATATGCATGCGGCGGCCCAGCCGTGGCGCAAACAGGCCAAACAGCACATTGGCGATATATTCCTCGAACAGCGTCCACGAAGGACCGTTCACCGGGTGCGTCTCGCCAAAGTAGTTGGGCAGGGTTGGCGTCGGCAACAGCAATAGGCTCAAGCCGAACGTCAGCAGCAGCATTCCCGGAGAAATGGCTGCGCCGACGCGCTGCGCATCGCCCACATTGGGGTCAAGCAGGTAGCCGAGGATCCCGACGACCATCGCAGCCACGACCATCGGATGCAGACGGACCAGGCGCCGCATAAAGAACGCCCCCGGAGCCAGGCCGCGTCCATCGTAGGCATGGCCCAGCACGAAACCGGACAGCGCGAAGAAGAAATCCACTGCCAAGTGCGTATGGCGCAATGGATTCTGCTCCAGGCTTGGCAACAGCATTTCCAGGAAATGAAAAGCGAATACGCTGAATGCAGCCGTGCCGCGCAGGCCATCGAGGACGTGGTAATGGCTTTTCATTTTGCCGCACCGACAATCGCGCTGATGACGTCCGGATAGGCCTGAACGCCGGTCACGCGGTTGAACAGGCCCATTTGATGGTTGCCGGTGTAGCCGTTATCCCAGTACATGGGCACTATGCCGCGTGTAAAGGCGGCATGTGCGACGTACTGGTCCCAGTACTTGCGATGTGTGCCGGCCGCATCGTATTCCTTGCGCACGACGGCGCCGAATTCGCCCAGCAACACCGGAACGCCCTTGTCGATAAAGGCCGTCTTCATCTTCTGAAATTGGGCATCCGTGTACGATTCATTGGCCGAGCCGGAAGGATTCGCTGCCCGGCCCCATTTCCACACGGTGCTGTTTTCATCCAGCGTGAAATCGTATGGGTCGTAATAATGCACTTCCATCATCAGCCGATCCGCTGCCGGGTCGCTTGGCATGGTGGCGTTGCAGCTGACGGCATTGTCGATGCCGGTATTGTAAGACTGCACCACCAGGTGACGCTTGGCGTTATTGCCGCCCGTAGCGCGCACTGCGGAGACGAAGGTCTGGTTGAAAGTTTTCTGGACTTCGCAAAACTCCGATGTCGGCGGATTGTAGTTCCCGTCGACCATCACTTCGTTGGTGCCGGCGAACAGCAAGGTATCGTCGTGGCTCCTGAAGTTGTTGGCGATCTGGGTCCAGAACCTGGCCAGCCTGGCATTGGCCGCCGCCTGATGGGCGTATGTCGGCTGCATCCAGCCGCCGTCCCAATGCACGTTGATCATTGCGACAAGACCCGCGTTGTGGGCGTAGTTCACCACCTCGGTGACGCGCTCCATCCACTGTGGGCTGATATTGTCGTTGGCGTCGGCATACGGCTTCCAGGACACTGGAATACGGACGCTCTTGAAGCCTGCCGCCTTGACGGCATTGAACAAGGCTTGCGACGCTTTCGGGTTGCCCCAGGCAGTTTCTGCGCCAGTCGCTTCCAGTGCATTGCCCAGGTTCCAGCCTGGCGCCATCTGCGAAGAGAGCTGCATGCTGGTCATGTTGCGCATGGTGCCAACGTGCACCGCTCCGCCGCCCGAACCGCTGTTCTGGGCTTGCGCAAGCGGCGCCGCAAAAAGCGCCATGGCTAGCAAGATATTGGTCAACACTGGTCTCATATTATTCGTCCGTTATGAGAAGCATTGTGAGATCTGCGACTTCATGCTGCAATTGCAAAAAACGCCAAGGCGAAATATGAAATTTCGCAGGCTATTTCAGCAAGTTCTCGATATCGGGGCGAAGCGCCGCCGCCAGGACGCGATAACCCTTCTCCGAGAAATGCAGCAGATCGGGCTGCAACTCCCTCGACAGCACACCGCCCTCACCCATGAAGCGCACTCCATAGTCATGGAAGAAAACCGTCTTCCCATCGCCCAACGTCCGTACCTGTTGGTTGAGCGCGATAATACGGCGCCGTTCTTCCGAGTCCGGGGCACCTTCCGGTAGCACGGCATTGAGCAGGATGCGCGCCGCAGGATAGTTCTGCCGCAGCGTCGTTAACACGGCCTGGATGCCGGCGAACACCTCTTCCGGCCCTTCATGGCAAAGGTTGATGTTGTTCACGCCGATCATCAGCACGACCAGTTTCGGCTTCAAAGCGGCGATCGCTGGATTTTGCAGGCGCCACAGCACGTTGCCGGTATGGTCGCCGCCTATGCCGAAGTTGGCGGGCTTCAGGCGGCCAAAATTGCTGTCCCAGAGCGGCGCCGGCCACATTTCGGTGAGCGAGTCGCCGACGAACATCACGTCGATATCGCCCTGCCCCGCACGCGCCACCTGGTCGGCATACATCTGATGCCAGCGCTCGATCGACATCCATGGGTATTCCACTGCGCGCGGCGCGGCATTGAGGGCGCAGCTGCCGGCCCATGCCGCCGGGGCGACGAAGGCTGCCAGCAGCAGGCCAGTTCGTACAGCTTTGATCATCTTCACTCCGATAACAGTTTTTGCAGGATCGGATCCATGCTGCGGGCCCAGATTTCGTAACCTTTTTCCTGCGGGTGCAAAAGATCCGGCATGATGTCGCGCGACAGCGTGCCATCGGCGTTAAGCAACGCGGAATTGATATTGGCGAAGAAGACATGCCGGCCATCGGCATAGCCCGCGATGATCGCGTTCACGCGTTCATTCAGGCGGCGCAGGAAGCCGGTCGGCTGCTCTTCGCGTGGGAAAACTGCGAGCAGCAGCAGCTTGGTCTTCGGCAGGCGGGTGTGCAATTCATCGATAATTGCCTTGACGCCGGCAGCAGTCGCCTTCGGATCATCATTGCGGTCGCCGGTATTGTTGGTGCCAATCATCAGCACCGCAACTTTCGGCGCGAGGCCGTCCACCTCGCCGTGCCGCAAGCGCCACAGCACATTCTCGGTATGGTCGCCGCCGAAACCCAAGTCCACCGCGTTGTACTTCGCGTAATAGCGTTGCCACACCGGCTGACCGGATTTCTCCCAGCCCTCGGTTATGGAGTCGCCGATAAACACCAGCTTCGGGTTCTTGCCCGAGGCGAGGACCTTGCGGTTTTCCTCAAGCTTTTTCTCGTGACGAGGCAGCCACGAGCCCAGGGCCCAGGAATGGTTCAGCGTATCCGGTGTCACCGATTCGGTGCGGTAATCCGGGCAGCTTGCGTTAGGCTTGCCTTCCTTGACGAACTTGATGGCGGCCAGCGCCACCTGGCCGCTGCCGTTGGCTTCCAGCGAAAACGGCAACGCAACCTTGCTGAAATCATCATCGTGGCGCGCGAAACAGGTCATCGCGAAGGACAGGTGCTGCCAGCCCTTCCCCTGCAGGGCCTTGCCCGGCATTACATATGAGAGCTTGCGGTAGCACTCCGTCCCGCAGCGCATGGTGAAATAAATGCCCCCCTTGTCCAGGTCAAGCACATTGATATCGAATTCCAGCGTACCGCCCGCCAAGTAAGGGCGCAAGTCCAGCGGCGTGCCGCCTTCAAAGCGCAGCGCGCTGAACCAGGAGTCCTTCCATTGCATTGTCAGGGCGCCCTGCTTCCCCGACACTTCGTCGATCCGTATCCCGACCGCTCCTGACGGCGGCGCCTCGTGCGCGCCGATCGTAGCGCTCCATGACGGCGCCGGCTTGCCGGCAAAGAGAACAGTTTCGGTATCGCCGGCTGCCTGTGCGCCAGCTCCCACGGCCGCCAGGACGAGGGCCGCAAACAGACTGATGGATCTTTTCATCCTCCGATTCTGCAGGCAGCCAGGGCGCCGGGCAATTACAAAATTCGCCAAGCACGCGAACGATATTCAACAGGCGCAAATCCCGAATTTCGTTCAATGGATTGGCGGATTTCGCAATTGCGACTGAGCCCGACGTTTCGCAAAATGAAATTCCCATCCCAGCGAGGGTCAACATCATGCAGATTTCTCACTACAGCGCCAGGGTAGTCACTTTTCTGGCCGCCGCCATACCGGCACTGGCAGCATCCGCGCAAGCCACAACATTCCCTGTCTATGACAATGAATTCAAGAGCGGCTGGCAAAACTGGAGCTGGGCCAAGGTGGAAACACCCTCCATTGCCGGCAACGACAAACCGCTGAAAGTCCAGGGCGAAGCCTGGTCCGCCCTGTCCTTGCATCATGACGCCTTCTCGACATCGAATTTCAGCAAGCTGACTTTCCATATCAACGGCGGCGCCGAAGGAGGACAACGGCTGACGATCAAGGTGATGGCAGACGGCAAAATGCTCGACAGCAGCTATGTCATCGAGCCGAAGGCCAAGACCTGGACCATCGTCGAAGTGCCCCTCAAAGACCTGTCAGCGGAAGACCGTAACATTGAAGGCCTGTTACTGCAGGCCGACGTTGCTGCTTACAAGCCTTATTACATTACGAGGATACAGTTCGAATAAGGTCAGCGTAAATAATTAGCCGCCTCGATGATTTTTATAATTGCAATTCGGCGCCGCGCGTCCGCAGAATAAGCTGGCGAAAATTTCATGGAAAATCATCATGTTGAGACGTACCGTCCTTTCTTCCGCGCTGTCGTGCGTGCTGGCTGCGGGAACCTTGGCGCCGGCAGCCGCGCAGGCACCAGCCAGCGCCATCCCCGAATTCCCCACCATCCTGTACGGCGCGGCGTATTACCATGAATACATGCCGTCCGAGCGCCTGGAAAAAGACGTTCAGATGATGAAGGCCGCAGGCTTCAACGTTGTGCGCCTCGGCGAATCCACCTGGAGCTTGTGGGAGCCGGAAGATGGCCGCTTCGAATATGCCTGGATGGACCGCGTGATCGATGCCATGGGCAAGGCTGGTATCAAGGTCATCATGGGCACGCCGACCTATTCCATTCCGGCCTGGATGGCCAAACAGAACCCCGAAATCCTGGCGCGCAAGTTTAACGGCCAGCAGAACACCTACGGCATGCGGCAGAACATGAACACCGATTCCGCCGCTTACCGTTTCTATGCCGAGCGCCTGATCCGCAAGATCGCCGCACGCTACAAGGACAATCCGAATGTGATCGGCTGGCAGGTCGATAACGAAACCGGCAGCTATGGCGCGGCCAACGAGGACGTCTTCGTACGCTTCCAGCACTATCTGGAGAAGAAATTCGGCACGCCGGAAAACCTGAGCAAGGCATGGCTGCTGAATTATTGGGGCCAGGACTTGCACAGCTGGGCCGACCTGCCCCGCCCCGACGGGGCGCAGAGCACCGGCTACAAACTCGAATGGTCGCGCTGGAGCCAGATGCGCGTGACCGAGTTTCTCGATTGGCAAGCGAAGCTGATCCGTGAAAACGGTTCGCCGCGCCAGTTCGTCACCCACGACTTCGCGGGATCCTTGCACAACGACGTCAATGAGGAAGCCGTGGCGCGTTCGCTCGACGTCCCGGCCGTGAATATTTATCACTGGGGCCAGCGCGAGTACTACAACGGCGCCGACCAGGCGCTGCAAGGCGACTTCACACGCTCGCTCAAGCGCGGCAATTTCCTGGTGACCGAGACCAATGCGCAATCCACCGACTGGAGTTCGTCCTTCCAGTACCCTCCTTACGACGGGCAGTTCCGCGAAGATGTGTACACCCATCTCGCGAATGGCGCGAATATGGTCGAATACTGGCACTGGTCGTCGATCCATGCCAATCAGGAGACTTACTGGAAAGGCGTACTGTCGCACGATATGGAGCCTAACCGCGCCTATGCCGAAATGAGCCGCACTGGCCGCGAGCTGAAGGACATCGGCCGCAAGCTGGTCAACCTGAAGGTCCGCAACGATGTCGCCATCCTGTGGAGCCGCGACTCGCTGAACGCCATCAACGATATGCCGTTCGCGAAGCAGTCGCAGTGGGGAGGCAGCGGCAGCAGTGCCGACTACGGCTCGCTGGTACGGCAGATCCACCGCCAGTTGTACGAGCTGAATGTCGGCACCGATTTCGTCTTTACTGATACGCAGGACTTCTCGTCCTACAAAATGCTGGTCGTGCCTTCGCTTTACGTGGCGGATGATGCCCTGCTGCGACGCATCACGGAATACATCAGCAAAGGCGGCCGTGTCGTCATGACGTTCAAGAGCGGTTTCACCGACGAAAACACCTTTGTGCGCCCGACCATGGCGCCCGGGCCGTTGCGTGAAGCTCTTGGTTTCCATTACCAGGAATTCTCCAACCTGGCGCAGCCTCTGACATTGAAAGGCGACCCGTTCCAGGCCGGCTCCGACAACAAGGTGCAGTATTGGGCCGAATTCCTGCAGCTCGACACCGCCAAGGCGCTGGCTTATTATGATCATCACTTCTTCGGCCGCTGGCCGGCCATCACCGCCAACAACTTTGGTGCGGGCAAGGTCATTTATGAGGGGACCTATCTGTCGGATAAATTGCAGAAAGCCGTGTTGCAATCGGCACTGCAGGAGGTGGGACTGACCGGGCCTGACCAGCAGCTTCCGCCAAGCGTGAAGACCCGCAGCGGCACCAACGGCTTCAAGCGGGCGATCCACTATTACTTCAATTATTCAGGCGAAGAAGTGAGCTTCAACTATGCGCGCAAAACCGGGGCCAATCTTTTGACCGGAAAACGCGTCGCCAACGCGGATCAGCTCACACTGGGTCCATGGGACCTCGCCATCATCGAAGAAGACGGCAGGTGAATCTTTAGCCGTAGAAAAGAACGGCCAAGGCACAAAGCCTTGGCCGTTTTCCAAGTGGGCGAGCGGTACCCAGCGCCGGTGCACCGGCTCACTCTTCATTGGTTATCAATACTGGCCGTCGGCTCGCGGAAAATCAATTGAGAAAACTGGTACAGGTTCTCCACCCAGCTTTCGCGGTCATGTCCATATCCATCGACATTCCAAACATGGGGCACATGGTGCTCGCGCAGGCTGCGGTGGAAGTCCTGCGAAACGCCGATCAAGCCGTCTTGACTTCCGCAGGAAAGGTAGAGCAGCCGCGGGCGGCCCCGCTCACCGGTTTCCGGCAAGAGGCTGGCGGCGGCACGGGTATTGGGCGCGGCGGAAAATCCGGCCACCCAGGCAAATGTCTCCAGGTGGCCCAGTCCATAGTTCAGCGCCTGGCCGCCGCCCATCGACAGGCCGGCGATCGCGCGCTGTCCGCGCTCCGGCGAGGCCGCATAGGCGCGTTCGACGGCAGGGATCAAGGACTCCAGCAGGTCGCGTTCGAAGTTTGCAAAGCCGGCGATATGTTCGGGTGTGAAAATGCGTTCGGAAGGTGGCGGCCGGTCGTCCGGTAAGGCCCGGCCGTTGGGCATGACGACAATCATCGGAACCGCCTTGCCGGCGCCGATCACGTTATCGAGAACTGCTCCGGCGCGCACATAGCCGCGCCATTCGTCGTGGTTGCCGGCGATGCCATGCAACAGGTAAAGAACGGGATAGCGGCGCTGCGCGGAATACCCCGCCGGCAGGTAAACACTGGCCTTGCGCCGGGTGCCGGTGACCGCCGAGTCGTAGCTGAACTCCACCATGCTTCCCTGCGCGACGCCGGCCCGCGCATGATCAAAGCCGGCAGGAGGTGCCGGGAAGGCGCGCACGTCGTCGGGGGCGAGGGTGATGGGTTTGGGCTGCACATTGCCCGGCCGTTCAGGATTCTCGGCGGCACGGCTTTCCTGCGCTGGCAGCGCAAGGGCCGCAGCCAACACGCTGGCGATGGCGATGGGCGCAAATCTGTCTAGCATCGGACGCACTCCAGGAAAGGTGAAAAAGAACTCGCTTGGCAGGGTTTTCGGCCGATTCTGCGGGCCGCACAATCGCGCGGCAATTCCAATATTCACCAAGCACACACACTATTTTCAGCAGGCACCATGGAAATGGTGGATTTCATTGTCGGCATTGGCCAATTTCAGCATTGCGCTGCGCCGATGGGGTTTGCAAGATACGTGTATGAAAAATAACGTCGTCTGTTTCGGAGAACTCCTGCTCCGCATGTCCGCGCCGGCCGGCCAGGTGATGCTGCAATCGCCGTGCCTCGATATCTGCATCGGCGGCGCCGAAGCCAATGTCGCCGTCTCATTGGCGCGCCTGGGTCACCGCGTGTCATTGGCCAGCAGCCTGCCCGCCAACGCCCTAGGCGAGTCAGTACGCGACGGTTTGCGGGCGCACGGCGTCGACACACACGCCATTCACTTTGCACCAGGGCGCATCGGGCTCTATTTCCTGACGCCTGGCGCAGTGATGCGCCCATCCGAAATCATTTACGATCGCGCTGGATCGGTCTTCACCGAGACGGCACTTGATATTTATCGCTGGCCAGCCTTGCTCGAAGGCGCAAGCTGGCTGCATGTATCCGGCGTATCGCCCGCCACCGGCGAACGCGGTGCGCAAGCGACCCTGGCTGCCGTGCGCGCAGCGCGCGAGCTGGGCGTGAAGGTTTCCTTTGACGGCAACTATCGCGCATCGCTATGGGCCCAGCGCGGCTGCGACGGCGCCGACGTGCTGGCCGAAGTGATGCGGTACGCCGACCTGGTGTTTGCCGACCAGCGCGATTTCGCCCTGCTTCTGCGGCGCCCGGACCTGGCCCGGCGTAGCCGCGCCGAAGCCATGGAGGCCGCGTTTGCAGCCTTCCCGCAATTGTCCATCGTCGCCGCGACAAGCCGCTCCCAGCTCGCCAACGATCGCCACAACCTGGCGGCAACACTGCATACGCGCACCGGTTCGGTAGGGGCGCGCGAATACGAACTGCACGGCATTGTCGACCGCATCGGCACGGGCGATGCCTTTGCCGCAGGCGTCTTGCATGGCCTGCTGCGCGGATGGAGCGACGACAAGACTCTTGAGTTCGGGCTTGCCGCTGCGGTGGCCAAGCATTCGATCGCCGGCGATTTCAACCTCGCCAACGAGTCGCAAATTGACGCCGTACGCAGCGGATCGCTCAACGTGCGCCGCTGATGCGGCAGCCCCCTGACGAATATTGTCTGTTGTATTGATGTTTTTTGTAATTGATGGTGCACGCAGAGAATTGCACCATGTAGCTAGCTATTACGAAGTATGAAGTCAGTTCAAATAAATCTGTGAGAGACGAATCATGAGGAGACATGCGATGAAATTCCAAGCTTCAACGGCCGGGCTGGCCTGTATCACGTTGCTGAGCGCCTGCGGCGGTGGCGGTGGAGGCGGTGGTGGTGAAGGCGTCAGCACTGCGACCGGCAGCAAATTCCAGTCGGTCGATTTTGGCTACCCGGGCCCGCGCTTCCTGGCCACGCCAGCGGCGCCGCTGGTCGCAACCGCGTCGTCGGGTCTGGCTGTCTCCTTCACGTCGAATACCCCGGACTTCTGCACAGTCAAAGACGGAAACCTGGTACCGGTCAAACCGGGCGAATGCTCGATCACGGCAAGCCAGGCTGGCGACTCCGTCTATGCGTCGGCCAGCTCCCAGCAGCTGTTCAAAGTTCTGAAGAAAGCGCAGTTGATCACCTTCGAATCGCCTGGCTTCCAGGCCATCAACTCGCAGCCGGCACCGCTGGCTGCAACCGCCAACTCCGGCCTGCAGGTCAGTTACGCATCCACCACTCCAGCTGTCTGCACCGTCAGCGGCAACACACTGACGCTGGTATCCAAGGGCCAGTGCGGCCTGACCGCCAGCCAGGACGGCGACACCAATTATGATGCCGCCAAGCCGCAAATGGTCGGGTTCACCGTGGGCGACGCACCACCGCCGGTACTGCCCCTGCTGTCCGGCTACGCTTCGAAGAACGGCACGCTGGAAGGCGGCACGATCTCCACCTGGGCAGGCAGCAATATCGACGGCTGGTGGTGCAGCGACGCCAACTGGTGCGCCGCCACGGCCAGCGCCGACGGCAGCACCTTCAGCTTCCATTACCTGATCCAGACCAAGGATCCAGCACACCCGAACAACGACGGCTGGATCGGCGGCTATGCCGGTTTCAGCATCGTGACTGCAGGCGTCGGCAGCATCAGTACCACGGGCAACACGACTGGCGGCGTCCAGGTCGACAAGCAGACCACGCTCAAGTTCAATCTGGGCCAAAACGCCGAATGGGCAGGCATCGACAACGGCCATGACGTGAAGGTCACGCTGACCCTGGGCCACTTCGCCTTGAAAAACAACAAGGCCTGCAACGTCAGCCTGAATACTGTCCTTAAGCCAAAGAGCGCCGCCGTGCAAAAGTACGAGCTGCAATTGGCCGACTTCACCGCGATCGGCGAAAGCTGCGGCATGACCCTGAATGCAGCCACCGAACTGGCTACTTATCCGATCGTGATGATTTCGTTCGACGCAGGCCAAACCAACACCTCGGTACAGAGCTCCACGGCCGCCAGCCCAACCTATCCGACCGAGATCACCCTGAACGGCGCTATCACCGTGCAGTAACAGGGCTATCGAGCAATTTTTATAAAGGGAGTATGAAGTGATGCGGAGACATATCAAAAGAACCGCGCTGTCTATTGCGGTCGCACAAGCAGTCCTGGTTGTCGGCGGTGTAGCGCAAGCGCAGAGCGCCGACCAGGCCACCGGCAACGCCACGCCGACGATCATCGTCAGCGGCCAGCGCGCGGCAATGCAGTCGGCTTCCAAACTCAAACAATACGCCGACGAAATCGTCGACGCCGTGGTGGCCGAGGAAGCCGGCAAGCTGCCCGACAAATCGATCACAGAAGTGCTGCAGCGCGTCGTCGGCGTGACCATCGACCGCAATCGCTCGCGCGGCGACCCTGAGCACTTTTCCGTGGAAGGCTCCGGCATTGCGATCCGCGGCCTGACCTGGGGCTCTTCCACCCTGAATGGCCGCGAGTCCTTCTCGGCCGGCTGGCCTGGCCGTGAGCTGAGCTGGGGCGACGTGCCGCCGGAACTGATGTCCGCCGTTATCGTGCACAAGAACCCGCCGGCCAACCTGATCGAGGGTGGCGTGAGCGGCCAGGTGGACCTGCGCACCGCACTGCCGTTCGACTACAAGAACGAGAAGTTCGCCTTCTCGGCAAACGGCAACTACAACCAGTTGGGCAGCCAGAAATCGCCAGGCGCCTCCGCGCTGTACTCAAAGCGTTGGGATACTAGCGCCGGCCAGTTCGGCGCGCTGATTGACCTGTCATTCAACCGCACCAACACCCACAACGACACGGTGCAGATGGACGCCTTTTATCCACGCGACGATATCGAAAAAGGCAAGATTTTCTGGACGCCGAAATCGGCGTCTTGGCGCAGCAACACCGGCGAAACTACCCGTGCCGGCGTCTACGGTGCACTGCAATGGAAGAACGACAAGCTCGAAACCGCGCTGACCTATTTCCATTCCGGCTACAAGGAGAAGAGCGAGGAGTATGCGCTGTACACCGGCGTGGAGGACGCATACAAGTCAAAGCTCATTAATCCGGTATTCGACGCCAACGGCGTATTGGAATCGGCCACCTACACCTATCCGATCGGCGGCCGAGGTGCAAACAACTTCGCCGCTGGCGGCCTGAGTTTCAATTCCAACACCGGTTTCGCAGACCGCCGCTCGCAGACGCGCGAAATCGCCTGGAATACCAAGTGGAAGGTCAACGATCACTGGACGGTCCAGAACGACCTGCAGTGGGTGCATTCGACCAACAAGAACTTCTCGAGCAATATGGCGCTTGACACCTATGTGCCGAGCATGAACATCTCGACCAAAGGCAACCCGCCCGACATCAGCTTTGACCAGACGGCGCGCGACTTCCTGTCAAATTCAGGCAACTACTACCTGGACCACTTCATGCCGAGCCTGAGCAAGGCGTCCGGCGACCTGTACGCGTGGAAGCTCGATGCCAAGGTGCGTTTCGACCATCCGATCATGCGCGACATGAACTTCGGCGTGCGCCTGACCGACCGCTCGGCAACGCGCATCAACGCCGGTGGCAGCGGCTGGTTCAGCGTGGCCGAGCCATGGAATGTGAAGACCACCAGTATTCCGGGCCGCCTGCCAAGTTCCACCGACATGGCGAGCTGGCAGCCCCGCGGCAGCTTCGGCTACTTGAGCGATCCGCGCTATGCTGCCCTGGTACCGACCAGCCTGTACAGCTTCAACAATTTCTTCAACGGCAAAACCACCCTGCCGCCGTCCTTGGTCATGCCATCCATGGCATTCACCAAGGATTACCCGGGCGCTTACCAGCAATCCACGCAGATTTTGCAGATGGAATGCCAGGACGGCAATCAGCTGTATGGCGGCACCAAAGACTGTTCTACTGAGGGTAACGGCTGGAAGCCGCTGACGTACGACGGCGACCCAGCCAACACTGCCCGCCAGAAGGAACGCACCCAGGCTGCCTTCGTATCGACCCGCTTCGCCTTCGACGACTGGCGCTTCCCGGTGGAAGGCAATGCCGGCCTGCGCGCGGTCCGCACCCGAACCATCGCCCATGGCTACACTATCTTCAAGCCGAATTACGGCACCAATCCGGTCCCGGAAGTGCCGCAGTTCGGTCCCATCGACGAGCCGATTGATGCCGAACACAAATACACCAACTACCTGCCTAGCCTTAACCTGAAGGCAGACCTGACCGACAAGCTGCAGGCGCGCCTTGCCTTCGCAAAGTCGATGTACCGTCCAGGCTTCGGTGACCTGCGCGAGTACATCCAGCTGAAGCAGGACGTCATCACCGACCCCAACACGCACAACGTGACGAACATCGTCTACAGCGGCACCGACGACGGCAACGTCAAGCTGAAGCCGATTACCGCCAACAGCTATGACCTGTCGCTCGAATGGTATCCGGGCAACGGCTCCTCGCTGACGTTCGGCCTGTTCCACAAAAAGGTGAAGGACATCATCCTGCCGTCGGCCTTCGCCCGCAGCTACAAAGACCTGGCCGGCAACGACCAGAGCTTCCTTGTCACCGCGCCGAACAACGCCGCCAGCGGCAAGATCAGCGGTGCGGAAATCGCCGGCCAGACATATTTCGACCACGTGCCGGGCCTGCAGAACCTGCTGCCGGAGTGGGCCAAGGGCTTTGGTATTTCGGCCAACTACACCTATATCAAGAGCAAGCAGACCCTCGACCATCCGTTCGACCTGAAATACTGCCCTGCATCGGGTTCGTTCAACAACAGCTCCTTGAACGTGTATGGCTGCGACACCAACGGCCTGCCATTCACCGACCTGCCGATCATGTACCTGTCCAGGAACGCCTACAACGTGGCGCTCCTGTACGATCGCGGTCCGCTGTCGATGCGCCTGGCATACAGCTGGCGCGGACGCTTCCTGCAGGGCGTGACTGTCAACGGAACCCAAGGTACCGACGCGACCAGCGCCGATCCAGCCCGTCCAAACATGCACGATGTGGGCTGGGGCCTGCCAACCTGGCAGGAAGCCATGGGCCAGCTCGACTTTGGTCTCGACTACAAGATGACCGACCGTTGGTCGGCCAGCTTCTCGGCCACCAACCTGACCGACGTCGTGATCCGTCAAACGCAGCAACAGCACATCGGCAATATGGGCCGCGCCTGGTTTGAGCCAGGCCGCAGCTACCGCGTCTCGCTGCGCTACATGTTCTAACCGTTCCGACTGACTCCCGCCGCGCTCCAAAAGAAGACGCGACGGGAGTTTTCCTTATTCCTCACCGTTTGCTGGGCCCCCGGCAATCAGTGAGGAATTTTTTTGCCTCGACAGACGTACGCATCCCGCGCACTGTGCATCGCCCTTCGAGCAAATATCAGGGGAAAACTTTTCCGCAGGAAGTTGAGCGTACCAGATAAAGAAAAAGCGGCGGGTGAATGCTTCCCCGCCGCTTTCATTTTCATTCCTACGTCACGGCTCGCCGTGATCGGAACTTCTTATGGCCGGCCGACCACGATACCACGGCCCACGGTGCTCATATACACCACGCCAAAGGTGTTCATGTCGCCAACGATGAACTTTCCGTTGCCAATGCCGCCGTACTGGTGAGCATTGTCATTGATGCGGGTCCAGTTGGCGCCGGCATCGGTCGAACGGAACACGCCGCGCACGCCGCCGACCGTTCCCCAGATGAAGACCGTCGGATAAGTCGCACCGGTGGCCGCCTTGCCGAAGCCCACGGCGGCACAGTACGACACATTGGAGAGGTTGCTGAACTGCCATCCCGAGCTGGTGGTGCGTGCCAGGCCACCGCCATAGAGCGGCACCCAGATATCGCCTTCCCGGCCCGGTGCAGCGCGGATCGCGTCCGAACCCCAGGTGGCCAGGGTATTGAACTTCCAGAACGATGCGCCGCCGTCGGTGCTGATCATGAAGCTGCCATCGCTCGGGCTGTACACGTAGAACTTGCTGGCATTGGAAGGATCGGCAACCGGACGCGCATTGTTGACGCCCAGGCCACCTACCGCCGACCAGTTTCCGCCCATATTGGTCGAACGGTAGGTCGTCGTCGAATTTTCCGGGCTATGCAGCAGCGCAGCGCCGCTGGCCGACAGGGCAACCTGGCCTTTGCTGCCGTTCATCGACACCTGTGACCAATTGGTCCCGCCATTGGCCGACGTGTACATATTGTTACCGACACGCACCACCATACTGGTGTTGGCGTCCGCCACGGCCAGGCCAGTGGTGGTACCCATTCGCGGTGAATACATCGGGTTGGTGTATGTGAAGGTGTTGTAGTGCTGGAAGCCGTCAACGTCGCCCAGCGCCGACAGCACCGGTCCGCCGGCGATGCTGTTGATATTCAGCGGCACCGTCTCCTCCAGGCCTTTTGTCACAAAAGTCCAGGTGGTGGTCGCAGCGTCAATGTCGCTGGTCCTGAAAATGCCGTTACCCGAAGTGACCCATACGGTTTTCGTATTGAACGGGTCAAAAGCCACGGTGCCGGCCCAGTGGATCGAGGAGCCGGCGATCCAGCTGATGCCGCCGGTATCCAGGGCATAGCCGCGCGAGACAACATCAACCCAGCTGGCGCCGCCGTTATTCGACGTATAGAAATGGTCGCCCCAATTGCTTCCCTGTGCGGCATACATGTTGACCGTCGATGCCACCAGGTGCTGGGAATTGTTCGGATCCACACTGATGCCGCTGAACGCGCGCGTCACGCCGGACGGCGTGATATTGGTCCAGGCCCCGTTCGAGATCGTATACTTCCAGATCGCGCCGGTATCCATTGGCTCCGTTCCCGACTGGTTGCCATGCGGGCCGGCGCCGTTGCCATAGGTGACGATCAGGTTGCCGCTGCCGTCGAACGCGGCGCGCTGCGGCATCAAGCCCGAAGGAGCACCCGACACGGCCGAGAAGGAAGCGCCCGCGTTATCGCTGCGGTAGAAGTTTGCGCCCACCGAACCGTAGCGCGACACACCCACGAACAGGCGCTGCGCCACGCCGCCCGACACGCTGGACGGATCTGCCATCACGACACTGATGCCGTTGTCGTTCGGCGTCGTGGTCACGTTCAGCGAAGTCACCTGCGACCAGCTGGAACCGGAATTGGTGCTCTTGAACAGACCATTCCAGCGCGTGCCCACGTACAGCACATTGCTGGAACCAGGATCGACTACCAGGCGCTCGCCGGACTGGCGACCCATGCCGTTGCCGTGCGCCTTGAACTGGCTGGTCGTATCAATTGTGGTGAACGTGGCGCCGTAATCGTTCGAGCGCAGGATGGCGGTTTTTCCGCCATTGAAATAGCTGGTCCCTGCCAGCATGTAGACGTTGCGCGCGCTCTTGGGGTCAATGGCCAGCGCTTCCACACCAAGGTAGCCGGTCTGGTCATCCGACACCCAGTCCAGCATCGACACCCAACGACCGTTCGCATTGTCCCAGCGGAATGCCCCGCCGACGTCGGTGCGCGCATACACCACGCCGGATTCGGTCTTGCTTGGAATGATCGCCGAAACGAAGCCACCGCCGCCCATGGCGACGGTGTCCCAACTATAGGCGGCAGCGGGCTGCTGTACCGCCATCGCCATCGCTCCGCTGGCCGCAGCCATGCAGAGCGCTGATCTGATCCACTTCATATTATTGTCTCCCAATTGAATTGAACAACCCCTGCCCGCCAATATCAGCGGCAGGTATTCAAAACATATAGGAAACAAAGCCGACGCACTGCTACAGCGGCGCGGCTTGAGTTAAATCGTTGTTGCAGTTGGCCGAATTCGTAAAGCGCCCGAAGGCATCAGGAGCCGCCGGACAAGGTCCGGTGCACGCGCGCCAGATGCGCACGCATGGCCTGTCGCGCACCAGCCTCGTCGCGCGCCGCAACGGCCGCGAATACAGCCCGGTGGTCGGCCAGCGTGGCCTCGCCCAGTTCTTCGGTGCGGTAATGATGCTTGAGGCGATGCGCCATGGCGCCGCGCTGGTCCCACAGGTATTCTACTACCGCCACCAGCGCCGAATTGCCGGCCGCACGGGCCAGGGCCAGATGGAAGTTGCGGTCCGACGCCTCATGGCTGGCGGGATCCGCGTAGGTGCGCTCCATGTCGATCACGGCCGCCAGGATCGCGTCCAGGGAGGCATCGGTTGCATTGCGGGCAGCCCTTGCCGCTACTTCCGCCTCAATCAAGCGGCGCGCTGCCAGCACTTCGAATGGTCCGGGCCCAGCTTCAGGGTCAATAACAGCCGGTTCGCGCCGCCGGGCGACATACACTCCCGAACCGCCGCGCACCTCGATTTCACCGCTGATCTCCAGCGCGACAAAAGCTTCCCGCAGCGACGCGCGGCTGACACCCAGCCTGGCGGCCAGGTCCCGCTCCGCTGGAAGCCTCGAACCAGCGTCCAGGCCCTCTTCCTCGATCAGCCGCTGGATCCGCTCCGCTACCAGCCGATACATTCGGACCTCGCTCCTGGCTGCATCATTGGGCATCATGATTCCCCGGCTTCCCGATTCCATAGAAGCGCTGTGCATTCAGGCCAAACACCGCCTGCCGCTGCGCTTCGCTCAGATGTGCCAAAAGCGCTTCGCTGGCATCCACCCACGCGCCGTAGTCGGAGGCCAGCCTGAGTACGGGCCAGTCGCTGCCCCACAGCACACGCTCCGGGCCGAAGACCCGCAGGATATATTGGGTGTAGGGCTGCAATTGCCCAACGGTCCATTCGGGACCGGCCTCGGTCACCATCCCGGACAGCTTGCAATGCACATGCGGCTCAGCCGCCAGGAGCTCCATATCCCGCAGCCACCGCATCTCCGGCTCGCCCTGCATGACCGGCTTGGCCAGGTGGTCGATTACGATTGGCAGTTCCGGGAAGCGGCGCGCAAATTCCAGCAGTGCCGGCAGGTGGCGCGGCAGGACCAGCGCGTCGAAACGCAGCCCGTGCTCCAGCATGGCCTCCACTGCCGGCGCAAGGGCCGGGTCGGCGATCCAGCGGTCATCGTCCAGGTCTTGCAGCATGGGGCGCAGCCCCCGCAGCCGAGGGTGCTGCGCCAACGCCGCGATCCTCTCCGGCGCGGCGCGTGCCTTCAGGTCGGTCCAACCGACAACAGCGCCAATAAAGCTGTAGCGGTCGGACAGGTCCAGCATGAAGTGCGTGTCGCTCTCATTCGGCATGGATTGCACCAGCACAGTAGCGGCCACGCCGTTCTGGTGCAGCAGCGCTCCGAGGTCTTCCGGATAGAAGTCGCGGTAGATTGCCTCCAGTTGCGGCGGCGGCCAAGCTCCAGCGCGTGCAGCCAGGCGCCAGAAATGCTGGTGGGAGTCGATGCGCTTCATGCAGCTACGCCTTGCCCCATGGCCGCACGCAAACGCAATTGCAGCAGTTCAAGCCCCAATTCAGCGGCCAGGTCCAGTGCGGGCTGCAGGCGGCGGCGCTTCTTTTCCTCGTGGTTTTGGGCGATATCGGCCAGACGATGGTCGAGGAAAGGATTGCAGAAGCGGTCCCTGACTTGCGCCAGGTAGGCACGGCTCACGTCCCCCTCCCCCAGCGCTGCGAACAGTGGCAGCACTTCCTCCTCCCAAAGCGCTTCCAGTTCAGCGCGCAGTGCGGGGTCGGCCATGGCCTCGCGCACAGTCTCATCGGCCGGACGTGCTGCCGCCAGCCATTGCTCGGCCAGGAAAGTGTGGCCCAGGTTCAGCATCAGCAGCTTGCGCCGCTCATAAGGCTCCAGCCGGTCAGTCACCACGATCTGCGGGTGGGTGCATGGCAGGACCATACCCGGCTGCGATTCGATGGCCCACAAGGCATACGGTTCGGCCACCGCACCGGCCGGCTCAAGTGCCTGCGACACGATGCGGTCCACCAGCGAATTGACCCAGACGCAGGAATGCTCCAGCCATGCAAGGTAAGCGCTGTCCATGCTCCAGCTGCGCGCCAGCCCAAGCACCACGTCTCGCAGCACACTGCCGTTATTGGCAATCAGTTCGCACGGCATCAGCGTAATCGGCGCCGCCCCGAGCTGGTAACGGGCGTGCAGCAGCACCAGCAGCTTGGCAGGGAAGCTTTGCGGCGCCGGGCCACCTTCCAGCAGGCGCGCGTCGTCGGCAGCGCTCAACTCGTAGCCTCTGTCGCCCGTATTCGATACGATCACCTGCGCTGCTGCGGCTGCGGCCACCACGCGAGGCCATTCACGGCTGGTCTGTAGTGCATCGCCAACCGCCGTGACCTGCTGCGTGCGCTGGTACGGAGCCCCGTCCTGCCAGCCGCGAATGATGACTGGATAGCCGCCGGCATCCTTGAAAGCGGCCACCCGGCGCGCACTCTCGGTACTGCTGGTGGTCTGCACCACCGTGACCTGACCCAGGGCATTGCCGCTTTCCAGCGCCTCGCCGATGAACAGGTCAACGTGCGCCTGCAGGAAGCGGCTGGTACCGAATTGAAGAATCGGATGCATTTACACCTCGACGATGGCCTTGATCACGCCGCTGGCCGGGTCCATCCACTGCGGCAGGACGTCGATAAAACCATCCAGCGTGGTGCGATGAGTGTTCATCAGCACCGTCGGCACCAGGCCAGCCTTCATCGCGTCGAGCACCGCACGGAAGTCGTCGGCAGTAGCGTTGCGGCTGCCCAACAGATTGGTTTCGCGCTTGTGGAATTCAGGGTCGGCGAAGGAAATCCGGTCCAGCACGATCGATACCAGCACATAGGTGCCGCCGTGCGCGACAAATTCCAGGCCGCGCTCCATCGCCTTGACATTACCGGTGGCGTCGAACACCACGTCGTAGAACTCGCCCTCGGTCAGCGCCGACAACACATCCTTGTCGCCCTCGCCCACCAGCACCGTGTGTGGCGCCTTGAGGACGTCGCGGCTGAACGCCAGCCGGTCCTCGCGGGTATCGAGCACGGTCACGATTGCACCGTTCAAACGGGCGAACAGCATGGCGGCCAGGCCGATAGGCCCGGCGCCCACCACCAGCACGCACTGCCCTTCCTTGACCGCGCCACGGCGTACTGCATGCGCGCCAATTGCCAGGAATTCCAGCATTGCCGCCTCGTCGAGCGAAATGCCGTCGGTCTTGAACACGAATTGCGCCGGCAGCGCCAGGTATTCCGCCATGCCGCCGTCGCGGTGCACACCCAGCACCTTGATATTCGTGCAGCAATTGGTCTTACCCTTGCGGCAGGCAACGCAGCTTCCACACGACAGGTAAGGCATGACGTAGACCTGGTCGCCGGCCGCCAGGCCGGAACCATCCGGCGCACTGACGATTTCACCCGACAGTTCATGTCCCATCACGCGTGGATACTGCAGGAATGGCTGGGTGCCGCGGAAAATATGCATGTCCGTGCCGCACAAGCCAATACGGCGCACCCGCACCAGCACTTCGCCCGGACCGGGGACCGGAACCGGCACTTCTCTCATGCGCAACTCACCTGGCGCCTGGCATACAACTGTCTTCATTTCAGTTCCCTTACTTTGCTGCTACCGGTTCGAGGATTACTGCCGCACCGCCCGCAGTGCCAAGCCGCAGCGGCAACACATCACCCGCTTTTACTTCGCGCACGGCGCGTTTCAGTTCGTTCGGCGTGGCGCCGTCTTCCCACACCGCGGCGCGGTAGCGTCCAGGCGGCAGGAAGCGCAGTGATACCTGCTCGACACGGCCTTCATCCGCTGTCATCGCACCGAGATACCAACTGCTACCCTGGCGCCGCACCAGCACGATATCGTGCCCCGGCACGCCCGACAGGAAACGGGTTTCATCCCAGGCTGTCGGCACGCGCTGGATAAAGTCGAAGCCAGCAGCGTCGCGGTACCGCTCCGGCTCGCCGGATACCATCTGGAGCGGGCTGTCATAGACCACATACATCGCCAGGGCCTGGCCGCGGGTGGACTGCGTCATCGGATTCACTTCGCGTACCTTGTAGGTCGCCGGCGTGGCGTTGTCGAAGCCGCCGGGCGTGTAATCCAGTGGACCGGCCAGCATGCGCGTGTATGGCAACATCAGGTTGTGGTGCGGCGTGATCTTGTCGTTCATCTTGTTCCATTCCGCGCCCATCACGCCTTCCTGGGTGATGAAGTTGGGATAGGTTCGCTGCAAGCCGGCAGGCACGTAGGCGCCGTGCAGGTCCAGCAGCAGGTGGCGCTTGGCCGTCGCTTCCGCCACGCGCTGGTAGAACGCAACCACATCCTGGTCATCGCGGTTCATGAAGTCGATCTTTACGCCCTTGATGCCCCAGCGGGCATAGGTGTCGAGCACTTCGTCCATGCGCGGCGCGACGTGCTCCCAGTGCGCCCAAAGCATCAGTTCGACGCCCTTGCCTTTCGCATAGCGCACCAGTTCCGGTATATCGATGCCGTCCGCAGCGCGTGTGACATCGGTGGCCGGATTGGCATCGCAGCACCCGCCGGGACCGGATGCCCAGCCAGCGTCGATCAGGTAATACGGGAAGCCGGATGCCGCCGCGAAGTCGATGAAGCGCTTGTAGCTGGCCATGTCGGGCTTCATGCCGACCAGGGGACCCGACCACCAGTCCCACGCCGCCTTTCCGGGACGCACCCAGCTGAAGTCACCCTCCGGCGCAGGATTCAAGTTGCCGATCAGGTTCGAACCAATCAGGTCTCCCGCACGGTTGCCGATCATGACTGCGCGCCAGGCTGTCGTCAGTCCGGCCTGCGACACAAAGGCCGGTGTCGGGCGCTTAGGCGGCGCGGAGAGGCGCACACGCAGCCCGCCGCCTTCCGGCACCAGCGCAGCGCCGGTATAGCTTGTGAGATTAGCTTGGGTGATCGCATAGGTGGTCTTCGCTTCTGGCACGCTGCAGACTACCGGCACATCGTAAGCCTGGCCCGCACGCAATTGGGACACTTTCACGTTCTCAAAAGGCACCTCATGCGCCCCGTCCGCAAGCGACACCAGGCATTCCTGATCGCCGGCCGGAACAAACGCCGTACGTTCGCCGCGCAGTCGCACTGCTTCGGCGGTATCGATGCGGTAGCGGAACGCCACGCCATCGTCATATGCCCGCACATCGATCAGCAGGCGCCGGCCGGCACCCTCGCGCTCCTTGAACGCCAGGGTGGCGCCGCGATAGTGGTCACGCGCCGATGCAACCTTGGTCGCGACCAGAGGGATGCGGCGGTCGACCTTGATGTCGTGGCGGGAGTCCAGTGCCAATGCGCCGAAATCTGCTGCGCCATCGAACTCCAGGCCCAGGGGCGAAGATGCGATCAAGGTCTTTCCACCGCGCGCAACTGTGAAGTGGCTCGCGTCTTCCGAAATCCGGATCGCAATGCGCCCATCCGGCGAAGTGACGGTTGCGGGAGCTGCCGTGGCAAAGGCCGCTGGCAGGAGCACGGCTGCAACGGCAGCCGAAATGGAGGTCAAATTTGGTTTCATGAGTTCAGTGTGATAAATCCGCCATCGATCGGGTAATCGCTGCCGGTAATGAATGATGCCGCTTCGGAACACAGGTACAGGGCCAGCGCTGCCACTTCTTCCGGCTGCGCCATGCGGCCAATCGGTTGGGTCTTGGACAGGCGTTCGAACATCTCCGCTTCCCTGCCCGGGTATTGGCGGGCCAGGAAACCGTCCACAAACGGCGTGTGAACGCGGCCTGGCGAAATCGAATTGCAGCGGATACCGTCCTGGATATAATCCTTCGCCACGGACAAGGTCATCGCCATGACGGCACCCTTCGCCGTGGAGTAGGCAAACCGCTCTGCAACCGCCACCCACGCCGCCACCGACGCCATGTTGACGATTGCGCCGCCGCCCATTTCGCGCATATGCGGAATGGCGGCGTGCAGGCAGTTATAGACGCCTTTCACGTTGACGTTGATGATGCGGTCGAAGTCCGCTTCGCAAGTATTGTCCGCCTTTCCGATATGCGCCACGCCGGCGTTATTAACCAGAATGTCGAGCGGCCCGATGGCGGCGAAGACCTCCTTCACCGCAGCCTGCTGCGTTACGTCGCAGGTGTGTACCAGAGCTTCGCCGCCCGCCGCATGGATTTCAGCGGCCACCTGGGTGCAGGCCTCGTCGCTGACGTCGACCAGATGCACCTGGGCGCCCTGGCGCGCGAACAGCAGCGCGATCGCGCGCCCGATGCCGCTGCCGCCGCCGGTGACGACGGCCTTCTTCTGATTCAGTTCAAACATGTTGCAATGCTCCGTCGGAGGGAATGGCTACTTGCTGCCGCTGTTCCCTTTCCACCGCCCGCGCAAACCACGCGATCACCAGGAAGCACAACAAGGGAGCGGCATAGCCGTATTGAAGATTATGGGTCGCATCGCTGATATAGCCGAACAGCAGCGGCAAGATCGCGCCGCCCACGATGCTCATGATGATCAAGCTGCTGCCCATCTCGGTATCGGCGCCGGCGTCATGGATACCCAGCGCGAAGATGGTCGGGAACATGATGGACATGAAGAATGCAATGCCAATCACCGCGCCTACGCTGAGCAGGCCGTGCGAGAACATGGCGACGGCGGACAACACCACGCACGCCAGTGCGTAGCCCAGGAGCAGACGCGCCGAAGCGATATATTTCATCAGGTAGGTGCCGGCGAAGCGGCCGCTGACAAAGGCCAGCCCGCAGCCCCAGCCAAGGTAATCGGCGGCGGCGATCTGCGACACCCCTGCCGCCTGCGACGCGAACAGGATGAAGAAGCTGAATACGCAGACCTGCGCTCCCACATAGAAGAACTGTGCAATCGCGGCGCGGCGGATGGCCGGCTTGCGCATTGCCCGCGCCAACGCGGCGCCCGTCGATTCCTCGGCCTGTTCGGCCGAAGCATCGCGCGCAGGCAGCTTGAGGAAATAGAAAATCACGGCAATCACCATGATGACCATGGCGATCACGATGTACGGTCCCTTTACGCTGGCCGCTTCCGCCACCAGCGTAGCCTGTCGCAGGTTCTCCGGCATCGCCTGCAATTCCGCGTCGGAGACGCCCTGGACCAGGATCACCCGGGCGCCGACAATCGGCGCCAGCGTAGCTGCGAGTCCGTTGAACGATTGCGCGAGGTTCAGGCGCTGCACGGCGAGGTCCGGCCGGCCCAGCATGGAGATGTAAGGATTAGCCGCCGTTTCGAGCACGGTCAGCCCACAAGCGATGATAAACAAGGCCCCCAGGAAGAAGGCATACCGGTGCGTCTGTGCGGCCGGAACGAACATCAGTGCGCCGATCGCAAACAGCAGTAAGCCGAAGATCATCGACCACTTGTAGCCTACGCGCCGGATCAGCATCCCCGCCGGCAGCGCCATCAGGAAATAGGCAATGAAGACCGACGAGTCCACCAGCGCCGATTGCAGTACGGTCAGGCTGAACGAGCGCCGCAGGTGCGGTATCAGGATTGGATCGAGGTTATGGACGAATCCCCACATGAAAAACAGCGAGGTAATCATCGCAAAGGCAAAGGTGTAACTCTGACGCTTGTCGGCTTCGCTCATGGCTGGTGTCTCCGTGGGGAATTTGTCTTTTTCGTTAGCCGTCGATCAGCGCCGGGTCCCAGGCGTGCACCGTCTGGTTCTGCTGGCCCAGGCCCTCGATGCCCAGCGCGATGCGGTCGCCCGCGCGCAGGTAGACCGGCTCCGGCTTCTGGCCCAAGCCAACGCCGGGCGGAGTACCGGTGCTGATCACATCGCCCGGGTTAAGCGTCATGAAGCGGCTGATATAGCTCACCAACTGCGCAACGGTGAATACCATCGTGCGGGTATTGCCGCTCTGGTAGCGCTTACCGTTCACCTCCAGCCACATGTCGAGGTTTTGAGGATCGGGCACTTCATCGGCCGTCACGAGCCATGGGCCGACCGGGCCGAAGGTGTCGCAACCCTTGCCCTTGTCCCAGGTGCCGCCGCGTTCGAGCTGGTACTCGCGCTCGGACAGGTCGTTGACCACGCAATAACCGGCCACATAGTCCAGCGCATCTTCGACTTCCACGTAACGGGCACGCGTGCCGATCACCACCCCCAGCTCCACTTCCCAGTCGCTCTTGACGGAGTCGCGCGGCAGCACAACCGCATCGTTGCAACCCATGATGGCGTTGGTCGCCTTGGAGAACAGCACCGGCTCGGACGGCACGTCCATGCCCGATTCCGCCGCGTGGTCGGAATAGTTCAGACCAACGCAAATCATCTTGCCGATGTCCGCGACAATCGGCGCCATGCGTACAGCGCCTTCCACCGCAGGCATGCTGGCCGGATCGACCGAGGCCAGTTTGTCCAGCAAGGTGCGGCTAAGATGCTCCGAAGTCAGGTCGGGCAGCATGCCGGACAGGTCGCGAATGGTGCCCTTCGCATCGAGCAGGCCTGGTTTCTCAAAGCCCTTGGGGCCGAATCGCAGCAATTTCATGGTATTCCTTAGTACGTCGGATAAAAAAGAGTTCGGTGTTTCAGGCCGTTTGCGATGTCGGCGCGTGACGGTCCACAAGGCCGCGGCGGACCAGCTCCTGCCACAATTCTTCCGGCAGGGATTGCGCAAACCAGGCGGCGTTTTGCCGCAACTGCTCGGGATTATGGGCGCCAGCCACGCACGACACCACCGCCGGATGGGCCATGGGGAACTGCAAGGCGGCCGCCTGGATCGGCGCCCCATGCGCCCGGCAGACGGCCTCGATGGCTTCGACGCGGGAGATAACCGCGGCCGGCGCATCTTCGTAATTGAATTTCCGGGAGCCAGCCAGGATGCCGGAATTGAACGGCCCGCCGATCACGATGCCAACCCCGCGTTCGGCGCATTTGTCCAGCAACGGTTCGCGTGCCGCCTGCTCCAGCAAGGTGTAGCGCCCCGCCAGCAGCGCGCAGTCGAGATCGCAAGCCTCCATCGCATCGGCCACCGCCTGCCATTCGTTGACACCAAGGCCGATGGCGCCCACGCTGCCACCGTCTCGCAACCGGGTCAGCGCGCGGAAGCCGCCGCCATGCGTCAACTGCTTCCAGAAATGTTTATGAAGTGCCCCGTGCGTCGCCTGGCCGATATCGTGCACATAAAGGATGTCGATGCGATCCAGGCACATGCGCCGCAGGCTATCCTCATGCGAGCGCATGATGCCCTCGTAGGTATAGTCGAAATACGGGCGGAACGGCAAAGGCTTGGCCCAGCCGTTCTCGCCGGGCTGCACACCAGCATCCAGATGCATCAGGCGGCCGGCTTTGGTGCTGATCACAAAGCTGTCGCGCTCACGCTCGCACAAGGCATTACCCAGGCGGCGTTCGGACAGCGTATAGCCGTAATAAGGCGCGGTATCGAAATATCGGATGCCCGCCTCCCACGCCGTATCGACGATGGCTTGCGCCTCGTCGTCGCTCATGGCCTGGTACAGGCCGCCAAGCTGGGCGCAACCCAGCCCCATCGCGGTCAGCTCTATGCCGCAGCGAGGCAGCTTGCGCGTATCGCTTGCAACGCCCATATCAAGCCTGCTTCAAAGGAAAGCATCCCGGGCCGGACGGCTCGAAGTGCTTGTAGGTCAGGATGAATTCCTGGTGGCCCAGCGCTTCCGAGCAGCTTTGCTCGCCGTTCGCCACGCGCGCCACCAGATCGACGATTTCGCTGCCTACCTGCTGGAGCGAAGCCTCGCCGGTGAGGATGCGGCCAGCGTTCACGTCCATGTCTTCGGACAGGCGTTCGTAGGTGGCCGGGTTGGCGCAAACCTTGATCACTGGGGCAATCGCAGAACCGACCACGGAGCCGCGCCCTGTGGTGAACAGCGTCAAATGGGCGCCGCAGGAAATCAGTTCGACGATTTCCGCATTGTCCGAAATATTCGGGAAACCGAAACGCACTTCGCCATCCGGCACCACGTCCAGCAGGTACAGGCCGCCGGTCGCGGGCTGGTCGCCCGGCTTCAGGATGCCGTTGATCGGCGATGCACCACTCTTGGCGTAAGCACCCAGCGATTTCTCTTCCTGCGTGGTCAAGCCGCCGTCCGCATTACCGGGGGCAAAGCTGCCATGACCCAGCACCGTGTAATAGCGGGCTGCCTTGTCCACGCAAGCCACAATCGCATCGCCAAGTTCCGGCGTGGCGGCGCGGCGTTTCATATGGAATTCGCAGCCTACCAGTTCACCGGTTTCTTCGAAGATGCAGGCTGCGCCGGCAGCAACCAGCTGGTCGAACGCCACGCCGACGGCGGGATTGGCGGTGATGCCGCTGGTGCTGTCCGAGCCGCCGCAAATAGTGGCCACAACAAGTTCTTCAGCCGCCATCGGCACGCGCTGCTGCGGCGCCAGCGAATCCAATGCCCAGCGCACCCACTCCACGCCGTCCGCCACGCTGGTGCGCGTGCCACGGTTCTGCTGGATGGTAATGGTGTGGACCGGGCGTCCGCTGGCGGCAGCTTCCTCCTGCAAACCGCTGCGGTTAAAACTTTCGCAGCCCAGCGAAACGATCAGCGCGGCGCCCACGTTCGGGTGGGTCACCAGGCGCTTCATCATCGTATCCGCGTATTCGTTCGGATAGCAGCCGGGAAAACCGATCAGGTGCACTTCCTGTCCCGGGAAAGCATTGACGATCAGGCGCGCCACGTGGTGAGCGCATTCTACGGTGTAGGCAACAGCGACAATATTGCGGATGCCCTTGCGGCCATCGGCGCGCGGGTAACCCGACAGTGCAGGCATAGTGGTGCTCATGATCAGTGGCTGCTTCCGATAAAGGCATGGGCATCGGGGCCCAATGTGTAGGTAGGGATGTAATCGCTGGCCAGGTTATGCGTGTGAAGCATGGCGCCCGGCGCGACCGAGGCGGTGGCGCTGCCGATCACGGCGCCGTAGCGCAGCACCTTGTCACCAGGCCGCAGCGCCGTGCGGGCCACTTTGTAGCCCAGCGGGATGTCTTCGCGCAGCGCAACCAGTGCGCCATCGATCGTCACGACTTCCCCCGCAGCCAGCTGTGTGCGGGCGATCAGGCAATTGTCTTCGGGCGACATCAGCAGAAGGCGCGGTGCGCTTGGTGATGGAGTATTGGACATGGCAGCTTCCTTTCAATCCATGTGGAATACGGAAGGCATCATGGCCCAATGCTCACCTTCGGCACGACTGGTCAAAGGCTCCTGGCAAGGCTCGCAGAAAGTCCACCAGCGCTGGGTTTCCGGATCGGCCGCGATCATTTGCATATCCGCGTCAAAATCGGCGCCGTGGTATTCCCAATAGCCGAACAGCAGGTTCTCCGGCTCGCGCAGGAAGATCGTGTAATTGCGCACATTGGCTTTCTGAAGGGTCGCCAGCACTTGCGGCCAGACTGCCGCATGAAGCTCCTTGTACTCCGCGATTTTTTCAGCGGCGACCCCGATTACCATTCCCATTCGTTGCATGACACGGCTCCTTGTGTTCTTGATACGTCTTGCAATGATTGTGCAAGGCGTGACACCAGGCACGCAATTCTCAAATTCACCAAGGAATGGAACGATATTTCACACGTAATTACCGCACCGGAATGCCGGCAGCCGGCGCATCGATTTGCAGGGCAACCACTGTGTCGATCGGGTCGCGGGCGCCGGCAGGCACCGTCACTTCAATTCCGGCTACTGACTGGCGGAAGCTCACCGCCCCACCGGCAAGCAGCTTTGCCCGCATAATCTTGGCGGGAATTGCTGGCAGCACCAGCTTTTCGCCGGGCCAGTTCATGACGTGGAGATAAATCGTATTTCCGCTGCGCGTGGAACTTCCGTATTCGCCCGGCAGGAATGGACCGCCGCGCGTGCCGTAGATACTCTGGCCATACTTGCCAAGCCATCCACCAATCTCTCGCAAGCGCTGCGCCTGGTCCGGATCGATCCGGCCATCCGGCGCCGGCCCCACATTCAGCAGGAGATTGCCATCACGCCCCGCGACATTGGCCAGGAGCTGAATGTAATGCTTCAGTGGTTTCGGTTTCATGTTCGGCTGGTAGCCCCATGCACCTGCGATAGTCGTGCACAGCTCCCATGGGTGACGGTCGTCGTAATCGCCCAGCGCACCGTCGCCTTCACGCGAATGAAAATCTTCCGCCATGTCGGCGCGGCCGTTGACCAGGACGTCAGGCTGCAGCTTTCGCATTTTTGCGTACACCTCTTCCGAGCGCCAGCTGAACCCACCCTTGTAATGCTGTCCGCCCGGACGCTTTTTCCAACCGACGCCCCATTCCGCGCCATCCCAGTCGCCGCCGAAGTTCAGCCAGTCCGCCTCGCCGCCGTCAAACCACAGCACGTCGATCTTTCCATAGTTGGACATCAGCTTTTCAACCTGCCGGTGGTACTGGCTGCGCATCGCCTCCGCGCTTTCACGCTGCAGGTCAGGGAAGAAGAATCCCGGGTAGCGCCAGTCCAGCGGCGAATAGTACAAACCGACGCCAAGGCCGGCCTTGCGCACCGCCTTCACATAGTCAGCGACAAAATCGCGATGTGCAGCGCTATTCACGCTCGTGAACGGGTTATCGCCATCGTCGAACATGGCAAACCCATCATGGTGACGCGAAGTCATCACCATATACTTCATGCCGGACGCTTTTGCGAGCTGCGCCCAGTCATCGGGGTTGAAATTGGCGGGCTTGAATTGGTCGGCCAGCTTTGCATATTCGCCTACCGGAATCTTCTCATTCCACTGCACCCACTCTCCGCGGCCCGGCACCGCATACAGCCCCCAGTGAATGAACATCCCGAAACGCGCCTGCCGCCACCAGTCGATGCGTGACGCCTGCGCCGACTGGCCGGACGGGGTTTCCGCTGCGGCTTGTGCCACTGCGGGAATTGCGGGGATCGAGATTGACGCTGCCAACAACAGCCCTGCTGCCATCGCATGCGCACGCTGCATAGGTGATTTCATAGCGGTCTTTCAGAAATATCAACGATTGTGCAAGCGTCGCCACGGGCAAGGCAATTGCGAAAGTCACCAAGAGGGGGAACGATATTTCGCATGAGGGCCGCCTGCCTGCCGGCCTGATATCATGTCTGGGTATGGCCTGCATGCCGCCTCACAACGAAAAAAGAATCCATGCTTGAAACGAACGAATCAGCCGCGCCCCCTTCCTTCATCAGAAAAATCTGCCAGCCTTTCCTGCGCGACCGCCTGATGCACCTGCTGCTGGCCGTGGCCATCGTCCTGTCCGCAATGTCGCCGCATCCGCTCACCGAATATCGAAGCTGGGTGGACTGGAAGACCATTGCGACGCTCGCCGGCATGCTGCTGCTGACCACCGGCATCGAGGCGAGCGGCTACCTGGAGCACCTGGGCCGCATCATCATCAACCGCCTGCAACAGGAACGCGTGCTGGCGATCTTCCTGGTGACCGCGTCCACCCTGCTGTCGACGGTGCTGACCAACGACATCGCGCTCTTCATCGTCGTGCCGCTTACCGTCGGCCTTTCCAGCATCGGCGGCCTGCCAATCGGCCGCCTGGTGATATTTGAAGCGCTGGCAGTGAATGCGGGTTCCTTGCTGACGCCGATCGGCAATCCACAGAACATCCTGCTGTGGCAGCGCTCGCACCTCTACTTCGCCGATTTCACCTGGCAAATGGCGCCGCTCGCGCTGGCGGTTTTCGCCTTGCTGCTGCTGGCGACCTGGTTCTGCTTCCCCAAGCAGACCATCCACGCCGAATTGAAGGACGATCCAGCGGCCTACCATGTCGGCCTGCTCAGGACTTGCGCCCTGCTCTATCTCGCTTTCCTGGTGGTGGTCGAAATGGACTATGCCGGCTGGGGCCTGGTGGGCGTGGCGATCACCGTGCTGCTGGTTTGCCGCCAGATCATCGCAAAAGTCGACTGGTCCCTGATCCTGGTGTTCATTCTGATGTTCATCGACATCCGCTTGCTGACACAGTTGAACGTCGTCCAGCACTGGGTGGAAGCAATCCCTCATTACTCCCAGTTCGAACTATTCCTGTCGGCCCTGTTCGGATCCCAGGTAATCAGCAATGTGCCGGCGACGATCCTGCTGGTCCAGTATTCAACCGCCTACAAGGTGATCGCATACGGCGTCAACGCCGGCGGTTTCGGCCTGGCGATTGGTTCTTTGGCCAACATCATCGCTTTGCGCATGGCTCCCGAGCGCGGCTTGTGGCTACGGTTCCACCTGTACTCCTTCCCCTTCTTTATATTGTCAGGGCTGATCGCCTGGGCCTTGCTGTTCTAAGCCCTCACGCGAAATTTGTTATTGAAAACACGAAAAAAAGCATAGGTATCTCCACGAATAGTGGACTACCTTGAAGAAGCTCGCAGAAGCGTGTTATCGATATCAAAAAAGGAATGAGGAGAAGAACGATGAGGAAGTTGCGGCCTCAGGATGCGTTATTGCGTGTCCTGTCCATTGTTGTTGCATTTGGAATGGCGGGAGGCGCTGCGCAAGCGGCGGACATCACCACCATCGCCACCAGTTATCAGCCGACGATCAATGAAACGATCGATTCCAGCGGCTTCAAACACCCGGGCGTCGGCCTGACCAAGGACGTGCTGGAAAACATGCGCACCCAGGTGCGGGCGCAGAAAGAACCCTGGAACACCTATTTCAACCAGATGCTCCTGTCAGGCTCAGCAGCCACCGCGCCTTCCATCAAGAACGTCAATGCATCCGACCCCACCAAGCCGCGCTATCCCGGCTTAAATAGCCAGGGCGTGGAATCGGCATTCGTGGCCGACGGGCTGACCGCCTATACCCAGGCCATCCTGTACTACGTGACGGGCAACGAGATCTACCGCTCCAACGCACTGCGCATCATTCGCCTGTATGGGCAGATGGACCCGAGCCAGTTCGCCTACTACACCGACGCCCACATCCACACCGGCATTCCGCTGCAGCGCATGTTGGGCGCAGCCGAAATCCTGCGCTACACCAGCTACCAGACTTCGTCGCTGGCGTGGACAGCCGACGATACCAATAACTTCGTGAACAACTTTGTACTGCCGACCATCTATACGGATGACAGCAGCCACGATCGCTTCATGAACCAGCACCTGTACACCACGATCGGCGCCATGTCGGGCTGGATCTTCACCGGCAACCGCGCCAAATACGACGAAACCGTCGAATGGTTCACGGTGAACAAGGCCGCCAAGGACCAGGGCCAGAACGGCGCCATCAAGGCCCTGTTCCGGCTGGTGACCAGGAACGACGACACGGGCGAAGAAGTCACGCCCGCCGTGCAGCACGTCGAAATGGGGCGCGACCAGGCCCACGGCGCCGGCGACATCACCAACGCACAAATCCTGGCGCGCTTCATGATGGCGCAGGGAACCAAGGTCGATCCGGTCGATGGCACCTCATCCACCAGGCCGGATGCTGTCGGCCCTTATGAATTCCTGGGTGACCGCATCTTGCAGGTTGGCGACCTGTTCGGCGCCTTCATGCAGGGCTATGAGATCCCTTGGATTCCGACCGCCTCGCATACCGACGAATATGGCAACCCGACCGTTGTCTATCACAAGGTTGCCGGCAGCTACCGCGGCCGCCTGACCCAGAATACCTGGGAGATGTATTACTACTACAAGTACGTGCGCGGCATGAACGTGGAGCAGGCCGCACCAAACTACGCGCGCATGTTCGCCAACCGCACCAACTATAACTGGGATGGCGGCGACGGCGGCGGCGACTTCTGGATCTTCATCCCACCCGCAGGAGCTGCCGAAGCTGGTAATTACCTGGTGAAGCGGATCATCGATCCTTACCGAGAAGTCGACGTGCGCTTTACCCCGCTTGACGGCAACTCCGTCGTCAAGACCGACAGCACCGGTTCGTACATCGAGACCACGGCAACGGAGGCCGGCAGCTCCCTTGCCGTCTACGGCTACGGCAACAGCAGCAGCGGCAGCAGCAATATCGCCTTCAAGGTCCGCACCAACGGCAACGCCACCATGGACGCCGCTGGCAATACGGTCCAGCTGCCGAATACTGGCGGCCAGTGGATGTACGTCAATGTCGCCATGGTACTGGGCGACTTCCTGCCGCTCACGATCAAGGGCGCCGGCACCACGGTGGACATCGACCACATCAACATCAACGGCATTGCCCTCAACCGGCCAAGCTTCAGCGACGGCGGCGATACGAGCGCCTACACTTACTCCGGCGCCAGCCAGCCCGTCTCCGCCAGTTTCGCCGCGACCGATTCGAACACCAGCGCAACGGTGACCTACCAAGCCGACAACCTTCCCTACGGCGCCAGTTTCAACACCAGCACCGGCGCCTTCAGCTGGCAGCCGAACCAGGCCGGCACCTACAGCTTCATTGTCTCGGCAAAAGACGGCACGAGCATCATCAGCAAGCGCGTCACCATCGTGGTGGGCGCGGATCGGCAGGCCGCGGTCAATGCGGTCATCGCCAGCTACAACCCAAGCGCCCCGTACATCAATTCAACCCTGAGCGCCTATAAAGCAGCCTATAACGACATTCAAAGCGTGATCTCAAGCGCGACCGACGCCGTGTTCTTCCAGAAGCTGGCGACCCTGCGCGCGGCCGTCGCCGGCCTGCAGCAACTGAGCCCCACCATTGCCGACGGTAGCCTCAATTACAGCAGTATGCTGGTGGCGTCCACCTTCACGACCACCCCCAGCAACATCATGAATGCGCTGGACAATACGCCGGACAGTTTTATCTGCTTCTGCTGGGCGCAAAGCCAGACCCACTACCTGGACTTCGGCCCCAGCTTCAAGGTAGCGGCCAGCGCCTTCGGCCTGCAGGTGCGCACCAGTTTCCCGGAGCGTATCGGCGGTACCACGGTTTACGGTTCCAACGACAACACCAACTGGACCAGGCTCACGCCAGGCCTGACCGTGGTGACGGAAGACATGCAAACCCTCTCGGTCGATCCCGAGCTGCAGAACCAGCGCTACCGCTTCCTTAAGATCCAGATGATCGAGCCATCGAGCAGCATGCTGGAGCTGGGTGAATTCCACATCTTCGGCGCCCGCTACGAAACGATCAACGTGCTTTCCTCAGTGACCATGACGTCCGACCAGGCGCTGCGCAACCGCGTCATCCCCGGTAATACGATCAAGCTGAATTTCGTGTCGACCGAGCCGATTACCGATGTCAACGTCACCATCCAGGGCCAAGCAGCGACGGTAACATCGCCGGACAACCTGAACTGGACCGCCAGCTGGGTCGCCAACACCACGGCGCCTTATGGCAAGGTGGCCTTCCTGCTGAACTACAAGACGGCTGCCGGCGTTCCGGGCGAACCGACCTTCTTCACCACGGACGGCAAGGTCCTGAGCATTTCGGACCAGACTAACCTGATCAGCAATGTCACCGCGGTCACCACCGTCACCGATTCGAGCGGCCGCACTGGCGCCGATGCGGTCAACATGGCCAACGCCATGTTCGACAGCAACCTGGGCACCGTTCCGGACTACCGCCTCAATGGCAGCGGAAGCGGCGGCTGGGTGGAATTCGATTTTCGCGGCGGCGGCACGGTCAACCTGGAGCGCGTGGAAATGGTCGCCCGCCAGGACCAGTATTCTTCCCGCATCAGCGGCACCGTGGTGCAAGGCTCGAACGACAACGTAAGCTGGGACACCCTGACCAACGCGGCCGGCAATACCATGGACTGGCAAACGCTCACCGTCGGCAACCTCATGCCTTACCGCTACCTGCGTTTCATCAACAACGGCCAGTGGTTCGGGAATATGGCGGAACTGCGGCTGTACGGCACGACCAAATCGACGGCGCAGATCATGTCGGTTTCGATCACTTCGGCGCAATCGCTTAGCCCGGCGGCCAGCTCGAACAAGCGCGTTGTTCCGGGTAACACCGTCACGCTGAAGTTCACCGCCAAAGGACCGATCACGAACGCCAGCACGACCATCCAGGGCGTGACGGCCACCGTGTCGACCGTGGACAATATCAACTTCACGGCCACGGCTACCCTGCCGCAAGGCGTGGCGGCCGGCAATGTGGGCTTTGCCGTCAACTACCAGCAGCAGGACGGTACAGCCGGCTACCCGGCAACGGCCACCACGGATGGCAGCGCCTTGTACCTGGTGGATGAATCGGACGTGATCCGCAATATCTCCACCATCGCCACGCTGATCGATTCGTCCCAGCCTTCCTATCACACTGCGGCAGCCACCAAGGCCAACGTCGATACCCTGTTCGACGGCAATCTCGCCACCTTCTCGGACTTCCGTATCGGCAGCACCAATGGCGGCACCGGCAGCTTCATCGTGTTCGACTTCAAATCCGGCAACCAGGTCAGCCTGGCCAGTGTCGAGATGGTGGCGCGCCAGGACCAGCTCGCCCGTGCCAAAGGCGTCCTGTTCCAGGGTTCCAACGACAACACCAACTGGGCCACGATTGCCGGCACTGGCGCACAAACCGCGGACTGGCAGACGTTTGCCGTATCCAGTGCCGTCCCCTACCGCTACATCCGCATCTACAACGCCACCGGCTGGTTCGGCAACCTGGCGGAGGTGCGCTTGCACGGCACCCTGCACGGCGCCGATACCACGCCGCCTGTTACCACGGACAACGCCCCTGGCGGCACCGTGAGCAAGGATACGACCGTGATCCTGAGCGCGACCGATGCCGGCTCCGGCGTGCAGGCGACCTACTACACAGTCGATGGCGGCGCCCAGCAAACCGGCCCCAGCATCGTCCTCAGTGCGGACGGCGCGCATGTGCTGCAATACTGGAGCGTGGACTGGGCCGGCAATATTGAGCCTAAGCACACCGTGACGGTCTCGGTCGACAAGACCGCCCCGGCGCCGGCCGGCCTGTATGCCGACGTGACAACGCCGACCAACCAGAACGTGACCGTCACCATCTACTACCCGGCGGATGCGGCCCTGGCCGAATACAAGCTGGGCGACAGCGCAGCCTGGAGCCCTTATACCGCGCCGGTCGTCGTATCCGCCAACACCACCGTCTACGCCCGCGGTACCGACGCGGTGGGCAATGTGTCGGCGGTCGCCAGCCTGGTCATCAGCAACATCAACAAGGTCCCGCCGATGGGCGCCAGCTTCGCGGCCGACGTCACGGATCCGACCCGCGGCAACGTCACACTCGCCATTACCTATCCGGCCAACGTAGCATTGCGCCAGGTCCGCCTTGGTGAAACGGGCGCCTGGCAACCCTACACCAGCCCGCTGGTGGTCGGCGAAAACGCCACCGTCTATGCGCGCAGCATCGACACGGCAGGCAATGTATCGCCGGTAACCAGCTACGTCGTCAGCAATATCGACCGCGTGGCGCCGGTTGATGCGCAGTTCGCAGCCGACATTACCGACCCGACCAACAAGGACGTGACGGTCACGGTCGTGTTCCCGGCCGACGCTGCCACGCGCGAGGTGCGGCTTGGCGAAGAAGGGGAATGGGTCGCCTATGGCGCACCAGTCCTGATGTCCAGCAACGGCGTGCTGTTCGCGCGTGCTGCCGATGCGGCGGGCAACCAATCCGGCGTAACACAGTATGCGGTGGCGAACATCGACCGCATCCCGCCGGCCGGCGCCGCACTGGTGCTCGACACCTCGGCGCCAACCAACCAGGGTGTCTACGTGACCATCAGCTATCCGGATGATGCGGCGACCAGGGAGTTCAAGGTTGGCGACGGCGAATGGCTGCCCTACGACGCCGCCGTCATGGTGGCCACCGATACCACCGTGTATGCGCGTGGCAGCGATGCCGTGGGCAACGTATCGAACGTGACAAGTGTCGTGGTCAGCAACATCTACAAGGTGGTGCCGATTACCGCTGTTGCGATGACGCCTGCTTCGCCGAACGGCAAGAACAGCTGGTACACGAGCGACGTCTCACTGACCCTGGCGGTGAACCCTGGCGCCTACGGCGGAGCGGTGAGCACCGAATACCAGGTCAACGGCGGCGCATGGAAGGCCGGTACCGGCGAACCGATCCCGTTTGGCGAGAGTAGCTACAAGCTGGCCTACCGTTCACGCGACCAGGCCGGCAATGTGGAACAGGTCAAGACGATCGAGTTCAATATCGACAAGACTGCGCCGGACCTGTCGCTGGTATTGGACAAGAAAGCAATCTGGCCGCCAAACCACCTGATGGTTCCGGTCACCGCGGTCTTGACTGCTGCCGATGCGGGTTCAGGCCTCGAATCAGTGATCCTGACCAATATCACCAGCAACAAGCCGGATAGCGGCATGGGCGATATCCAGGCCGAATTCGGCACGCCTGCCAAAACCTTCAGCGTGCGCGCCGAGAAGGACCGCGTCTACACCGTCACTTACACCGCGACCGACAAGGCTGGCAACGTGACGCCGAAGACCGCAACCATCACGGTGCCGCACGACCAGTCCGGCCAATAGGCAGCAATCGGTGCGGCCCACCGCGGCCGCACCGCTACAGCCTCTCTGCAACCCGCTCCGTGGTCGGCTCTGCAGTGGTTGCACGTTGACAGCCAGCGACGTTGCGACCACACTTAATCCATGCTGGCCGACCAGAAGCGATCCTCGTTCCCGATTCAAGGCCGCCGCCGAATGTTCATGGCGGCAGGGGTTCTTTGTCTGTACTCCTTATTCTCAGCCCCGGTCGCGGCCAACGATCAGCTGGTGGTCAATTACATCGTTTCCCACAGTGCGCAACGCACTGCATGGATTCGCGTCATCAATGAATTTTCGACCGCCAATCCGGACGTCCAGGTCATCCATCGCGGTTATCCCCAGGAGCCATATAAGCGCGACTTCACAGCCCGCCTGCAAAGCGGGCAAGTTGACCTGGCCTTCTGGTACGCCGGCGAACGGTTGCGCGATGCCGCCGCCAACAAGTTGCTGGCACCGCTCGATGCCGACACCTTGGCGTTGCTGAAGAAGACGAAGTTCTATCCCACCACCATTGAATCGACACGCATCGATGGCGAGATTTACGGTTTCCCCATGTATTACTACCCGTGGGGCTTCGTCTATCGCAAATCCCTGTTCAGCCGCCTCGAGATTCCCCTGCCCACCACGTGGAGCGAATTCCTCCAGGTGTGCGAACGCCTGTCGGCGGCGGGAGTCACGCCTTTGGGCCTGGGCGCCGCACACAACTGGCCAGCGGCGGGCTGGTTCGATTACTTCAACCTGCGCCTCAACGGCCTTGAGTTCCATCGCAAGCTACTGCGCGGGGATGTGCCGTTTACCGATCCCCGCGTGCGCCATGTCTTTGATACCTGGGGCGGCCTGTTGCGCAAAGGCTACTTCTTCAGGCCAACGATGGAGCAGGATCATGAGCGCGTCCTGCCCTACCTCTACAGGAACCAAGTGGGCATGATGCTGATGGGGAGCTTTGTCGCGGCGAAATTTCCGCAGCCGCTGGCGGAAGATATGGGATTCTTTGCATTTCCGAGGATGGTGCACGACATGCCGCAGTATGAAGATGCGCCCCTCGATGTCCTGGTCCTGCCGGCCCGCTCACCTAACCCGCAGGCACGCAAACGCTTCCTCGCCTTCCTCGCCGAGAGCGGCGCCATTCGCCATATTGCCGAAGCCGACCAGACCCTGCCCGCCCAGGCCGATACCGCATCATCCGCAATCCTGCTCGGCGTTGCCGCCCGCCAGGTGCTGGCCAATGCCGGCGGACTTTCAACTTTCTTCGACAGGGAAGCGCGGGCGGAGTTGATTGGCCCCACTTTCGAAGGCTTGCGTCAATTCCTGAGACCGCCGCATGACACCGAGCAGGTTGTCACTTCAATCGAGAAGCTGCGCAAAGAGCAGCAGTAAGCGAGCGCGCCGATCCAGACGTTATTCACCCTGTGAATGCCATGGATTCAAAGAATAAATTTTAAACATATGCTGCGGCGCAGTATATTCACTCCAACCCAGCGAGGTTTTCGAACTAGACCTGTCAATTGGAGTTCATCATGAATAATAAGCTGCACGCTATCGCATTCACCCTGTCGATCATTGCGTTGAACGCCAACGCGGCCGAAACCAGCGAGCCCCCTAAACCTGCCAACTGCAGCGTTCCTGACTACCCGATGGCCTGGGTCGACGACGGCCTGCAAGGTACTGTCCGCCTGGCCGTTCTGGTAGCCTCGGATGGTTCTGTAAAGGACGCCCGAGTGGTTGGTTCGAGTGGCTATTCCAAGCTGGACAAGGCTTCACTACGCGCTGGCGCGACCTGCAAGTTCGGTGCTACGCCAAAAAACAGCAAAGGTTCGACGGGCTGGACTACCGTGCAATACGAATGGGTTGCCGAGTGAATTGGGTAAGCGGCTGCCGGCTTCATTTCGCCAGCAGCCGTGCTTCCAGCCTCAATTGTTATCGATAACTTATTTTCATTGACTTACCCCGGCAAATGTTTCAGACTGGCTCAAATCGTAACGCCTGGTTCCACTAGACAGCTACATGTCTGACATTCGCTCCCAACGCTTTATCCGCTCATATCTCAAGACCCGTCATCTCGTGCTTCTGACGGAGCTGGGCAGACATGGCTCGATCCTGCATGCAGCCAAGTCAATCAATATGACGCAGCCGGCGGCATCGAGGATGCTGGTCGAACTTGAACACTCGCTCGGCGTGCCTTTGTTTGAACGCAAGCAACGCGGCGTTGAACCGACTTTATACGGAAACGTTTTGATCCGGCGCGCTGGCGCGGCCCTGTCCGAAATGGATACGGCTCACCAAGAGGTACTCGAACTGCAATCAGGCTTACGAGGCCGTGTCGCTTTGGGCGCCATTTTGACGCCATCGACAACCTTGATCCCGCGTGCCATCAAGCTTTTACAGGCCAGGAATGCGCATTTGAACGTGTCGGTGGATGTTGATTGCAGCAATACCCTGCTTGAACGCCTGCGCTCAGGTGAACTTGATATCGTGGTGGGGCGAGTGGGCGATGCTGCCGGCACGGCGAACGTTTGCTTCGAGCCTATTACCGACGAACCGCACAAGCTGATTGTGCGCAAAGGGCATCCGCTGCTCGACGCACCGGAATTATCCCTGCACGAACTGGCGAGCTGCACCTGGATTGTGCCGCCGGTCGGCAGCACTCTCCGAGACCGCATCACCGCCCTTTTCGTGTCGATGGGACTGGAACTGCCGGCAGAAATCGAGACGCCTATGGCGATCCCCGTTGTCACTTCGCTTCTCATGAACACCGACATGGTCGCGCCAATGCCGCTGGAGCTGGTCACGCCATATCTGGAGAATGGCTTGCTGGCATCGCTGCCACTGGACCTGGACCTGCGCATGGACGCCTATGGCATCATCACGCGCCGCAACCACCAGCTTTCACCCTCGGCTGAAATCATGTTGGAAACACTGCGCGAGGCAGCTATCCGAAAAGCAGATAGCCGCCGATGTTCAGGGTGCGGTTAACGGTAAGTCACGCCTTCCACATGCGGGCCGATATTCAGCAGATTCGGTTCCGGACCGCGCAGCTTGCGGCCGCCCACTGTGACGTTATCCAGCACGATGTTCTTCACCTTGCGCGACGCATCGTGACCGTAAATGACGGAGGCGCCAGGCGAGCCTTCGCCCGAGAAACTGACATTACGCAGTGTGATGTTCTCGATGCCCCGGCCAGGGCTGGTGTTGTACTTTGGCGTATAGGCGATGTGCAGGTTGAACAGCATACCTTCTTCGATACGCTCAACGCGGATGTTCTCGAACAAGACGTCGCGCACCAGGTTATCGTCGCCGGCCATGATGCCGATCGCACCCTCGTACTCTGGGTCATCCTCATCGTGTTCGAGGATATCGATATTGGTGAAGCGGATACGCTCCAGCACTTCAGCATCGGGATGCTGCGGCGTCGGCGTATTGCCGTGAATGCCAATCATCACCGCATGTGCAATATCGGCCCACAGCGTTGTATCGCGAACACTGATGTCCCGGGTGTTGCCCCAGATATCCCAGCGATGGTTGTAGAGCGTGATGCTGTCGTCGGAAGTGCGGATAAAACTGTCAGCGATGGTAACCCGTTCACAGGCAAAATGTCCCAGCCCGTCCGACCATTGGCCGCCGCCGATGGTGCGGATGCTGCGCTCCTCGATGTCCTGGGAATTAATGCAGCGCATGGTGCCTTCGGGCTGGTTAATGAAAATCGGACCGTCGATGACGATATTGTGCGACCGCCGGATCTGCGTTTGCGCCGCGCCGAAGAACAAACCGTCGCTGAAGACCTTGACGTTCTCCACGCCATCGAAAATCAAAGGCTGCTTCAGTACGGCGCCGCCATCAATATAGACGGTGGTATTCGACCGGATGCGGAATTCGCCGTCGTGCAGTCCCGGGCCGAAATAGACGGTGGGCTGGGTAAGGTCGGGCATCTTGCCCTTGCCGGAAGCAATCCCTGTCACCGGCTCGGCGGGACGCGGCATATCCTTGCGGATGGCGTGGGTGAACAGGTGCAGGTTGTGATGGCGGTCGCCGTCGAATTCAACACTCAGGTTATCCGGGCGCAGCAGCGTAAAGTACACGGAATTGCCTTTCACAGTGTGCTTGATGCCGCGCGCATCCGGGCGAATGGCGACCTTGGAGAAGTTCCCGTTATTCTTTTGCACCCAGACTTCCGCCGCGCCGTCGAAATTGAAATACACCATCGACGCGTCCTTGACCGGCTTATCCAGGTCCACCTTGACGTTGTACTCATACAGGTCCTGCCAAACGCCGCCCGGCGTGCGCACCTTGACCGTGTAGTCATCGTTATGTTGCGTGTAGCGCAGCGCATCCGGGAACTGAAACACTTGCAGGGCATTCGTCTCCGCGGCCTGCGCCGGCGGCAGCGTACAACCCAGAACCAGGCCCGCGAGGGCCCACCATCGTTTAAGCATCTCTGTCTCCTTTTTTATGGGGCAATTCTGAAATAGTCGAAATCAGCGTAGGCCGCGCGCTTCGGCGCCGCCGAGGCAGTACTGAACAAGCCCACCTGGGCCCCGACCCAACGCCCGGGTGCTGCCTTGAATGGCGCACCGGCCGGCGTAAAGCTCACGTTATCCAGGCTGTAAGAAAACTGGGCCAAAGCGCCCTCGCCCACACGTACACGCAGGTAGAGGCCTTGCGCGATACTTTTGGCCGCGCCATCGGGCAGCGCCAGCAGCTGGCTGCGTTCCACGCAAGCGGCTAAAGGCTGCCCACAGGTCGCGTAAACCAGGTGCGTCGCGCCATCCTGGCGCCGCAATCCGAGCCAGGCATAACGCATCCCCAGCAGCACCAGGCCGGCTTGCTGGCCATCGCCCAAGCCTGGCCCGCCAAGCGCCACCTTGGTGTCGGCGCTGAACGACGCTGCCGGGAATTTTTGGGTCAGGACCGCGGCTGCGTCACGCAGACTGCCGCTTGCAGGCGACTGCTGCGCAAACAGCCTCAAATTGCCTCGACGAGCGTCCAGCGAGTACCAATCCTGCTTGAAATTCGCATTCCATTGCCATTGCAAGCCAAGCCGCTTGCCTGAAAATTCATCCGTGGTGGCCGGCACCAGGACGCCCCTGTTCCGCCCGGCCGGTTTTGCGTGCTGCAGGACCGGCTCGCCCACTCCGTCGCCGTCCGGGTCGGCGCCGATCACGGGCCAACCGTCATGCCACGCCATTGGCTGCAAATGCACCACGCGGCCGTAAGCGCCTTTGTCCTGGAAGTGATAGAACCAGTCGCGTCCATCGACACCCTGCACCCAGGCGCCTTGATGCGGTCCATTGATCGCCGACATGCCCTGCGTCATCACGATGCGGTCCTCGTACGGTCCCTGGATCTGGCGCGAGCGGAATACCGCCTGCCAGCCCATTTCCACGCCGCCGGCTGGCGCGAAGACATAGTAGTAGCCGTCTTTTTTATACAGCTTGGGGCCTTCGATGGTGAAGTAGCCAGGAATCTGTTCGCCGTTGATGATATCGATGCCCTTCTCGTCCAGCAGGCGGCTGCCGTCCGGCGCCATGCTGCGCAGGGTCACAATATTGCTGATGCCGGAGCGGCTCTTGGCCCAGGCGTGCACCAGCCAGGCCTGGCCGTCATCATCCCACAGGGGAGCAGGATCGATGATGCCTTTACCAGGCAACAGCATATGCGGCACGCTCCATGGCCCGGCAAACTTAGCGGCCGTCATCACATAGACGCCACGGTCAGGATCGGGGAAGAAGATCCAGAATTTTCCATTGTGGTGGCGCAGCACTGGCGCCCACACGCCCTTGCCCGGCTGCGGCGCGGCAAAGGCTTCCGCAGGCGGCAAAACAGGCAACGCATGTCCGACCAACTCCCAATTGACCATGTCCGTCGATTCCAGCAATGGCAAGCCGGGAGCATTGCTAAAACTGGACGAGGTCATATAGAATTTTTCGCCCACACGTATCACGTCTGGATCGGCATAGTCGGCATGAAGGATGGGATTGCGGTAACGCCCATCGCCCATGTCAGCCTGCCATGGCTCCGCAGCATTTGCCAGCAAAGGCGACAACGCCAGCAAGGCCGCCGCGCACATCGGCCACAAGGCACGCTTTATCCGATTGCCAAGCATCTCTTATTCCTTTATCACTTGAACATTGGGCCATCCAGCAGGAACTTTCCGCCCTGGTAGATGGTGGTCACATCGTCTTTAGCCGGGAACTCGCATGTATCCGGGAACAGGTGCGCGAAGCTGGACGAAGAATCCTTAGCGCGGTAGCCCAGGTGGGCGGCATAGCGATTGTCCCACCACACCGAATCGTTGTCCGACATGCCGAATACGATGGTGTGGCCGACGCGCGGTGCGAACAGCGAGCAGCGCACCAGCTCAGTCAAATCGTCATAGGACAAATAGGTCGACATCATTCGCTTGTTGGCCGGCTCTGGGAAGCTGGAGCCGATGCGGATGCACACGGTCTCGATGTCGAAGCGGTCATAGTAGTAGCGCGACATCTGCTCGCCGAACACCTTGGAAATGCCGTACATGCTGTCCGGGCGGGTCGGCATGTTCGCATCCAGCATTTCAGTGGTCTTGTAGTAACCGATGGTGTGGTTCGAGCTGGCGAACATCAGGCGCTTCACGCCGTGCTTGCATGCCGCTTCGTACAGGTTGGCCACGCCGAGGATATTGGCATGCATGATTGCCTCGAACGGCGCCTCGGTGGAAATGCCGCCGAAATGCAGTACCGCATCCACTCCCTCCATAAGCTGCATCACCGCAGCTTTGTCAGCGAGGTCACATTGCACCAGCTCCTCGCCTGCCCGCGCCTCTCCCATATCGGCAATATCGCTCAGGCGGACAACTTCCGCCCATGGCGTGATGCGCTCTCGCAGTACCTTTCCCAGTCCGCCGGCGGCACCGGTCATCAGGATGCGCCGGAATGGCTTTCCAGTTTGTGTCATTTGTCTTCCCGCTTGGTTTGACTGCACATCGCACAAATTACCCGATCAAATTCCTTGGCATTCGCACTCGTTATGGGTATTATAGTTGTTATCGATAACAGGTAGCAAGCAATATAGCGGCTGCACCTTGGAGAAAAGGCAATGTACGAAAAGACTTATCACGCCACCCATCCTGAAATGATGGCTCAGGCCAGCAACGACCAACTGCGCGAGCGTTACCTGATTGGTGACTTGTTCGTGCCGGATACAATCAAGCTCAATTACTGCCACCACGAACGGTTCGTCATCGGCGGCGCCAGCCCGGTGCAACAGGCGGTCAGCCTGCCGCTGCATTCCGAGCCGGCATCTGCGGTGGGCCAGCCATATCTGATTCGCCGGGAAATGGGCGTTATCAATGTTGCCAGTGGCGCGGGCCGTGTCACGGTCGATGGTGCAGCCTTCGAGCTGGCGCCGCGCGATGGCCTGTACATCCCGATGGGCAGCAGGGAGGTCACGTTCGAATCGCTGGATGCCACCAATCCGGCGCGCTTCTACCTGGCGTCCACGCCGGCTCACATCCGCTATGAATGTCGCAAGATTTCAATTGCCGATGCAGTACCGCTGGAACGCGGCAGCCTGGAGACTTCCAATGCCCGCACGATCTACCAGTATGTGGTGCCGGGTGTTTGCCAGTCCGCTCAACTCCTGCTGGGCCTGACCATCCTGAAAACCGGCAGCGTGTGGAATACCATGCCGCCGCACCTGCACGAGCGCCGCTCCGAAGTGTACTTCTACTTTGGCCTGGAAAAAGACCAGCGCGTATTCCACTTCATGGGCGAGCCGGATTCAGCCCGCCACATTATCGTCGCCGACCAGGAAGCGGTGGTGTCGCCGCCATGGTCGATCCACATGGGCTCCGGCACGTCGAACTACGCCTTCATCTGGGCCATGGGCGGGGAAAACCTCGACTATACCGACATGAACGTCCTCGACATCTGCCAGCTGAAATAAGGACGCGCCATGACCGACTTATTCACGCTGCAAGGCCAGACCGCACTGGTCACCGGGGCCAACACCGGCCTGGGCCAGGGTATCGCGGTGGCGCTTGCGCAAGCCGGTGCCGACATTGTGGCGGTTGGCCGCAGCGCCGCCGACGAGACCAAGGCGCTGGTCGAAGGCGCAGGCCGCCGCTTTTTGTTCGTGGAAGCGGACCTCTCCTCCGCGGCGCCGGTGCAGCAAATCGTTCAGGCCGCGTTGAACTTCCAGGGGCGCCTGGACATCCTGGTCAACAACGCCGGCATCATCCGCCGTGCCGATGCACTCGACGTGACGGAGGAAGACTGGGACGCGGTCATCGACACCAACCTGAAATCGCTGTTTTTCCTCAGCCAGGCCGCCGCTGCCCACATGGCCAGGCAAGGCCGCGGGAAGATTATCAACATCGCTTCGCTGCTGTCCTTCCAGGGCGGCATCCGGGTGCCGGCATACGCTGCCAGCAAGAGCGCCGTGGCAGGCTTGACGCACGCCCTGGCCAACGAGTGGGCTGCCAAAGGCATCAACGTCAATGCCATCGCCCCAGGCTACTTCGTCACCAACAACACCCAGGCGTTGCGTGAAGACGCCCAGCGCTCGGAATCGATCCTGGCGCGCATTCCTGCCGGGCGTTGGGGCAACCCGGCCGACCTCGATGGTGCAGCAGTCTTCCTGGCCAGCCGCGCCAGCGACTATGTCCACGGCATCGTGCTGCCGGTTGACGGCGGATGGCTGGCGCGATGAATCAAGCAATCAGCCGCCGCGCCCGCATCGCCTGTTTGGGCGAAGTGCTGGCCCGCCTGTCGGCCCCGCAAGGCGAAATGCTGCTGCAATCGCCACGCCTTGAGGTCTGCATCGGAGGTGCGGAAGCCAACGTAGCCGTATCGCTGGCCCAGTTCGGCCACGATGCCGCCATGATCAGCACCCTGCCCGCCAACGCGCTGGCGCAGGCCGCACGCGACCGGCTGCGCGGCCTGGGCGTGGACACACGGGGCATTGCCCTGCGCCCCGGCGCCGGCCGCATGGGCCTGTACTTCCTGACACCCGGCGCCGTCACGCGTCCATCCGAAATCATTTACGACCGCGCCCATTCGGTATTTGCCGCCAGCGGACCGGAAGCCTACGACTGGGATACCCTGCTGCAAAGCGCCAGCTGGCTGCATCTCTCCGGCGTGACGCCGGCCGTGGGTCCGCGCGCAGCCCAGGCAGCGCTGGCGGCTGCACGCCATGCCAGGGCCAATGGCATACGCGTTTCCTTCGACGGCAATTACCGCGCCTCCATGTGGGCCGAACAAGGCCAGGACGGCGCCGACATCCTGTTTGAGCTACTAGCTAGCGCTAACATCGCCTTCGCCGACCAGCGCGATATCGCCCTGGTCCTGCGCCGCCCCGGGCTGGCACAAGCCGACCGCCGCGCCGAGGCAGCTGCCGCCGCCTTTGCCGCATTTCCCGCGCTGGAAGCATTAACCGCCACGGTGCGCGTCCAGCACAGTGTCAGCAGGCACCAGCTGTCGGCAACGCTGCATACCCGAAACGCTGAAATCGCGGCGCCATCGGTCGAGGTGGAAGGCATCGTCGACCGCATCGGCACCGGCGATGCGTATGCCGCCGGTGTCCTGCACGGTTTTCTGCAAGGCTGGGAACATGGCGAAGTATTGGAATTTGCCCTGGCCGCCGCAGCCCTCAAGCACAGCATTGCCGGCGACTTCAACCTGGCCAGTGCCGAACAAGTCCAGGCAGCACGCAGAGGAGCCTTCGATGTCCGCCGCTGAGCACAGGCCACGGCAGCCATGGCGCCTGCAATGGGCCTTCGGCAGCGCCGAAGTGCAATCGCTGGGCGGCATGCTGGCCCCGGTCACCTTGTTGCTGGAGGGCGGCCGCGAGCTCGACGTCATGCACGTCGCCCCGTGGCACGGCATGACGGCTGCCGACCACCTGCCCGGCATCCTGCGCCGGCTGCGCGGCGAATGGCCGTGCGTCCCATTCGGCCGAACCGACCAGCCACGCAACTTGCCACCCGGCTGGTCCGCGCGGCAAGCGGAGGATGAATGGGGACACGGCTTCGCCTCCAACCACCATTGGTCTTGCGTGAGCGCGTCGCCGCACCAGGTACACCTGGCGATCGACTACCCTGCGGCCTCGCCCATTGCCCGCGTCGAACGCATCATCGCGGCCGACACCCAGGCGCCCGCGCTGGACATCACGCTGATCGTGCATGCGCGCCGCGCCGTGCGCGTTCCCGTTGGCCTGCACCCGACATTCCGCCTGCCGCCCATACCGGGCCGCGTGCAGGTACGCCTGGGTGCACACGATGGCATCCACAGCTACCCCACCGCCGATCAGGACGGCATCTCGCGCCTGCTGCCCGACACCTGCTCGGCTTCGCTACAGCAAATGCCGGCCATGAATGGCTCGCTCGACCTGGCTCGCCTGCCGCTGTCCGCCCCAAGTGAAGAGCTGCTGCAAGTGCGCGCCCCGCAGGGCCAGGCCGATGCGCCGCCGTTCGCACTGCATTACCTCGATTACGGCGCCAGCGTCGGCCTCTGGTGGGACCAGGAACAACTGCCCGACCTGATGCTGTGGATCAGCAACGGCGGCCGCATCAAGTTCCCCTGGTCGAGCCGCCACCTGGCGATCGGCGCAGAACCCGTCAATAGCCTGTTCGACCTGGGCCGCGTGGCCCAGGCGCCGCTGGACCATCCGCTGGCGGACCGCCTCGGCGTCCTGCTGGATCCGAACCAACCCTGGCAAACCCGCTACCGCATCGCGGCCTGGAACGAGGCCGCGTAAATAACAATGAGGACTACTGCCATGCTTCCAGATTTCCGCTCCCGCGACACCCTGTTGTCGCACATCCAGCACACCATGCGGTTCTATTACCCGCGCTGCATCGACCCTAGCGGCGGCTTCTATCATTTCTTCATGGACGACGGCAGCATTTACGACCGTAGCACGCGCCACCTCGTGAGCAGCACGCGCTTTGTCTTCAACTTTGCCATGGCCTACCGCCAATTCGGCAAGGCGGAATACCGCGATGCGCTGCTGCATGGTCTGGAGTTCCTGCGCGATGCCCACCGCAACCGGGACACCGGCGGCTATGCCTGGCAGCTGCGCTGGGAAAACGGCAAGGCGCAGGTACTGGACGGCGACAACCACTGCTACGGCCTGGCCTTTGTGCTGCTGGCTTATGCGCACGCGCTGGCAGCCGGCATCAGCGAAGCGCGCGGCTGGCTGGACGAAACCTTTGCCCTCATGGAGCGCCGCTTTTGGCAGCCTGAGTTTGGCCTGTACGCCGACCAGTCCAACGCCGACTGGTCGAAGCGCGATCCTTATCGCGGCCAAAACGCCAATATGCATGCCTGCGAAGCGCTGTTGGCGGCTTTCGAGGCCTCCGGCGAACAGCGTTACCTGCACCGCGCCGAACTCGTCGCGCGCAATATCACGGTGCGCCAGGCCGCCCTGGCCGGCGGCAAGATCTGGGAGCACTACCACGCCGACTGGTCGGTGGACTGGGACTACAACCGCGACGACAAGACCAATATCTTCCGCCCGTGGGGCTACCAGCCGGGCCATTTCACCGAGTGGGCCAAGCTCCTGCTGATCATGGAACGCCATGCCGAGAGCCTGCAAGGCCCGTCCGACTGGCTGGCCCCGCGCGCGGTCGAACTGTTCGACATGGCGCTCGACAAGGCGTGGGACCAGAAGCATGGCGGCATCTTCTACGGCTTCGGGCCGGAGGATGAAATCTGCGACGGCGACAAATATTTCTGGGTACAGGCGGAAAGCCTGGCAACCGCGGCCGTTCTCGCCGCGCGCACCGGCAACGCACGCTATTGGGATTGGTATGACCGCATCTGGGGCTACAGCTGGCAGCATATGATCGATCACCAGCATGGCGCCTGGTACCGTATCCTGTCGCCGGAAAACCGCAAGCTGAGCGCGGAAAAAAGCCCGGCCGGCAAAGTTGATTACCATACGATGGGAGCATGCTACGAAGTGCTCAACGTACTGGGGAACGCATGAACGCACTGCCTGAATTTGTCGCCGCCGGCGAGGCCCTGACCGACATGCTTCGCGTGGGACCGGACAATTGGCGCAGCCTGGTCGGAGGATCGACCTGGAACGTAGCGCGCGTGGTTGCGCGGCTGGGCATCACCAGTGCCTTTGCCGGCGCTATCAGCCGCGACGTATTCGGCCAAGCGCTGGCGGCGGCCAATGCCGAAGCAGGCCTCGACATGCGCTTCCTGCAGCAGCTGGACAAGTCGCCGCTGCTGGCCATCGTGCACGAATTGTCGCCGCCCCAGTATTTCTTTGTCGGCGACGACAGCGCCGACCTGCATTTTGATGCAGCCCTTTTGCCGTCGGGATGGCAAGCGCAGGCGAAGTGGGTCCACTTTGGCGGCATCAGCCTCGCAAGGCAGCCTTTGTCGAACAAGCTGATCGATCTTGCAGCGCAGCTTAAAGCACAGGGAGTCCGGATTTCATACGACCCGAACTTCCGCGCCCTTATGGGCGAGCGCTATGACGCAGTCTTGCGCCGCATGGCGGCCCTGGCGGACGTCGTCAAAGTCTCCGACGAAGATTTGTGCGGCCTGTTCCGATGTGGCGAACCCGGACCCGCATTCGACGCCCTGCGCGCCCTGAATCCTCAAGCCACTTACCTGTACACGCGCGGTGCGGAAGGCGCCAGCCTGCATAGCCCCGATGGCGAGTGGCACGCGCCGGCTCCGCGCATCGCGGTCGCCGACACTGTGGGGGCCGGCGATGCCAGCATCGGTGGCCTGCTCTATAGTTTCATGCGCAATCCGGACGCAACGCCAATGGAACACCTGCAGTTTTCTGTCGCCACCGGAGCCGCCGCCTGCCTTTCGCCCGGCGCGTCACCGCCTGCGCTCGAACAAGTTCTGCACCTATACAAATAATTTGGAGACTTTGCAATGAAATCCATATTGACGCTGATCGCGGGCTGCCTCTTGCACATGTGTGCACTGGCCCAGGTCAACGAACAACCCGGCCTGGCCAGCGTAGCTTCGCCCGACAACAACGTCCGCTTCGTGTTCTATCAAAAGACAAACACGGCGGGCAAGCGGGAGCTGTATTACCGCGTCACTTACAAGAACAAGGCTGTCATCCTGGACTCCCTGCTGGACCTGCGGCTGGACAACCATCTGTCGGAAAGCGCCATGGCGCTGAAAGTCGACCGCCAGGAAAAATGGTTCGACAACCTGAAGATCGGCGCCATCGCCCAAGCCAGCCATGACGACACCTGGCGTCCGGTCGTGGGCGAGCGGGCCACTGTGCGCGACCACTACAACCAGATGACGGTCAATATGGTCAAGGACGACAACCCGATCTACCCACTGGCGCTGGAAGTGCGTGCCTACAACGAAGGTGTCGCATTCCGCTATTTCTTCCCGGAGAACGAAAAGGGAAGCTACTACCGCATCACGGCGGAAAACACCGAATTCACCTTCCCTGTTGAAACCAAAGCCTGGTTCCATGGCTGGGCCCAGGCACCGTACCAACAGCTTCCGCTGGCTAACTGGCCTGACGAATCCGAGCGCCCGCTGACGCTGGAGCTGCTGGGTCGCATCCACGTCGCGCTGCTGGAAGGCGGCATGACGGACTACTCGCGCACCAAGTTCAAGCTGCACAAGGACAAGCCAAATACCCTGGTCACCTCCATGCATGACCCGGCCGATTTGATATCGCCTTTCGCAACCCCATGGCGCGGCATCATGGTTGCAGAATCGGCCGCCGCGCTGGCCGACAACAGCTATTTCATCCTGAACCTGAATGCGCCCAACGCCATTGCCGACGCCTCCTTCGTCAAGCCCGGCAAGATCATGCGCGTGATGGTACAGACGACGGCCAGCGCCAAGGCGAATATCGACTTCGCCGCGCGCCACAAGCTGCAGTACATCCTCTTCGACTGGAAGTGGTACGGGCCGGCCTTCTCCTTCTCCTCGGATGCCACCAAGGTAGCCATTCCTGACTTCGACCTGCCCGGCATTATCAAATATGCCGCAGACAAAGGCGTCGGCGTCTGGCTGTACGTCAACCAGCAAGCACTGCTCGCCCAAGGCGATACCCTCTTCAGAACTTACAAGCAATGGGGCGTCAAAGGCGTCAAGTTCGGCTTCGTACAGGTAGGCTCGCACCGCTGGACCACCTGGCTGAACCAGGCGGTGCGCCAGGCTGCGGACGCCGGCTTGATGGTCAATATCCATGACGACTGGCGCCCTACCGGCGAGCAGCGCACCTGGCCCAACCTGATCACTTCCGAAGGCATCCGCGGCAACGAGGAAATGCCTGATGCGACCCACAATACCGTGCTGCCGTTCACGCGCTTCCTGGCCGGCGCCGCCGACTATACGGTCTGCTACTACAACCCGCGCATCAAGACCACGCACGCGCACCAGCTGGCCCTGGCTGCGATCTATTTCAGCCCGCTGCAAACACTTTACTGGTATGACACGCCGGACATGTCTGCAAATGAGCCCGAGCTGGAATTCTGGGACCGCATTCCTACCAGCTGGGACGACAGCAAATTGCTGCAAGGCGCCCCTGGTCAATTCGTCACGACGGCCCGCCGCAAAGGAAGCGACTGGTTTGTCGGCACCATCACCAACAACGACGCGCGCAAGGCCAGCATCAAGCTGGACTTCCTCGAACCCGGCAAGCGCTATACCGCCACCATCTACGAAGACGATGGCGCTGCGCCGACCAAGACCAAAGTCGGCATCCGCAAACTGGAAGTGCAGGCGGGAGCCACGATTGAAGCGAACCTGCTGCCGTCCGGCGGCCAGGCAATCTGGCTGACGCCGGCAAAGTAAGGGGCACACCATGACCAGCAAGCAATCGAACTACCGCTTCCTCAGTACGCTCATCTTTGTGTACTTCTTCTCGCAGGCCATGAGCATTTCGTTGCTCACCCTGTGGCTGCGCAACTCGCTCAAATTGAGCGGCGCCGAAACCGGCATCGTGCTGGGCGCGAACTTCGTCGCGGCCATGTGCTCCCAGCCGGTCTATGGCTTTGTCTCCGATAAGATCGGCCTCCGCAAGCATATCCTGTGGACTGTCAGCGCGCTGGTGGCGCTGTGCGGGCTGTTCTTCTTGTATGTCTACGGTCCCCTGCTCAAAACCAATATCTGGCTGGGCGCCGTGGTCGGCGGCATTTACCTGGGCGTGACCTTCATTGCCGGCAGCTACGCCCTGGAATCCTTTGTTGACCGCGTAGGCCGCCGCCATGGCTTTGAATATAGCCGCGTGCGCATGTGGGGCTCGTTGGGCTTTGCATGCGCAGCCGCCTTCTCCGGCCGCCTGTTCAATATCGACCCATCGATCAACTTCTTCTGCGCCAGCGGCGCCGGCCTGGTCATGCTGGCCATGTTGCTGCTGTGGCGCACCAAACCGGAAGAAGGCGGTCTTGTGAACGCCGGCGCGGCACCAGGCGCTGTCAAACTGGCCGACGCCCTGGGCCTGATGCGCAATCCGAAATTCTGGCGCTTCATGGTCTTCATCCTGGGCGTGACGAATATCTACCTGGTGTTCGACCAGCAGTTCCAGGCCTACTTCGTGTCGCTGTTCCCGGACCGTAAGCTCGGCACTGAGATGTTCACCTACCTGAATTCCGTCCAGATCTTTATCGAAGCGGGCGGCCTGTTCCTGTCGCCGCTCCTGGTCAAGCGCATCGGCGCCAAGAACGGGCTGCTGCTGGCCGGTTCCGTCATGCTGGTACGCATTGCCGGGTCCGGCCTGGCGGTCGGTCCACTCTCCATTTCCGCCCTGAAGCTGTTGCACTCGGTGGAACTGCCGATCCTGGCGGTGTCGATTTTCCGTTACATCGCCCACCATTTCGACAACCGCCTTGCATCGACCATTTACATGGTAGGCGTGAGCTTCGGGCATTCACTGGGCCTGGCAATGCTGTCGCCATTGGCCGGCCTAAGCTATGACCTGATCGGATTCCCTTCCACCTACCTGTCGCTCGCATTCTTCGGCTTGGTGTTCATGCTGCTATCCGCCTGGCTGCTCGAGGCAACTCCAGCGGAAATACCCCGCAACGGCAATACCGGTCCGGACACGAACCACACTGCGGCACGCAAAGCGCCAGCCCATTGAACAACTTTGAAGGAGTAATTGAATGACCGATTCTTTGACCACGGCCACACTGGAACCGCTGGCTCCCCGCTCCTGGCCGGCTGCCCCCGACAAGGAAGAACTGGACGACGCCATCGAGCGCGTCCTGCTCGCCATCGACCGCAACCTGAAACACTTCGGCCCGGACTTCCCTGCGCCGTCGAGCGTCAACTCGGTTTACCCTACCATCGGCAACGTCGAATGGACCAATGGCTTCTGGACCGGCATGCTTTGGCTGGCTTATGAGGTGACTGGCGCCGACTATTACCGGGAAGCGGCCGAAGTGCACGTCGCCAGCTTCCATCAGCGCGAGCAGGAACGCATCAACACCAATCACCATGACCTGGGCTTCCTGTACAGCCTGTCGTGCGTCGCCGCAAACAAGTTGACCGGCAATGTCCAGGGCCACGTCGCCGCACGGTACGCGGCAAGCCTGCTGCAGGAACGGTACCTGGAGCGTGCCGGCATCATCCAGGCCTGGGGCGATCTGAACGACCCTGAGCAGAGCGGCCGCATGATCATCGACTGCAACCTGAACCTGCCCCTGCTCTACTGGGCCAGCGAGCAAAGCGAGGACCCGAGTTTCAAGGCTGCCGCCGACAGGCATATTGAAGCGGCGGCACGCTATATCGTGCGCCCGGACGGCTCGACATTCCACACCTATTTCTTCGACCCCGCCACCGGTGCGCCGCGCCGCGGCAAGACACACCAGGGCTTTTCCGACGACTCATGCTGGGCGCGCGGCCAGGCCTGGGGCATCTCCGGCTTCCCGCTGGTATACCGCTACAAGAAGGACGCGCGCCTGCTGGAAGTGGCAAAAGTCGTCGCGAACTACTACCTCAACCGCCTGCCGGAAGATGGCATCGCCTACTGGGACCTGATCTTCACCAGCGGGACGGAAGAACGCGACAGCTCGGCGGCCGCCATCGCCGCCTGCGGCCTGCTGGAACTGGCCCGCAACCTGCCGCAAGACGATCCCCTGCGCGAGGCCTACCAGCAAGCCGCCGGCGGCATGGTACAGGTGCTGACCAGGGATTACTTCATTGCGAACGGCGCCCCCGGCAGCGGCCTGCTGAAGCACGGCGTATACCACAAGCCGAACCGCATCGGGGTCGATGAGTGCTGCATCTGGGGCGACTACTTTTATTTTGAGGCGCTGGTGCGCCTGTCGCGCGACTGGCAGCCATACTGGTAAGGAAAGACGGAATGATGGAACTGAAACACCGATTGCTGGCGGTCGACGAAGGCCGCCAGCGCATGCACCTGATCGATACGCAGGATCCGGCGGTGGGATGGAGCCGGGACATGGCGGATTTCCCCCTGCCCCGCGCCATGCAGCTGGTCGGGCCGCAGTGCGCACTGGTAGGCTTCGACCGCGGCTTCCTGGAGCTGGATGTCAGCACCGGCGATGTATTGCGCGTGTGCGACCGCTGGAGCGGCGTCACCGCCGTCACCCGCCTGGCTAACGGCAACACCCTGGTAGCGGGCATGGATCTCGATGGCGGCAGCAACGGCATCAATGTGTTGACGCTCGACCGGAACCTGAACCTCGCCGGCGAAGCGCGCCGCGAAGGCGATTATGTGCGCGGCATGACCTGCACCGACAGCGGTTACCTGCTGTGCACCAACGACCATATCCTCGAAACCGACTTCGCATTGCAAGCAGTACGCAAACTGGCGGCACCCGGCTTTGAACATGCCTGGAAAGCCCACCGTTTCGCCGACGGCACCACACTAGTCTCGGCCGGCTATGGCGGTTTCATGGCGCGCTTCGACGCCGACGGCAAGCTAAGCGGCACCTTTGGCGCCCAAGGCCAGGTACTCGAAGAAGTTGCGCCATTCTTCTACGCCACCTTCGTCGTACTGGACAATGGCAACATCCTGGTGGCGAACTGGCAGGGGCATGGTACGGACAACGGCCACAAGGGCCGCCAGCTGCTGGAGTTCTCCGCCGACGGCAAGCTGCTTGGCAGTTGGTCCGACGCGGAAAAAATCTCATCGCTGCAAGGTATCTTGCCTCTGTAATTCCCGCGCCCGACCGGCGGGCAGAAAGTATCCAATGCTACGACCCCTTATATTCATTGGCTTAACGCTTTTCAGTCTGGGACGTTCGCCTCTGTCCGCCGCCGCAGAAACGCAAAATGCCCTGCAGGTCTATGAAGTTCCGCGGCAGTTGCTTTATGCCGCACATAACGATGACTACACGGTTCGCGTGCGGAGCCCGGGCGGAAAATGGCAGAACCTGTACGAATACAATATTCGTGTGGATGCCGATGCGCGCCAAAATGCGTCGCTGGTCTATTTTGATTTCGCCGGAACAGTCGAACTGGAAGTCGAAAAGAACAACGGAAGGTTCAGCACCGCCGAGGTGTTGCCGCAACGCTCTGGAATGCAATTGATTCGCGACGGTTCGATCATTCGCCTGACTTTGGACAAGCCGGAACGCTTCTCGATTCAATTCGACGACGACCGATTGCATAACCTCCATATTCTCGCTGGCGCGTCTCACAATGACACACCCGCAGCCGGGGCAATCTACTACGGCCCGGGTTTCCATGCACCTGCAGATGGGAGTGACCGGTTCCCGGTCAAATCCGGTGATCGCATCTACCTCGCGCCAGGTGCAGTTTTACGGGGCAGCTTTGCCTTGGACCATGTTCATGACGTGAAAATCCTTGGGCGCGGGCTGCTCTACAACCCAGGCCGCCCCATCGATCTGGATGGCGCAAGCAACGTCGAGGTTCGCGACCTGATCATCGTCAACGATGAGCGCGCCGATGCCGCACGCATCATGAACATTCGCAATTCGGAAAACGTGTCGGTGAAGGATGTCAGCGGATTTACAGCTGGTAAATGGTCCGATGGATTCAATATTTCGACTTCGCGCGATATCACCATTGACGGCGGCTACCTGCGCACCTCCGACGATGCAATTGCGGTCTATGCAGTCACCGACTGTCCGATCTGCAAAGACCGCCCTATCCGCCCTGTGGGCCCGCCCGGTGCGGCGCAACCGGCGGATACATTCGACATCAAGGCCCGTAACCTGACGATCTGGAACGATGTAGCGCACTCAATGTTTGTCGGGCATTTTGGCGACGCAGACGCACCGCGCACAATCAGCGATGTCACCTTCGAGAACATCGACGTCGTCAATTTCGATGAGGACGATACGCAGTGGGACGGCGTCATGGCGATCTATTCGGGGAACGCGACGCTGATGAAAAATATCACCTTCAGCGACATCAGGGTCCACCGGATTGAAGAAGGCAGGCTGTTCAACATCGTCGCAGGCCAGACCAAGCGGACCATTGCGAGCGCTACGGCAAACACCAAGCCAGGACGCGGCATTCAGGGAGTCGTGCTGCGCAACATCAGCTTTGATGGAGAAGGGATGCCTGGCGAATCGATCATCAGCGGCCTGGCGCCAGGTACCGAAATCAAGGACATCAAAATCGAAAACCTGCGCCTGCGCGGAAAACAGGTTATCACGAAAGAAGCGGCGGAGATCGACGTCGGCCCCTATGTGACGGGTTTCTCGATTCGTTAGGCCCTCAAGTCATCTTGCCGGACGACTCGCGCGTCACCAGGGTATAGGGCAGCAGCTTATGCTGGATGCCCCCGATTTCGCCGTTGCGGCGATTGCGGATCAATTCCACCATCAAATCGACCGCCGCGCGGGCCATGTCGCCAATCGGCTGGTGGATGGTGGTCAGTTCCGGCCAGACTGTCGTAGCGACCGGCGTATCGTCGAAGCCACAGATGGTGATGTCGCGCGGTACATCCAGATGCAGGCCGTGCGCCACCGCCACTGCGGCAGCGGCCATATCGTCATTCGCAGCAAATATCGCTGTCGGCTTCGATTTCTTGCCTAGCAACTGGCGGGCGGCATCCAGGCCGGAGCGATACGTGAACAGCCCCGCCGCAACGCGGTCGGGCTTGACCGGCAGACCGGCCTCTTCCATGACATCGACGTATGCCCTGTAGCGCAATTGCGCCGGCGTGTGTTTAGGGTCCCCCTGTATAAAGGCGATATCTTTATGGCCAAGGGTCAGCAGGTAGCGCATCATATCGCGCGCACCTTCATAGTCGTCGATGCGCACAGCGGACATGGTGGACGACGGACGACCGGTCGCTATCGCCACCGCAGGAATGCCGATCTGGTCCAGCTGCTTCAACGCGCTTTTCGAGTCACAGAGCGGCGGCGGCACCAGGATGCCATCTGCGCCGTTGGCAATGAGCCTGGCAATGGCAGCGCGCTGGCCTTTTGCATCATCGCAGTGCTCAAGAATCAGTTGTCCACCGGTCTGGCTGCAGCGGTCCATGGCCCCCACCAGGAAAGCACTTAGGTATGCCGAGCTCGGATTGCTGTACAGCAGGCCAATGCCCATGGTGCCCACGCGCGCCGCGCGGGCGGCAGCGTTGACCTGATAGTTCAGCTTGGAGGCCGCCGCCATGACTTTGGCCCGCGTCGTTTCGGACACGTGCGCGTTACCGTTCATCACGCGGGATACGGTCATTCCTGACACTCCCGCCAACTCAGCCACATCGTAGATCGTGGCGCCATTCTGGTTGCGGTCGGTTTTCTTAGTCAGTTCTACCATGCTCATTTGTTATCGGTTAATTAATTCACGGCTTATGCGATTCCTCCGGCAACATGATTATAATGATATCGATCACAAAAGGCACAGGTATTTACTCCAAAGCGGCAACAGCCGATGCCGGCAGCTCGAAGATCCGGAATTGCTGTCCCGCCTCGCGCACCATGCGCCCGGCCACACGCAGGACTTTCGAACCTTCTTTTATCGACAGGATGCGCGGCCAGCCAGCCACTGGTACCCGCAACAGCAAGGGCGCCTCGCTGGTGTAACGCCAGCCGCCATCTTGCCGCCACAGGGCAGCCGAAGCCTCGCCCTTCTTAATTGACAACGCATAGCCTTGGCCGGCGAGTTCGCTGCCATAGCCGAGGAAAAGGTAGTCCAGCCTATCGCCCTGCTCGGCCACGATGCCGTAGCGCCCTTTCAAGCGCCTGCCTTCATGCGAGTACACGCCCTGCGGCCCGTCGTTCGACAAGATGCTTTGCACCTTACCGCCTGCCGCCATCACCCTGATACCCAGCGCGCCCGGCTGCGGATTGGATTCCGTCACCGACTGAACCTGCGGCGGCATCTCATCCTGGACCGCCTCGATTACCAGGCTGAATGGATGCGTCCATGCCTCACCCGACTGGCGCACAACCAAGGTTGGCGACGGCAGTTTGTCTATGCCGCCAGGCAGCATGCCGGCCGGCCACGCCGTTGACGGCGGCGCCTTCACCGAGAAGAACTCCCGGCCAGCCCCGCCCTGCAGCCAGGCGTGCACCGACACCGAGCGCTCCGGCAATGCCAGGTCAAAACGGGCCCGCAAAGGCTGCAATGATGTCAGCGATTGCCTATCGCTCCAGAAGTCATAGCCAAACATATCGCCATCGGCAAACGACAGACGCTGGGAAGGTTGTTCCGTCAACGGTTTGCCTTGCGCGTCGGTGAACACCATCGTCTGCCCCAAGCCGTGATAGATGTAGTCGTGGTACTTGTCCTTGCCATTGCTGCGGCGTGAACGGAAGATATCGACGAAGTATCCATTCTTGCTGTCAAGCCGCACCGTGCCCAGCACGCGACGCTGCTGCGCATCCGTGGCAGGCTCGGTAAATGCGGCATCGGAGAACGTGGCCCATGGGAAGACCTGGCCGGCCGGCTTGCCAGGTGCAGGGTACGCCGCATCAATCTTCAGCGGATGGGCGATCTTCATCGAAGGATACGTGGACGCGCCATCGACGACCACCGTATTGTGCGCCGGGAATTGCGCGTAATACTGCAGGTGGTCATTCTGAAGGTAGCCGGAACCGCGGCCACTTTCCGGCGCGATGCTGACACCATGCGCGAACAGCTCCATGGCAATGCCGTTTGCATGGGCATGGTTCCCCATCGAACCGACCTGGGAAATGACCATGGCGTTATCCGCTGCGCCGGCCCCGAAAGCGCCATTGCGCTGGATCAGCCAGCTGACATTGGGGGCATAAAAAACAGGCGATTGGAACTCGCGCACGTCGGCGCCGGACACGCCAGCGACGACAGGAGCGGCCTGCGCAAAGAGTCCGCTGACACCGGTGCCTGCCCCTGGCGCGGCTTCGCTGCGCCCTCCCGCCGCGCGAATTGCGGCCAGCAAGCGCGCATATCGCCGCGTAGCATCACTTTCCCCGCCGGGTCCGGCGTGGCGGCTTGCGTAGGCCAGCATCCCTTCCACCGCATTGGTACGCAGGCGGTCGTAGCGGGTGTCGCCGAAGCCTGCCATACGGCCATTTGGCAGCAGGTATTGCGGCAATGCCAGGACCGCTTTGTCCAGCACCGGCATTTGCGGCATCAAGTCGATGCCGAACAGGCGCTCAAGCAATTCCAGGCATTCCAGGTAATCGTTAACCACATTGATCGAGTAGCCTGGGGACTCGTTCCAGATACCCGTACCCTGGTCATAGCCGTATTCCAGCAAACGCTTCAGCGGCCATTGGCGCGAACCGCTGCCGTCGATGACGGCGCGCACGTACTGCCGGGCAGCCTCTGGCTCCAGCACTGCCGCAATCTGGAGCACGAAGCGCGCTTTGATCAGGTTCCAGTTATTCCAAGGCACGCCATTGGCAAGGATCTGATCCGCCCATTTTTTAAAGGCGGCATCGTAGGTTGGCGCTTTGCCCCGGAGATATCCATGCATGAAATCGTAGGTTTCAGCCAGCGGGCCAACGATATCTTCGTGGATCACCTCATACGACTGCATGCCGACGATCGTGCCGTCATGTGCGCCGTTCAAATCCAGCGGGGCTTCGCGGTAAGCCATGCCCGTCATATAGGTATCGAAGACAGCGGCCGAAAATTTCGCATACGCTTCATCTCCGGTGTACCAGTAGACAAACGAAGCATCGCGCGCCAGTTCCACGATCCGCAAATTGATGGATTCGACGATACGGCCGCTCTTCGACTGGTGCACCCATTCCCACTGTCCCGATGCTTTGTTCTGCAAGTACAGCAAGTCGTTTTCGCCCATGTAAGGCTTGACGTCTTCCAGCTTCGGCGAAGCATAGGCGGTGGCAGTGTCACGCCCCCCGGTGAAGCGTACCGTCGGCACCGGTGCGTTTCCGCTGGCATGGTGATACAGGCTGTCCTTGACATACACTTGGGTGGCTTTGGACTGCCAGTACATTTGCAGGCGCGATACGATCCACTGTGGATCGTGGGCGTGCCGTTCGACGTATGGGCGAACACGCTCCTGGATTGCGGCGAGCTTGCCCGCTAATGCACTGTCTTTTCCAATACGCTCGCGCAAGGCATCACGCCCTGCCTCGCTACCTGGCACCAAGCGGGGATGCTGGTCAGCGGCCATGGCGAGCGGCGCCTGGCAAACCGCCACCGCAAACCAGACCGCCATTGGCAAAAACATGTTGCGGATAAAAGCCATCTTTGCAACGCACATCATCGATCCTATCGTTTAACAAAATACAAATGCAAACGGCAGGAGGGCCAACGCGGCAATCTGCGCGGACGTACGTGCTTTCTTGTTCATACAACGGTCTCCGTTTTATTTATCAGTCTCTGGCGACGCCTGTAGCATAGGTGCATCACCTCCAACGACTCTTAGTTATCGATAACAATGACATGGTAGCATTAGACTTCCACTACTTCAAGCAAATGAGGGATACCCTTGCGAGCAGCAGCCACCTTCCCCATTCTTTGCATCTCGATGCTTGGCGGGTGCAACACCCCGCTCCAACGCCATGCCGAAGTGACGGCGCCGCATCAGTCACACACCACGGCCGGTGCAGCTTTTGTTCACCCGGGCCTGCTACATATGGAGAGCGATTTCACACGCATGCGCGACAACGTCGCCGCGCGGCGGCAGCCGTGGTCCGACAGTTGGCAGCGCCTGGTCGCCAACCACCATGCATCACTTGACTGGAAGCCGAATGCGCAGTCGGCCATCTATCGCGGACGAAACCCAGACCACGCAGAGAATTACGCGGCACTCTTCAACGATGCCGCCGCGGCCTACGCTCTTGCGCTTCGGTGGAAGATCACCGGCGACACCGCCTATGCACAACACGCCATAGAAATCCTGAATGCGTGGTCGCACACGCTGACGATGATCGGCGGCAGTTCCGACAAGTTCCTGGCTTCCGGTATTTACGGTTACCAACTGGCGAACGCAGGCGAAATCCTGCGCTCATCTCCAACGTGGCGCGCGGAAGATTTCCGGCGCTTCCAGTCGATGATGCTGAACGTGTTCTACCCCATGAACCACGACTTCCTCACACAGCACAACGGCGCAAAGATCGACCACTACTGGGCCAACTGGGATCTCGCCAACATGGCGTCGATGCTGGCAATCGGAGTCCTGGCCGACCGTCGCGACATCTATGCCGAAGCGGTCGACTATTTCAAGCATGGCGCCGGCAATGGTTCAATCGAACACGTGGTTTGGAAATTGTATCCGGATGGGCTGGGCCAAGTGCAAGAAAGCGGGCGCGACCAAGGCCATACCCTGCTCGATATCGCGCTGCTCGGAGCGTTCTGCCAGATGGCCTGGAGTCAGGGAGACGATCTTTTCGGATATGACGACAACCGGTTCCTGCGCGGAGCGGAATATGCCGCCCGGTACAACCTCGGGAAGGACGTGACTTATACGCAATATACGAACAGCGACGTCACGCAACCCGTCATCTCACCGAACTCGCGCGGTGAGGTGCGTCCAATCTGGGCACTCATCTACAACCACTATGTTGTGCTCAAAGGTCACGCGGCCCCTGCTGTCGAGGCTTATGCACGCAAAGTTGCGCCGGAAGGCGGCGGAGGCGACTACGGCCCCAACAGCGGTGGCTTCGATCAATTGGGATATGGAACATTGACATATACGCTCAAATGATCGACAGCCAGACCGCCCTTGGGCTATTTCTGCACCAGCCCGCTTAGGCAGCGGAACCTGCCGCGATCTGCTGCTTCAGAGTGGCCAGCCTTTCGCGGCCAGCAGCCAGCGCCGGCAATTTGACATGACCGAAGCCGCGCACCGATTCGGGCAGTTGCGCCATACGCAGGGCGAGATCTTTGTTGCCCGCATTGAGCGACCGCTTGAACATCTCCACGGCAGCCGTGTATTCGTCGCGCCATGCACGCTCCTGGCGTCGTTCCGACGTATAGCCGAAGACGTCGAGCGGCGTTCCACGCAGCCGCTTCATGCGGGCCAGGGCGCTGAAGCCGGACTGCATCCAAGCCCCATAGACCTGCTTGCGCGGGCGCCCGTCGCTCCCCTTGCGCGCCAGCAGAGGCGGCGCCAGGTGGAATTGCAGCGAATAGTCGCCTTCGAACTGCGCGGCCACTTGCGCCGCGAGGGCACCGTCGCTATGCAGGCGCGCTACCTCATATTCGTCCTTGTAGGCCATGACTCGATACAGATTACGCGCCACGGCACGCGCCAGCACCAGTTTTGCGTGCGCGCCTTCGACGGCCCGTTCCTTCTGTTCCACCGCGCGCACCAGTGCGACATAGCGTGCCGCATAGGCTTCATCCTGGTAGGCCGCCAGAAGGCGGCTACGGTGTTCGAGGAGTTGCTCAAGGCCCTGTGGCGGCACAAACTGGACCACCTGTGGGCGTGTGCCGATCGCCTGCTCCAGCGCCGCAGGATTCGCGGCGGCGAGACGGCCCAGGAGGAAGGCGCGCTTGTTGAGGTCAATGGCCACATTATTCAGTTCGATCGCCCGCATCATGGCCGCATTCGACACCGGCACCAGGCCTTTCTGCCATGCGTAGCCAAGCAGCACGATGTTCGCGGTGATCGGTTCGCCAAGCGCACGGGTCGCCAGCTCGGTTGGGTCCAGACTCACCACCTGGCCGTTGCCGGCTGCTTCCTGCAGCTTCGCAATCAAGGCATCCTTGTTCACCACCGCATCGGGATTGCGCGTGAATTCAGCAGTCGGCGTCTCGCGGCTGTTTGCCAGCACCTGGGTATGGCCTTGGCCGATCACGCCCAATGCGTCCGGCATCGCTCCCACCACCAAGTCGCACGCGATCAGTGCATCGGCCTGGCGCAAATCGATACGGACCTGGTTCAGCTCTTCCGGCGATGCGGCGATGCGGATGTGCGACATGACAGCGCCGCCCTTTTGCGCAAAGCCCATGAAATCCAGCGTGGACGCGCCCTTACCTTCCAGGTGCGCCGCCATCGTCACCAGCGCCCCCAGCGTCACCACGCCGGTGCCGCCGATGCCGGCGACCAGGAATTCGAACGGCTGCTTGAAATCGTGCTTTTGCTGCTGCGGGTAGCCAAGCAGCGCCAGCTCCAGCTGCGCCAGCGTGACGCGCGCCGCCGCCGGCTTTTTCAGCGTCCCGCCAATCACGGAGACAAAGCTTGGGCAGAAACCTTCCACACAGGAGTAGTCCTTGTTGCAGGAGGCCTGCTCGATCTGGCGCTTGCGCCCGAGCTCAGTTTCCAAGGGCATGATGGACAGGCAGTTCGATTGCACGCCGCAGTCGCCGCAGCCCTCGCAGACCGCAGGATTGATCACCATGCGGCGGGCCGGATCGGGGAATACCTCCTTGCCCGGCTTGTTCTTCTTGCGGCGCCGGCGCTTCTCGGCGGCGCAGGTCTGGTCGTAAATCAGCACCGAGACGCCTTTCAGCTGGCGCAGCTCGCGCTGGATAGCGTCCAGCTCCTTGCGGTCCTCCACAGCAACGCCCTGCGGCAGCACCACGCTGTTATAGCGCTCGGTATCGTCGGTCACTACGACGACTTTCGCCGCACCTTCACTGAGCACCTGCTGCGCGATTTGCGGAACGCTCAAGCCGCCATCCACCGGCTGCCCGCCGGTCATGGCAACAGCGTCGTTGTACAGGATCTTGTAGGTGATGTTGGTCCCCGCCGCAATCGCTTGGCGCACCGCGAGATAACCGGAATGGTAATAAGTGCCGTCGCCCAGATTCTGGAAGACGTGCGGCTCCGAGACGAAGCGCGAAGCAGCGACCCACGGCACGCCTTCGCCGCCCATCTGGGTCAGGTTGACGGTATCGCGGTCCATCCAGGTCGCCATGAAATGGCAGCCAATACCGGCCAGCGCGCGGCTGCCTTCGGGAACTTTGGTCGACGTATTGTGCGGGCAGCCGGAGCAGAAGAATGGCGTGCGGCGCACGGCATCCTGCGACAGGCCGCTCGATGCGCAGAAATCCGGCAGCTGATTTGCCAGGCCGGCTTGCGGACGCAGCGCAGCAAGCCAGCGCACCAGCACCGGCGCGATACGCGATGGACGCAACTCGCCCAGGGCCGACAACAGTGGCGCACCCGTTGCGTCGGTCTTGCCGAGAATGACGGGCCGCTGGTTCGCAGGCTGGTTGTAGAGCAGCTGTTTGACCTGCTCCTCGATTACCGCGCCCTTCTCTTCAACCACCAGGATCTGTTCGAGCCCCTGCACAAACGACAGCAGGCCGTTTGGCTCCAGCGGATAGGTCAGGCCCGGTTTGTACAGGCGGATGCCTAGTTGCTCCAACTTTTCGAAGCTCAGGCCCAGGCGCTGCAATGCCTCCAGCAGGTCAAGATAGGCCTTGCCGGCACTGATGATGCCAAGGGTCGCCACCGGAGCCGGCACCACCAGCTTGTCAATCGGATTGGCGCGCGCGAAAGCCAGCACGGCCTTCAGTTTTTCATGTACGCGCACTTCAATGCCCAGGCCCGGCAGGTCCGGCCAGCGGTAATGCAGGCCATCGGCCGGCGGCAGGTAATCGCTTGGCGTGCGGAACTCCGGCATGGCAGGAATATTGACGACCGCCCCGCCCTCCACCGTTTCCGAGATGGCCTTGAAGCCCACCCAAGTCCCCGAATAGCGGGACAAGGCCCAGGCGTACAAGCCGAATTCAAGGTATTCCTCGATATTGGCCGGATTCAGGACCGGCATCGACCAGGCCATCAACGCTTGTTCGCTCTGGTGCGGCATCGACGATGACACGCAGCCATGGTCGTCGCCCAGCACCACCAGTACACCGCCATGCGGAGAAGAGCCGTAAGCATTACCGTGCTTGATCGCGTCGCCGGCGCGGTCCACGCCAGGGCCTTTGCCGTACCACATCGCAAACACGCCTTCGACCTGACGGGTTGGATCGGCTTCCACTTGCTGCGTGCCCAGCACCGCAGTGGCGCCCAGCTCCTCGTTAATCGCCGGCAGGAATTCGATCTGGTTCGCCTTGAGCATCTTGGATGCGCGCCATACCTCCTGGTCCACCGCGCCGAGCGGAGAGCCGCGATAGCCGCTGATAAAGCCGGCGGTATTCAGGCCGCGCGCTTCGTCGAATCGCTTTTGCATCAGCATCATGCGCAGCAAGGCCTGGGTGCCGGTGATGAAAACGCGGCCGCTCTCGCGCCGCAAGTTGTCATCAAGCTGGTAGCCCGGGTCCACTAGCGGCGTCTCGCCCTCAATACCTTTTTCCAGCGGGCTTGCCAGCTCCTCGGCGCCTTCCATCGAACCCATCGTATCTCCTTGTTTTAACTTGTAATCGGCGGCAATCCGCCTGTACCATCAAGGCAATATGTTAGGTTTCCGGGTCAGGAAAATTATTCCTACTTTGCAAAGGTAACCGGGCCAAACGAAACTGTATTTCTCAAAACGGGCAGTTAATGGAAAATTTCACTTTTGATGCAGCGTCTCTCAAAATCCTGGCTGAACTCCAGAAGAACAGCGCGATTTCAACCAATGAGTTAGCTGAACGGGTGGGCATGTCCGCCACACCCTGCTGGCGGCGGCAAAAAGAACTGGAAGAGAAAAATGTCATTACCCGCTATGCCGCAATCGTCGACCGCGACAAGCTGGGATTGCGCCAGGTTTGCCTGCTCCACATCTCGCTGGCGCGGCACGACACGGGGGTGGTTGAAAGCTTTGAGAATGCGATGCGGGTCCGGCCGGAAGTCATGGAATGCTATGAAGTTACCGGAACGTCGGACTATCTGGTCAAGCTGATCGTTGCCGATATGAATACCTACCACGACTTCCTGCACAACGTCCTGCTGAAATTGCCCGGTGTTTCGCAGGTCAACACCAGTGTCGCCCTGCGCGAGGTCAAATACGAGACGGCGCTGCCTGTCTGAGTGGCCGTCACCAGTGCTTTAGGCTGGGTCAGAAAGCGCTCTTGACCACGCCGCCGTCAACCCGCAGCGCCGCGCCAGTCGTTGCCGATGAAAGTGGGCTTGCAACGTAGGCGACGAGCGAAGCTACCTCCTGCGGCGTGGCGAAGCGCTTGATCAGGGATGTTGGGCGCACGTTGTCGAAGAACTCTGCTTCCACCTGCTCGAAACTTTTTTCAGCCGAACGCGCCATGCCTTCGACGAAATCGCCAACACCACGCGATTTCGTCGGCCCTGGCAATATGCTGTTGACGGTGATGCCGGTGCCTGCAACCGATTCCGCCAACCCACGCGACACTGCAATTTGTGCGGTTTTCGTCATGCCGTAGTGGATCATCTCGGTCGGGATCTGCACCGCGCTTTCGCTTGAGATGAAAATGATGCGGCCCCAGTTTGCCCGCTTCATTTCCGGCAGCACCAGGCGCGCAAGGCGCACGCCGCTCAAGACGTTGACGTCGAAGAATCGCCGCCAATCCTCGTCGGGAATATCCTCAAAGGCTTTGGCCTCGAAAATGCCAAGGTTGTTTACCAGAATGCTGATGCCCGGATGGAGCCGGACCACTTCCTGCGCGGCTTCGGGCTGGCTCAGGTCGCCGGCAAACCCCAGCACCGTGCCGCGCGATTCCGTGCGCATGCGATCCACCGCCGCATCGACCGCGGCCTGGGTCCTGCCATTGACGATGACGCTCGCGCCTTCCTGCGCCAGCGTGGCAGCGATGGCATAACCGATTCCCGCCGTGCTGCCGCTTACCAATGCAAGCTTGCCTTTCAGTTGCAGATCCATGGTCCTTCTCCTTTAGTTTTCCCAATATCCACGGCGCAGGGCGATCGTCACGGCGTGGGTCCGGTCGCGCGCGTTGAGCTTTTGCAGGATGGTTTTCATATGCGCCTTGATGGTGTCTTCCCTCAAGCCCAGGCGCTCCCCCACCCTCTGGTTGGAATTGCCATCGGCGACAAAGCGCAGCACTTCCAGTTCCCGCTTGCTCAACGTATCTTGCTGGAAGCTGTTGGCTAGGCTGCAGGAAACTGGCTGCGGCAGTTGCCGTTGTCCCGCATGCACAGCTACGATGTAGTTGCCTAATTCGGTACGCGCCAGGTTCTTCAGCAGATAGCCGCTCGCTCCGGCGTTCAAAGCGCGCACCACTTGCACGTCGCCAGCATAAGTGCTCAGGACAATGATGCGGGCCTGCGGATCCAGGCTGCGGATGGCCACCGTCGCTTCGATGCCGTCCCGCCGAGGCATCTGCAAGTCCATCAGCGTCATATCGGGCCGATAACGCTTGTATTGCTCAATGGCGTCGTCGCCGTCGCCAGCCTCTGCGACCACCGAAAACCTGGGGTCAGCCAATAGTACGGCGGCGATCCCGCTACGCATCAGCGGATGATCGTCTACAATCATCACGCTGATTGTTTCGCTGCTGTTGCTTTCCATGACAGCGCTCCTTTTTCGTCCACTGTAGCGTATCACCGCAATGGCATGCCGGGATTACCCTATCGGGTGTAAGCCAGGGCACCTGTCAGCGTCAGCTGCCATTCGGTCCCGGCCTCGGCACAGCTTCTCAGCGCCAGCCTGGCGTTGATCCATGCCGCCCTTTCAGCCATTCCGCGCAGTCCCCAATGATTCTGGCGCCCGCCATCGTCCAGGATTTCCGGCGGTATTCCGACACCGTCATCGCGTACGACACAACGGAATTCCCGCCTGCCATACTCAAGCTCCACCTCTATCCTGCTTGGCTGGGCGTGGCTGTATGCATTGACGATCGCCTCGCTCACGATGGCCAGGGCTTCCCGGTGGATCGTGTGCTCAAGCTGGCGTACCGTGCCCTTGACCGTCAACTGGATAGCGCTAACCTCGCCAGGCTGCAAACGGCTCGCCGCGGCCATTACCGCATCAGGAAAACTCAGATTGCTATCGTCTTCGCCCCGTAGCTCCCGGATGCGGCCGCGGCCTTCATCGACAACATCGTCAGCCTGTTGCAACGCGGATTCGAGCTGTATTCGCATGGCATCTCTTGCCGGCAGTTTCAACACGGCGGCATGGATGTGCAGGATCAAGCTCTGTACCGATTGCAGCAGCGTGTCATGCAACTCCCTGGCAATGCGTTCACGTTCGTGAACGCGCTCCTGCAGCTGATAGGCCAGGCGCCTTGCCAGGCGCCCGATGTGCCAGCGGTAAGCCAGGTAGGCGGCTGACAACAGCAACACCCCGCACAACATCCTGAACCACCAGGTCTGGGTCATGGTCGGCACGACCGTGAAACCCACCGTGGTTTGCAGGTCGCTCCATTTGCCGCTGTAATCGGAAGCTGCAACGTGAAAGCGATAGTCGCCAGGCGGAAGGCCGCTGAAGTACGCACTGCGGCGGGTACCGGCGTCCTGCCATTCCGCATCGGCTCCGTCGAGCCGGAAACGAAAGCGCACCCGCTCCGGCATCGCCAGCAAAGGAGCGGTGAAATCGACCTGTAATGCGGTGACGCCTGGAGCCAGCCGCATGCCGTCCTGCAGGGCCTTGCCCTCGCCGGGCGGCCCGATCGTTTTAATGATGGCCGGCTGCGCAGGCGCCGGCGGCAGTTGCTCGCGCGGATCAAGCCGGAACACGCCGGTCGACCTGACAATCCATAAGTGCATGTCGGACGAAAGCACCAGCGAAGGCGATGGTGAAACGCGCGGCGCACTGCCCTCCAGCCCATCGAGCTGGTCCAGTTTTTCGTACTGGACCCGGTAATCCGGCTCCCGTTTGAATCGTGCAATTTCCTCGCCCTCGACATGGAATAGTCCAGCCGTTGCATTCAGCCAAAGGTCGCCGTTATCCATTTCGACGATTCCGGAGATGCCATCAAAGGCCTGGCCGTCGACGCCAGTGAGCTGCCTGAAGCGGCCCGCCTGAAACAGGGCAAGTCCATTGTCGCCGCCAGCCCAGACATGGCGGCCATGCGGATGCAGCGCCATCACCAGGCCAATCGTGAGGCCCTCAGCCGGGCCATAACTACGCTTTTGCCCACCCTCGGCATGGACAACGCGCCCGGGGAAATAACCTAGCCACAGGCCCGACTCCCGCGAGCGCGCCATCACATTGACTTCCCCGCCATCCCCGTCCTTTTCCCAGTCGCCGCTGGATTTCCTGCGGTACAGGCCTAATTGTTGAACCGCCGCCAGCAGCTCGTCGTTACTGTCCGCCAGCACACTTGTGACGATCATGTTGCCGATGCTGCCGGGCAGCGCAATCCTGCGGCTGCCCTGCCCCTGGATGCGGTGCAGTGCGCCAAAGGAAGAACCCCATATGGTGCCATCGCTGGTCCTGGTAAAACTGGTCAACAGGTTCCCCCAACCCTCGCGGCCCGCCGGCCATAGCGGCGTGATCTTTGCCGCACCGGCATCGCCGGGAGCCACGTGGAACCCGCCTATCCAGGCCCCGCCCTTATCGTCGGCCATAATGGCCCCGCCTATCGCCGATTCCGGAACTTCGATCCGGGCCAAACGCCGTCCTCGAAACCGATCGATCCCATTGGATGTGGCGGCCCAGATATTGCCTTCCCTGTCCTCGAATATCGCCCCTACCGAAGGGCCGCTTAAACCCTGCTGCGGAGCGGTACGGAAGGACGCATTCGCGGTACGGTATTCAATTCCCTCTTTGCGCCCGACCCAGAGATTGCCTTGGCGGTCGAACAGCAGGCTTGTGGGGTCGCCGAGCCGCTCCCACTGGACCGGATTGTCGCCCTGCATGAAGCCTGCCACCCGATTGAACCGGGCGCGCGCCGCATCCCAGCTCACCACGCCGCCTGGCAGATTAAAGAGAACCCCGGTGCCGCTGCTGACCGGCGCTTTGGCGAACTGCGTGGAACCCGGACGCAGGAAATAAACTCCGGTATCGCCTTGCGCCCACAGCACGCCTTCACGGTCACGCATCAATGTCTTGAACCAGGCGGCAGGCACCTGCCACGCGCTTGCAGCGGCTTGCCAGCGGTCGTTTTCAAGGTAGTACATCCCCTGTGCCGTCGCCGCCCACGTTCGGCCGTCGCCGTCCTGTTCCACTCCCCATACCGCACGGCTGGGCAATCCATCGCGCTCGCCGTAGTTGCGGATGCGTCCACCCTCGAGCCGGGCAGCGCCACCGGTGCGAAATCCAACCCACAAGGCGCCATCGGTAAAGGCATTGACCACACTGACATTCCTCGTTAACAGGGCCTCGTTGGACGGTACGAAGCGCTCAAACTGCATCCCGTCAAATCGGTACAGGCCGGTCGGACCACCCAACCACAGCCAGCCATCCCTGGTCTGGGCCATGGACAAAATCATGGTTGGGGCGCCATCGCGCGCTGTCCAACTGGTGTGGTGCAAATCAATCGAGGCAGCCTGAGCGGACAAGCTGCAAGCGAACATTGCCAACACGAAAGAAGTCATTCTGAAAAAAAGCGATGCACTCTTCATGGGATTCGTGACCGGCTGTTGAATGTGGCTTTAAAACGCTCGTAACGCAGTTTATTGTATAGAAAGAAACCACCCGATAGTGTGTATGTCGCTTGTGACCGCTTGTATATCCTGTTGCTTCAACAACAGGAGATCATCATGCTGCGGACTATTACCAAAATGCTTTCCATGGGCGTGCTGGCGCTATGCGTCTACATCGGGCCTGCGAATGCACAGGCACCCAGGAGTAATTTTGCGGAAGTAAATGGCGTGCGGATTCATTACCTGGCCGCAGGCAAAGGCGATCCGGTCATCCTGCTGCACGGCTACACCGAGTCGAGCCATATGTGGCTTCCTCTGATCAGCCAACTCTCGAAAGACCACCTGGTGATTGCGCCAGACCTGCGGGGATTTGGAAAATCCGGCCTGCCCGAGGGGCCTTACACCAAATCAGTGATGGCGCAGGACGTGCACGCGCTGGCGGTCAGCCTCGGGATCAAGTCGTCCAAGGTTGTGGGGCACGACATTGGGCTGATGGTCGCATACGCGTATGCCGCCCAATATCCACAGGAAGTCAGCAAGATCGCGCTGATGGATGCCTTCCTGCCTGGCGTCGGAAATTGGAAAGATGTCTGGCTGCTGCGCGACTTGTGGCACTTCCATTTCTATGGAGAGACGCCGCTCGCCTTGGTCAAAGGACGCGAACGCGTTTACTTCGAACACTTCTGGAACGACTTCGCTGCCGATAAAACGAAATCGCTAAGCGAAGCGGACCGCAAATTCTACGCGGCCGAGTATGCGCAGCCGGGCCATATGCGCGCAGGTTTCGAAGTCTTCCGCGCCTTTGCCAAGGACGCGGAAGAGTTCGCGAATTACATGAAGACGCCGTTGACCATGCCCATGCTGGTGCTCACAGGTGAGAAAGCATCGGGTGAATTCCTGATCCAGCAGGCCCGCCTGGTCGACAACAACGTTGAGGGCGTCGTCATCAAGAACAGCGGGCACTGGCTGATGGAAGAAGCAACGCCTGAAGTTCTACCCAGGCTGATACAGTTCCTCAAGTAGGCCCGCAGGACTTAGAGGAATGGCCAACGAAGAATGCCTTTGGCGTGCAGCACCGGGCGCAGCACCAGGTAGCCGACTGAGAAGCCAATGGCCAACAAGCAGCGCGCATCGCCCAACGCGGCCAGGAAGATGCCGCCGACAATGGCCGCCGCCACCGCCACCATCAGCCAGACTTCAATGCTCGCGAAAAAGGGAGCGGCACGGCGCCAGGTGGCGATGAGCAATTTGAGCGCTTCCTGGGGAGTCTTGACGGGCTTTTCCATGACTATTTCACCAACGGTGCGAATTTCGCAAAAATCGAAGCCGGAAATGAAAAATCCCCGCCGAAGCGAGGATTTTTCATCTTTTGGAGGCGAGGGCCGGAATCGAACCGGCATAGACGGCTTTGCAGGCCGCTGCATAACCATTTTGCTACCCCGCCGAAGGGGTTTTCAGAGCCGCGGCAGATCGCGATCTCCTGGAATTCTGGAGCGGGAAAAGAGTCTCGAACTCTCGACCTCAACCTTGGCAAGGTTGCGCTCTACCAACTGAGCTATTCCCGCATTGGGTTTGAAATACCTGGAGCGGGAGAAGAGTCTCGAACTCTCGACCTCAACCTTGGCAAGGTTGCGCTCTACCAACTGAGCTACTCCCGCTTGGAGTGAATTTCAACTTTTGCTACTTTACTGCTGCTCCAGTGAACTGGAGCGGGAGAAGAGTCTCGAACTCTCGACCTCAACCTTGGCAAGGTTGCGCTCTACCAACTGAGCTACTCCCGCATTTCAGAGGAACCGCATTATCGCAGAAACATTCTCATATTTCCAGCGATTGTTACTGCTTAGTTACCGCTATGTCGCCGATGACTTTTGGAGCGGGAGAAGAGTCTCGAACTCTCGACCTCAACCTTGGCAAGGTTGCGCTCTACCAACTGAGCTACTCCCGCTTCGCATTACTGCGCTGTCATCAACAGCAGGCCAGCATTATAGATGATCTATAGGCGCTGTCAAGGGGCAATATTGCTATTTAGCTCAAGCTGCCCCGCGTTCCTTGATCATCGGCCATGCCTTCTTGAGGTAGTAGAACATGGACCACACAGTCAGCACGCTGGCGATCCACAGCAGCATATGCCCGACCACGCGGGTATCGATGGCGCCGAACAGCACGTCCTGGTACAGCAGCAGGGGAATGGCGGTCATTTGCGCTGCCGTCTTGATCTTGCCGATCTGGTGCACTGCGACCGATTTGGAGGCGCCGATTTGCGCCATCCACTCGCGCAGGGCCGAAATCGTGATTTCGCGGCCGATGATGATCAGGGCCAGGATCGGGTGCCAAGGGTCGAGCCGGAGGTTGACGATCACCAGCAGGGCTGCCGCCACCATCAGCTTGTCCGCTACCGGGTCGAGGAAGGCGCCGAAGGCCGAAGTCTGGTTCCAGCGGCGGGCCAGGAAGCCGTCAAACCAGTCGGTTACCGCGGCCACGATGAAGATCAGCGTCGCGGCGAGATTGTGTTCGTGAACGGTGAGCCAGGTTTCGGGGAGGTAGAACACGCCTACGACCAGGGGAATCAGCGCTACGCGCAACCAGGTCAGCAGGATCGGGATGTTGAAAGGCATATGCGGTGTATAAGAATTGTAATGACGCGCCGCTAGTGTATAACGGCGGCGCGTTCAAAGCCAATTTCGCTGTGAAAACCGGTAAACCGGTGTCTGACCCTCAGGGTCAGACACCTAGCCTGCGGCGGCCGCGTACCGGTTTTAGTGGAGCTGCCGGTAAATCTCTTCCGCCAGGGTATCGGAAATGCCTTCGACAGACTTCAAATCCTCGATGCTGGCGTTCATCACGCCTTTCAGCCCGCCGAAGCGCGAGAGCAGCTTTTGGCGGCGTTTTGCGCCGATGCCCTCGATCTCTTCCAGCCGCGAAGTCTGGCGGGCCTTGGCGCGTTTGGCACGCATGCCGGTGATCGCAAAGCGGTGCGCCTCGTCGCGGATCATGGCCACCAGCATCAGCGCTGCGGACTCCTTGCCCAGTTCCTGCGGTTCGCGGCCATCGACGAACACCAGCGTCTCCAGGCCAACGCGCCTGCCCTCGCCTTTCGCCACGCCGACGATCAGGCCGATGTCCAGGCCCAGTTCAACGAAGACCTGGCGCGCCATTTCGACCTGGCCTTTGCCACCGTCGATCAGCACCACGTCCGGCATCACGCCATCGCCGCCCGCCACTTTCTCGTAGCGGCGCGTCAGCACCTGGCGCATGGCGGCGTAATCGTCGCCCGGAGTGATGTCGTTGATGTTGTAGCGACGGTATTCGCCGTTCTGCATCTGGTGGTGATGGAACACCACGCAGGAAGCCTGGGTCGCTTCGCCCGCCGTGTGCGAAATATCGAAGCATTCCACGCGCAGGGTGTCGAGGTCTTCGTTCTCCAGCCCCAGCACTTCGGCCAGGGCGCGGGTGCGGGCTTGCTGCGAGCCTTGCTCGGAAAGCAGGCGCGCCAGCGAGATCTCGGCGCCCTTCTGCGCCAGCTCCTGCCATTGGCGGCGCTGGCCTTGCGGCTGGAACACCAGGTGGATGCGGTGCCCGCACTGCTCCTGCAGCGCCAGGATCAGCTCCGGCTGGTCGAATTCAATATTCAGGATCAGGGTGCCGGGGATCGATTTTTCCGGGTAATGCTGTACCAGGAAGGCGGCCAGCACCTCCTCCTCGATCGGGCGCTCGGCCACGACTTCGGCATCCATCACATGGGTCGGGAAGTAGGCGCGGTCGCCAAGGTGACGGCCGCCGCGCACCATCGCCAGGTTGACGCAGGCGCGTCCGCCCTGCACCACCACGGCCAGGATATCGACGTCCTGGTCGCCGGTGGTCTCCATCGACTGCTGGTGCAGCACTTTCGACAGGGACTGGATCTGGTTGCGCACCGCCGCCGCCTGCTCGAATTTAAGCTCGGTGGCGTAGGCGAGCATCTTCTGCTCCAGCTCCTCCATCACCTCCGACTGGCGGCCGCGCAGGAAGCGCGCCGCGTTGTTGACGTCTTCGCGGTATGCCTCGGGCGCGATCAGGCCCACGCAAGGACCGCTGCAGCGGCCGATCTGATGCAGCAGGCATGGGCGCGTGCGGTTCATGTACACGCTGTCCTCGCAGGTGCGCAGCATGAATACCTTCTGCAGGATCTGCATCGACTCGCGCACCGCCCACGACGACGGGAACGGGCCGAAATACTGGTGTTTGCGGTCGACGGCGCCACGGTAGTACACCATGCGCGGGATCTCGTCGCCCGTGATCTTCAGGTAGGGATAGCTCTTATCGTCGCGGAACAGGATGTTGTAGCGCGGCTGAAGGGCCTTGATCAGGTTATTTTCCAGGATCAGGGCTTCGGCCTCGCTGCGCGTGACCGTGGTCTCAAGGCGCGCGATGCGCTCGACCATCAGCGCAATGCGCGGGCTCGATAAATTCTTCTGGAAGTAGCTCGACACGCGCTTTTTCAGGTCGCGCGCCTTGCCCACGTAAAGCACCTTGTCTTCGGCGTCAAAGTAGCGGTACACGCCGGGCAGGTTTGGCAGCTTGGCAACGGTGGCCAGCACCTGTTCGCGTGGGTCTAAAGTCTCTTCAGTCATTCGATCGCTCGACGATCGCATAGGCGACCGCGTAATCCTCTTCATCGCTCACGGAGATATGGGCGACCAGCCCATTCTGCAACATGAAATCGCCCAGCGCGCCGCTGCAGGCCATGTATGGCTTGCCCAAATCATCATTGAGCAATTGCGCCGTGTGCCAGGTCATCGGTGGGCGCAGGCCCAGGCCCAGCGCCTTGGAAAAGGCTTCCTTGGCGGCGAAGCGGGTGGCGGCATAGCGTACGCCGCGCACCGGGCTGCGGGCGCAGCGCTCCTGGTAGACCAGGAATTCGTCGGGACCGAGGATCTTGCGTGCAAAACGCTCACCGCTGCGTTCCAGCGCGGCGGCGATGCGGGGTACTTTGCTGACGTCCGTCCCGATCCCGTAGATCATTTCGCGCCCAGGCGGGTCGACACCATGATGGCCTTCATTTCGCGCACGGCATTTTCCCAGCCGGCGAAGATGGAGTGGGCGACGATGGCGTGGCCGATATTCAGTTCCGCGATTTCGGGAATGGCGGCAATCGCCTGCACATTGGTGTAGTGCAGGCCGTGGCCGGCATTGACCTTCAGGCCATTCTGCACGCCCCAGCGCACGCCATCCTTGACGCGGGCCAGTTCGCGCGCCTGCGCTTCGCCCTCGGCATCGGCATAGGCGCCGGTATGCAGCTCGATGACTGGCGCGCCAACGGCGGCTGCGGCCTTGATCTGCTGTTCATCGGCGTCGATGAACAGGGACACGCGGATACCCTCCCCTTGCAGCTGCTTTACGGCCGCTTCCACTTCCTTGTAGAAGCGCACCACGTCCAGGCCGCCCTCAGTAGTGATCTCGGTGCGTTTTTCCGGCACCAGGCAAACGTCGGCCGGCTTGATGCGGCAGGCGAAGTCGATCATTTCCTGGGTTACGGCCGCTTCCAGGTTCATGCGGGTGACCAGCTGCGGCGCCAGCGCGATCACGTCGGCATCCTTGATGTGGCGGCGGTCTTCGCGCAGGTGCAGGGTGATGCAATCGGCGCCGGCCTGCTCGGCCAGCAACGCAGCGCGGATCGGGTCCGGATACACGGTTCCGCGCGCATTGCGCAGCGTGGCGACGTGGTCGATGTTCACGCCGAGGTCGATGATAGTGCCGGAGGGAGACAGGAAGCTCATATTTTTTCTTAAAGTTGCAGCAAATCGATCAGTATCTGGCGCGTGTTCAATGGCGCGCCGCCAAGGTGCCAGGACAGCAGATAGCGCATCAGCTGCTTGCTTTGCGCCTGCGTGGCCGGGTCGATGTAATCTTCGCGCTCCATGTCCAGCAGGGTCTTGCCGGCGACGCGCGGCGCGCTATCGTCAGCGCGCTCGGGACGCGGGCCGCGCTCAGGGTCCACCACGTAATGTACATCGGGCTGGACTTTTGTGCGCGTGACGGTGCAGCGGGTCAGGTCCGCCGCCACGCCGGTCTGCTTCAACAGCGCCATTTCGAACTTGCGCAGCACGATGGGCGCGGGCTCGTTATGGGCCAGCTGGTTGAGGGTGGAGACGTAATGATCGAACAGCTTGGCATGCGCATCGTCGCGCGCAGTCAGCTTGACCAGCAGTTCGTTCAGGTAGAAGCCGCAAAGCAGCGCAGTCTTTTCGAGGGGCAGCATGCCGCCGACCCAATCGGCATCGGTCAGCGTGCGCAATTCGTTCTTACCGGTCCAGCCGGTAGTCAGCGGCTGAAAGGTTTGCAGCACGCCGCGCAGCTGCGAATGTGGACGCTTGGCGCCCTTCGCGATCAACGCCACCCGCCCGTAGTCGCGCGTGAACAGCTCGACGATGAGCGATGTCTCTTTATAAGGATAGGAATGCAGCACAAATGCCGGCTGCCCAGTGACGCGCGTACCCACCGTACGCTGCTGCCCCGGCGCCCGACGCTTCTGCGCCGGCACCGAAATGTCCGCCTTGGGGTCAGGAACGGAAGTGGACATTTTTTCAGCCACGGTCAAAATGTCCACCTTTGTTCCTGACCCCAAGGTGGACATTATTCGTAGCCGTATGCGCGCAGGCCGGCTTCGTTGTCGGCCCAGCCGGATTTCACTTTCACCCAGATCTCGAGGTAGACCGGGCCGCCGAACAGTTTTTCCATGTCCAGGCGGGCTTGGGTGCTGACTTCTTTCAGGCGGGCGCCTTTGTTACCGATGATCATGGACTTGTGGCCGTCGCGCTCCACCAGGATGGCGGCGAAGATGCGGCGCAGGTTGCCTTCCTGCTCGAATTTCTCGATCAGTACGGTGCTGGTGTATGGCAGTTCGTCGCCGACAAAGCGGAACAGTTTTTCGCGTACGATTTCCGACGCCAGGAATTTCTCGCTGCGGTCGGTGATGTCGTCTTCGCCGAAGACCGGTTCGTTTTCAGGCAGGTACTTCTTGATCTCGTTTTGCAGGCCGTCCAGCTGGAAGCGCAGCTTGGCGCTGACCGGGACAATCGCGGTGAACTGGAACTTCTCGGCGATCTGCTGCGCGAACGGCATCAGCACAGCCTTGTCTTTCACGCGGTCGGACTTGTTGATCACCAGGATCACCGGCACGTTCTTTGGCAGCAGGTCCATCACTTGCTGGTCCGCTTGGCCAAAGGTGCCCGCTTCCACGATGAAAAGGATCAGGTCCGACGATTCCAGCGTATTGGTGACGGTCTTGTTCAGCGTCTTGTTCAGCGCATTCGAGTGGCGGGTCTGGAAGCCCGGCGTGTCGACGTAGATGAACTGCGCATCGCTGACGGTCTGGATGCCGGTGATGCGGTGGCGCGTGGTCTGCGCCTTGCGCGAGGTGATGCTGACCTTGGCGCCGATCAGGGTGTTCATCAGGGTCGACTTGCCCACGTTCGGGCGGCCGACAATGGCGATGTAACCGCAGCGGAAGCCGGCGGGAGTAGGTGCGGTAGTCATGGTCAAACTCAATTCAATTATTGTTTGGCGAGCTTTTTGTCGGCAGCTTCGTCGCCCTGTACCGTTGCGATGCCGGCCAGCTTGAGCTGGGGCGAACGCTGGCGCGGCTTGCGGCTGGCCGCCGGCGCTTTTTTCAGCGCTTCTTCAGCAACTTCCAGCGCCAGCTTGGCGGCGGCTTGCTCGCCGGCGCGGCGGCTGCCGCCACGCCCAAACACCTGGATCCCTAATTTGGGCACCAGGCACTCGATCTCGAATTCCTGGCTGTGCGCGGCGCCGTGAGTGGCGACGACGTTGTACAGCGGCAGCGAGATCTTTTTCGATTGCAGGAATTCCTGCAGCAGGGTCTTGGCGTCCTTGCCGAGGGTCTGCGGGTCGACGGTATCCAGGATCGGGATGTAGAAGGCGCGGATGACGCCCGCCGCCTGGTCGAAACCGCCGTCCAGGAAAATGGCGCCCAGCAGCGCTTCCAGCGTATCGGCCAGGATCGACGGACGGCGGAAGCCGCCCGACTTCAGTTCGCCCTCGCCCAGGCGCAGGAACTGCGACAGCTCCAGCTTCTGGGCGATTTCGAACAGCGATTGCTGCTTGACCAGGTTCGCACGTACGCGCGAAAGGTCGCCCTCGTCGAGGGAATTGAAACGTTCGTACAGGATGGAGGCGACCACGCAGTTAAGGATGGAGTCGCCAAGGAATTCCAGCCGCTCGTTATGCAAACTGCTGTGGCTACGGTGCGTCAGGGCCTGCTGGAGCAATCCAGCATCCTGGAACGTGTAGCCTAACCTGGTTTGCAATAACTGTAATTTCATCACTTATTCTGCAGCTTTCTTCTTCGTCGCGGCCTTGGCCGTCGTGCCCTCGTATTCCATCAGCAGACTGGCCGGACCGGCCAGCGGGATCTTCTTCTCGTAGGCGAAGCTGATTTCAAACTCGCCGCCGTCGCGGGTAATTTGCAGGTCGCGGCCCTGGATAGCGGAGATATAGCCCACTTCCGCGCTCTTGTTGAACGAGTCCTGGATCGCCTTGACGTTCTCGCCGCCATCGCGCTTGGCGCGGTCGATCGCACCCATGATGGCGCGATATTCGATGTACGTCGGAATGACCTGCATCGCGAGCAGGCCAACCCCGCCGAGGATGGCGATAATAATGATCAAGCCTACCAGGCTGATACCACGTTCACGCTGAATGCGCATTTGATCTTCTCTCCCTGTGGGCTTAGCGAATGCCGCCAAGCCGGTCAATATTGAAATTACCCAGGTTCATCCAGACGAAGAATGCTTTACCCACGATATTCTTGTCTGGTACGAAACCCCAGTAACGGCTATCGGCACTATTGTCCCGATTGTCGCCCATCATAAAGTAATTTCCTTCAGGCACTACACACGAGAAACCTTCGTAGTTGAAAGTACACGCCTCACGACCCGGAAAATCTTCCACCTGGCCCAGGTTAATAGGCGGTTTCGTTTCGTCGTTCAGGATGCGGTGCTGTACATTGACCAGTTGCTCACTAAATTGCTTCTGGTAAGTAAGGGTACCCTCTTCCAGGTAGTCTTCCATACCAGCATAGCTGACCACTTGGCCGTTCACCGTTAAGCGCTTGTTTTGATAAACAATTTTATCACCCGGCACGCCGATCACCCGCTTGATGTAATCCTGGCTCATGTCCTTCGGATATTTGAACACCATCACGTCGCCACGCTGGGGGTCGTTGAGCTGCACCACCTTCTTGTTGATGATCGGCAGGCGAATGCCGTAGGTGTATTTGTTCACCAGGATCAGGTCGCCAATCAGCAGGGTCGGCACCATCGAGGACGATGGGATCTTGAACGGTTCCCACAGGAAGGAGCGCAGGAAGAATACCAGCGCAATCACCGGGAAGAAGCTGCCCGAGTATTCGATCCAGGTCGGCTGGCGCAGGATGTCCGATTCCAGCTTGGAGCGGGCATTGCCCTGCTCGTCCATGCGAATGCCGTTGGCGGCGGAGCGTGCCATGCGTTCGTCGTATTCGACCAGGGCCTTATTGGCGGCAGCGCGGCGCTGCTTGGAGAACACCACCAGGTCGAGGACCCAGATGATCCCCGTCACCACCATCAAGACGAACAGGATTAAAGCGAAATTGCCCAGGATGGATTGCAGTGTCATTTCTCGTCCACTTGAAGGATTGCCAGGAATGCCTCTTGCGGGATCTCCACGGAGCCCACTTGTTTCATGCGTCGCTTACCAGCTTTCTGCTTCTCCAGCAGTTTCTTCTTACGGCTGATGTCGCCGCCATAGCACTTGGCCAGCACGTTCTTGCGCATCGCTTTCACGTTTTCACGCGAGATGATGTTGGAGCCGATCGCGGCCTGGATCGCCACGTCGAACATCTGGCGCGGGATCAGTTCGCGCATCTTGGCCGCCACGGCACGGCCGCGGTATGGCGCATTGGCGCGGTGCACGATGATGGCCAGCGCGTCGACCTTCTCGCTGTTGATCAGCATGTCGACCTTGACCACGTCGGCGGCGCGATTTTCCTTGAACTCGTAGTCCATCGAGGCATAGCCGCGCGAAGTCGACTTCAGCTTGTCGAAGAAGTCCAGCACGATCTCGGCCATCGGCATTTCGTACACCAGCTTCACCTGGCGGCCGTGGTAAGCCATGTCCATCTGGATACCGCGCTTGCCGATACATAGGGTAATCACGGAACCGACATACTCTTGCGGCATGTACAGGTTGACGGTGACGATCGGCTCGCGCACTTCGTTGATGTGGCTCGGGTCGGGCATGCGCGACGGATTGTCGACGTGCAGCACGGTACCGTCTCGCATTTCCACCTCATACACTACGGTCGGCGCCGTGGTGATCAGGTCCATGTCGAATTCGCGCTCCAGGCGTTCCTGCACGATTTCCATGTGCAGCAGGCCGAGGAAGCCGCAGCGGAAGCCGAAGCCCAGCGCTTGCGACACTTCCGGCTCATACATCAGCGCAGCGTCGTTCAGCTTCAGTTTTTCCAGCGAGTCGCGCAGCGCATCGTACTGGTTGGCCTCGACCGGGAACAGGCCGGCGAACACCTGCGGCTGCACTTCCTTGAAGCCCGGCAGAGGCGCGGTGGCCGGCTTGGTCACGGTGGTGATGGTATCGCCCACGCGTGCGGCTTTCAGTTCCTTGATGCCTGCGATCACAAAGCCTACCTGGCCTGCGCTCAGCTGCGGCAGCGACACGGAACGCGGCGAGAAGATACCGATGTCTTCCACCAGCTGCACCGAGTCGGTCGCCATCAGGCGGATCTTTTCTTTTGGACGCAGGGTGCCGTTCACCACGCGCACCAGCATCACCACGCCCACGTAGGAGTCGTACCAGGAGTCGATGATCAGGGCTTGCAGCGGCGCTTCCGGGTCGCCCTTTGGCGGCGGCACTTTGGCGATGATCGATTCCAGTACGTCTTCCACGCCCAGGCCGGTCTTGGCCGAGCAGTGCACGGCGTCGCCGGCCTCAATGCCGATCACGTCTTCGATTTCCGCAATGGCGGTTGGCGGGTCGGCGTTCGGCAAGTCGATCTTGTTCAGCACCGGCACCACTTCCACGCCCAGGTCGAGCGCGGTGTAGCAGTTGGCCACGGTCTGCGCTTCCACGCCCTGCGACGCGTCCACCACCAGCAGCGCGCCTTCGCAGGCGGACAGGGAACGGCTGACTTCATAGGAGAAGTCGACGTGGCCTGGGGTGTCGATCAGGTTCAGGTTGTAGATTTCGCCGTTGCGCGCCTTGTACCGCAGGGCTGCGGTCTGGGCTTTGATGGTGATGCCGCGTTCACGTTCCAGGTCCATGGAGTCCAGGACCTGCGCTTCCATCTCGCGGTCGGAAAGGCCGCCGCACAGCTGGATGATGCGATCCGCCAGCGTGGACTTGCCGTGGTCAATGTGGGCGATGATGGAAAAATTGCGAATGTTGTTCATTAAAAATCGAAGCGAGCTATAACAAAAAGGCGCTCATGCGCCTTTTTATGGAATTCGTTGCAAGGGTAACCCCCGGCATTTTACCGGATTTCAGAGGGGAAAGCCGGATTTCTAGAGGGGAGGCTGTGAAATACTGCTAATTAGGCAATGATTCGGCAGTCATTTTGACAACATGGCGCGGACTTTGGCTTCATCCAGGAAGTAATGGCAGAGCTCCGGCTGGTTCAGATCGGCGAACAGCACCGGCACCAGCTCATCGAACTTCGCTACCAGCGCCTCGTCGGCATCGACGTCGATCACTTCGACGGTGAAGGGCTTTCCCGGGGTTTGCAGGGCATTCAGGGCTACCAGCATGTCATCGCACAGGTGGCAGTAGGAGCGGGAGTACAGGGTGAAGTGCATTCAGGGCTTGCGTGGACTAGGCTGCGCCCCCTCGGGCGCGGGCTGCCATTGTAGCGCGCCCGGCGGGATGTTGATAATGATCGCAGGCGGCTGGGCCGGCGCCGGCGCAGCCACCTGTTCCGGCGCCAGCTTTGCAAACCGCCCCTGCGGAGGCGGCGCATAGTTCAGCACAAATGTCATGACCATGATCGACATAGTTGTAAATCCGAGCAGTGCGCCAACTGTCCATTTAACAATGGTCGCAACCGCCCGTTCGAGGTCGGCCTTGGTCGCCATTTCCCTGTCGAGACGCGTCAAAATAGCTTGTGAATCCCGCTCCACAATGGTCACCCTTGTGCGAATAGCTTCATCTTCGGCGTGCGCATCGTAGTTGTCAAACTCATGCGGCATGGCTTGCTCTGTACGCAAAACGGGATACGCCAAATGTAACGCCGCCGCGGGCTTGCCGCCTTGAGGGGCGACAAACGCGCGGCGGCGTTGGTTGCTGATGATTACTTGGAGGCTGGCGCCGGACGCAACGAGAAGTGCTGTGCCTGGCTGCCTCGGCGAACCAGCACGGCCGCGGCTTTCTTGGCATCGAGCTTGGCGACGGCAGCATTGAACTGTTTGGCGTCCACAATGTCCTGGTTGTTCAGCATCAGCAGGATGTCGCCCTGGCGCAGGCCAGCAGCTTCGGCCGGGCCGTCGGTGTCTTCGACAATCACACCGCCAGTTACGCCCAGCTCACGCTTTTGCGCCGCAGTCAGGTCGCTGACCACAAAGCCCAGGGCATTGGCGCCCGAAGCAGGCTCTTCGCCCTTCTTCTCGCCCTTCTTGCCGCCGGACTTGCCAGCTACCTTGTTGTCGGCATCGGCCTCCCCCACGGTCACGTGCAGGTCCGATGGCGCGCCTTTCCGCCACACGGTCAGAGTAGTCTTGGTGCCCGGCGTCGTGCCCAGCACCATGCGGGTCAGGTCGGCGAAGCGGTCGATATCCTTGCCGTTGTACTTGATGACGATGTCGCCCACGCGCACACCGGCTTTGTCCGCCGGACTGCCCGATTCAACCTGGGTCACTTCCGCGCCCTTGTTATTCTTCAGGCCCAGCGACTCCGCCACATCCTTATTGAGTTCGCCGATCTGCACGCCCAGGCGGCCACGGGTCACCTTGCCGGATTTCTTCAGCTGGTCGGCCACACGCATCGCTTCATCGATCGGGATCGCGAAGGAGATGCCGTTATAGCCGCCCGACAGCGTGGCGATCTGCGAATTGATGCCGATTACCTCGCCCCTCAGGTTGATCAGCGGGCCGCCCGAGTTGCCCGGGTTGACCGCGACATCACTCTGGATCAGCGGCAGCAGGTCGCCGGTATCGCGCGCCTTGGCCGAGATGATGCCGGAGGTCACAGTATTCTCCAGGTTGAATGGCGAGCCGATCGCGATCACCCACTCGCCTACGCGCGCCTTGTTTGGATCGCCGATGGTCAGGTAAGGCAGCTTGCTGCCATCGATCTTCAACACGGCCACATCGGCACGCGAATCGGCGCCCAGCACCTTGGCCTTGAATTCGCGCTTGTCGGTCAAAGTCACGTAGACCTCGTCGGCGCCATCGACCACGTGGGCATTGGTCAGCACATAGCCATCAGCGGACACCACGAAACCAGAACCGATGCCACGCTGGATTTCCTGGCCAGGCGTCGGCAGGCTGCGGCGGCGCGGCGACTGGCCCTGGCCTCGCGGCATCTGGCCGCCAAAGAAGCGGCGCAGGAATTCCTGCATTTCATCGGCCTGGCCGGCCGCGTCGACATCCTTCTGTGAAATGCGTTCGGTGGTCCGGATATTCACGACCGCCGGGCCGACGCGCTCGACCAGGTCGGCAAAGTCCGGTAAGCCGGCTACGGCGGGGGCGGCTGCATAGGCGGGAGCGAAACCGGCAACGGCCGGCAGGCCAAGGGAAGCTGCACTGAGCACCAGCGCAGAAATCATGGTTTTTTTCATGGTTGCGAATGATGAAAGTCAATGAGGTAAGAGCAATATAAATCAGCTTCGTGTTAAACGGGAGCCGGATATTGTGTCGATATGTTGCGGACACCTCCACCATGTTTCAAGAGGCAGCTTCAGCCGCCTCCGAACCCTGCCCCGCCGCACCCGGCACACCCTCGCCCACTGCCGCGCCCGCTCCGTCCTGTGCCACCTGCGATCTTGCCTGCGCGAGCGCCGTGGCCAGTCGTGCCGCGAAGCCCGGACTGAGCTCCGCATCGGCCACGCTCTGCCGCAGCGCATCCCCGATCAAGCCGTTGACCTGGGCAGCTACGGGCAATTCATCATCATCCGGCAGCACAATCATTGCCCCTCCTCACCAACGCTTATCAACAGGCAAATCCAGCAAAGGCCGCAGCCTCCGCGCAATGGCCTCGCGCGCACGAAAAATCCTGCTGCGCACGGTTCCCAGCGGACACTCCATGATTTGCCCAATCTCCTCATAACTCAAGCCCTCAATTTCCCGGAGCACGATGGCGGTGCGCAATTCCAGCGGCAAAGCCTCCATCGCCGCATCGATCGCCAGCATCACCTGTTTGCTAAGCAGCATCGACTCCGGCGTACCGATCTCCGGCGGCTGCACTGGCAGCTGGGACGGCGCCACGCCATGTGGCGCACCGCGCTGCCGCCGCCGCAAAATCGCATTGCGCGCGCCGTTCAGGGCAATCCGGTACAGCCAGGTATAAAACGCCGCATCCCCCCGAAAGCGCGGCAAGGCGCGGTAAGCCTTGAGGAAAGTCTCCTGCACCACATCCTCGGCCTCGGCCGGGTCGCGCAGCAGCCGCAGCACCAGGCGCAGCAACCGCCGCTGGTAACGCGCCACCAGCAGGTCGAACGCCTCCAGCTCCCCAGCCCGGGCCCGCTCCACCAGCTCACGATCTGGGTCCACCTTCATCAGATCAGCCCCGCGAAGATTGGTTCACATTTTTTGCAGCTGCGCCCGGATGGCGGCCTGCAGGCAGCGCCACTGGCCGGTCGCGACCGAGTCGGACAGCAAGGCCAGCCACAGGCGCTGCCCATCATCCAGTTCGGCGTGCAGCAGCATGGCGCCCGGCCAGACGGTGCAGCCGTCCAGTAAGCGAGCCCGGCTCTGTTTCTGGTATACCGTCAGGCGGATTTCTCCGACACCGGAAATATCAATACGGCTGCAAATGGCTTCACGCCTCAGGCCAGCCAGCACGGCGGCCGCCAGCAAGGGCTGCCCGCTCCAGGCGCCCACGACCAGCACAGACGCAACAATCCCTGCCCGCAAAACGCGCAGGCATGGCGACGGACGAACAGCGACAGATGCCGCGATCGACATAGAAATAAATGAATTGTGTGGGGGGTACAGCAGAAGCGCTCGCCCCAGTCCTAAGACCGGGGCGAGGCTTGGAAGTTCCGTTTAGACTTTACCGAACAGCAGGCTGCCGTTGGTACCGCCGAAGCCGAAGGAGTTCTTCAGCGCATAGTTGATCGTGGCATTGCGCGCGGTATTGGCGCAGAAGTCCAGATCACAAGCCGGATCCTGGTTGAACAGGTTGATGGTCGGTGGGATCACCTGGTTGTGGATCGCCAGTACGGTGAACACAGACTCCAGGCCGCCAGCGCCGCCCAACAGGTGGCCGGTGGCCGACTTGGTGGAGCTGACAACCAGCTTCTTGGCGTGGTCGCCGAAGGTGCGCTTGACACCCTGGACTTCCGCCACGTCGCCCAGCGGGGTCGAGGTACCGTGCGCGTTCACATAGTTCACCTGGTCAGGGTTGATGCCAGCATTTTTCAGCGCGTTCTGCGCCGACTTGCTGCCACCAGCGCCGTCTTCCAGAGGCGAGGTCATGTGATACGCATCGGCGCTCATGCCAAAGCCCAGCAATTCTGCATAGATCTTCGCGCCGCGTGCTTTCGCGTGTTCGTACTCTTCCAGAACCATGACGCCAGCGCCTTCGCCCAGCACGAAACCGTCGCGATCCTTATCCCATGGACGGGACGCGGTAGCTGGGTCATCGTTGCGAGCCGACAGTGCGCGAGCCGAAGCGAAACCGCCCAGGCCCAGTGGCGACACGGTGGATTCCGCGCCGCCGGCGACCATGACATCCGCATCGCCGTATTCAATCAGGCGAGCAGCCGCGCCAATCGAGTGCAGGCCGGTGGTGCAAGCCGTCACGATGGACAGGTTTGGACCGCGCATGCCGTACTTGATCGACAGGTTGCCGGAAATCATATTGATGATCGAGGCCGGCACGAAGAACGGGGAGATACGGCGCGGACCGCGCTTGTCGTAGTCTTCCTTCTGTGCTTCGATCATCGGCAAGCCGCCGATGCCGGAACCAATGATCACGCCGATGCGATCGGCATTCTCTTCGGTCACGGTAATACCGGAATCCTGGATAGCCTGGATGCCAGCTGCCATGCCGAAATGGATGAATTTATCCATGTGACGCGCTTCTTTAACGTCGAGGTATTCCTCAACGTTGAAGCCCTTCACTTCACCCGCGAAACGGGTGGAAAAGGCCGACGCGTCAAAACTAGTAATGTTAGCGATCCCGGATTTACCCTCGGTGATTGCTTTCCACGCGTCGGCAACGCTGTTGCCGACGGGGGAAATGACACCAAGGCCGGTGACCACTACACGACGGTTTTTAGAACTCAAGCGAGTCTCCCGGAGTGGATCGGAGAGTCAGGGCTCTTATTAGGCCTTGACGTGTGCAGTTGCGTAGTCGATCGCTTGCTGCACGGTGGTGATCTTTTCAGCTTGTTCGTCTGGGATTTCCATTTCGAACTCGTCTTCCAGTGCCATTACCAGCTCAACGGTGTCCAGGGAATCGGCGCCCAGGTCATCAACGAAAGAGGATTCGGTCTTGATGTCTGCTTCAGCGACGCCCAGTTGTTCAGCGACGATTTTCTTTACGCGTTGTTCGATATCCGACATGTTATGGCTCCAATATGTTGTTACGGAAAGCGCGCATTTTAGCAGGTTTGCGCGCCTATAAACTAATTTCGACGTTTGATTTGATCTACGTTGAAATCACTATTAAATGATGCGATCGTGCAGCATTATGCCGCAGAACCGTATCAATTCATATACATACCACCATTAACGTGAAGGGTGGTACCAGTAATATATGCAGCTGCTGACGAAGCCAGGAAAGCGACCGCCGCAGCAATATCTTCCGGCTTGCCCAAACGCCCCAGGGGAATCTGGGTCAGCAGGGCGGAATGCTGGTCTTCGCCCAGCGCCTTGGTCATATCGGTATCGATAAAGCCAGGTGCGACGCTGTTGACGGTAATGTTGCGGCTGCCGATTTCACGGGCCAGGGCGCGGGTCATGCCCTCGACACCCGCCTTGGCGGCAGCGTAGTTCATCTGGCCTGGATTGCCGGACGACGCCACCACGGAGGTGATGTTAATGATACGCCCAGTCTTTGCTTTCATCATGCCACGCAGGACTGCGCGGGACAGGCGGCCCACCGAAGACAGGTTGGTAGCGATCACGCTATCCCATTCCTCATCCTTCATGCGCATGGCCAGGTTGTCCTGGGTGATGCCGGCGTTGTTGACCAGGATGCCAACTGCGCCGTAGGTTTTCGAGATATCGTCGATGATGGCAGCGCATTGCTCGGCGTTGGTGACGTTCAGCACCATGCCCTTGCCTGCTTCCGCGCCGATCTCAGCCAGGTAGGCCGAAATGGCTTCCGCGCCGGCTTCGGTGGTGGCGGTGCCGATCACCTTGGCGCCCTGGCGGGCCAGTTCTTGTGCGATTGCTTTGCCGATACCGCGCGAGGCGCCGGTCACCAGAGCTACTTGATTAGCGAGAGTCATTGTTATCCTTTTTTTATTTCAGGGTTTCCAGCATGCGCTCAAGGGTCGCCTGGTCGTAGACCGCTTCGCCTACCAGGCGAGCGTCGATACGCTTGGCCAGACCCATCAGGACCTTGCCCGGACCGCATTCCACCACATTGGTGATGCCTTCTTCAGCAACCTTCTGCATGGTTTCCACCCAGCGCACTGGGGATGCAGCCTGGCGCACCAGGGCGTCCTTGATGGATGCAGGGTCGTTCAGCACGGCCACATCGACGTTGTTGATCAATGGGATTTGCGGCGCATTGAAATGGATCGATGCCATGTAGTCACGCAGGCGATCCGAAGCAGGTTTCAGCAGCGTGCTGTGGAACGGCGCGGAAACCGGCAGGCGCATGGCGCGCTTGGCGCCTTTAGCCTTGGCGATTTCGCAGGCTTTTTCAACGGCTGCGGTATGGCCGGCGACCACGACTTGCGCTGGAGCGTTGTAGTTAACGGCTTCCACCACTTCGCCTGGAACGGCGGCGGCCGCTTCAGCGCAGGCAGCACGCACGTCTTCATCGGACAGGCCCAGCATCACAGCCATGGTACCCTGCCCTACCGGCACGGCTTCCTGCATGGCTTGCGCGCGGAAGCGCACCAGCGGCACGGCATCCTTGAAGGAAATCACGCCTGCCGCAACCAGGGCCGAGTACTCGCCCAGCGAGTGGCCGGCAACCACGGACGGCACCGGGCCGCCAGCGGCGATCCAGGCACGGTAAGCAGCCACGGCTGCGGTCAGCATGACCGGCTGGGTGTTGGTAGTCAGGTCGAGTTCTTCTTTCGGGCCTTCAGCGATCAGCTTGGCCAGGTCGAACTGCAATGCGTCGGAAGCTTCGGCAAGGGTCTGCGCGACCACTGGGTTGCCGGCAAAGCCTTCCATCATGCCCACGGCCTGGGAACCCTGGCCAGGGAATACGAATGCGAATTTATTCATCTTTCAACCTTTAGACTTCTTATTCTAAAAAGGACTGCATTTTATTACATCCGCGCCAGCACGGCACCCCATGTGAAGCCACCGCCTACACCTTCCATCATCACGACATCGCCCTTCTTCACGCGGCCATCGCGCACAGCGACGTCCAGCGCCAGCGGGATCGAAGCAGCGGAAGTATTGCCATGCTGGTCGACGGTCACAACCATCTTCTCCGGGTTCATGCCCAGCTTCTTGGCGGTGCCGTTCATGATGCGGATATTGGCCTGGTGCGGGATCAGCCAGTCGATCTGGTCGGAAGTCATGCCTGCAGCGTCCAGCGCCTCGTAGGCTACCTTTTCCAACACGGACACTGCCAGCTTGAACACAGCCTGGCCATCCATGTACAGGAAGGCGCTACCGGCAATCGCGCCGTTGTTCACGGTACCCGGCACGCGCAGCACATCGGAGTGGCGGCCATCCGCATGCAGCTTGCACGCCAGGACGCCTGGCTCTTGCGACGCGCTCATCACGATGGCGCCAGCGCCGTCGCCGAACAGCACGCAGGTGGTGCGGTCTTCGAAATTCAGGATGCGCGAGAACACTTCCGCACCAATCACCAGCACGTTCTTGTGCATGCCGGATTTGATGAAGCTGTCCGCGGTCGACACAGCGTAGACGAAGCCGGAACATACGGCTTGCACGTCCACTGCCGCGCAGTTATTGGTCATGCCCAGCTTCTTCTGCACGATGCAGGCGGTGCTCGGGAAGCTACCGTAGAAGTCAGGCGTGGAGCTCGCCACGATGATCAGGTCGATATCGTCCGGCTGCATGCCGGCCATTTCCAGCGCGCGTTTGGCAGCGATCACGCCCAGGTCGGACGACGACTGCTCAGGTTCCGCGTAGTGACGGGCGGAGATGCCGCTGCGCGACACAATCCACTCGTCGGAAGTCTCGATGCCCTTGGCTGCCAGCTGGGCAGCCAGTTCTTCGTTAGTGACGCGTTTTTCAGGCAGGTAGCTGCCCGTGCCTACGATCTTGCTGTACAGGGTCATGCGTGTCTCTCGGTTCGGTTGTCGGCTCTTCTTTCGGCATGAGTTCGGCAATCAATGCCGACAGATGCTCTTGTACGTCGTTCTTTGCTGCGTCAAATGCGCGGCGGATAGCCCATTCAAAGGCCTCCACCTTGGCGCCGCCATGGCTCTTGAACACCAGGCCGCGCAGGCCAAGCAAGCCGGCGCCATTGTAGCGAGCCGGGTTCAGGCGCTGCGCGATCATCTTCAGGGCGCCGCGTGCGATCAATGCACCCAGCATGGTCAGCGGGTTGCGCTTGAATTCGGTCTCCAGCACCATCTTCACGAAACGCGCCATGCCTTCAATGGCCTTCAGCGTCACGTTGCCGACAAAGCCGTCGCAAACGACGACGTCGGTGGTGCCTTTGAAAATATCGTTGCCCTCTACGTTGCCGTGGAAGTTCAGCTTGCCATGCTCATGGTCGGCCTTCAGCAGCTCAGAAGTAGCCTTCACCACCTCATTGCCCTTGATGTCCTCGGTACCGACGTTCAGCAGGCCGATGGTCGGGCGTTCGATGCCTTCCGAGGCCTGGCACAGCACCGAACCCATGATGGCGAACTGGTGCAGGTGGTGCGGCTCGCAGTCAACGTTGGCGCCCAGATCCAGAACATAGGTGGGGCCGCCCTTCATGTTTGGCAAGATGCTGCAGATGGCAGGACGGTCGACGCCAGGCATGGTCTTCAGCACATAGCGCGAGACAGCCATCAGGGCGGCGGTATTACCGGCGGAAACGCAAGCGGAGGCATTGCCACCCTTGACTTGTTCGATCGCCACGCGCATCGACGAATCCTTTTTGCGGCGCAATGCGACCTCAAGCGGGTCATCCATGGTGACCTGCTCGGAAGCGTGAAGGATGGTCAGGCGCGACTCGGCCTCGGCGTGGTGCTTCTTCAGCTCAGCACGCAAAACGTCTTCCAGGCCAACAAGGATCAGCTCGGCGTTCGGTTCGTGCTTGAGGAATGAGAGTGCAGCGGGAATCGTGACTGAGGGGCCGTGATCGCCACCCATGCAGTCGATAGAGATTTTGATTGTCATCGTATAACTCAAAGAAAAAGCGGCGCGACGTCAGAGAACCTGCGTAGCACCGCTTTGTCTTGTGGCCAAAGGCAAAAAACGTCGATTACTCGTCGTTCTTGGTCTTCAGCACTTTGCGACCACGATAGAAGCCGTTAGGCGAAATGTGGTGACGCAGGTGGGTTTCACCGGTGACTGGCTCAACGGCCAGGTTCGGTGCTACCAGAAAATCGTGCGAACGGTGCATGCCGCGCTTCGACGGGGATTTCTTGTTCTGTTGAACAGCCATGATGACTCCTAATACTAAAGTTCTAAGATTTTAACACATCCGATGCGCAAAAACATGCGAATCGAGCTTTCTACTGCCATGCCAAACTCGATTACTGCACGCGTTTTGACACGTTCTTTGCTACTACAAATTGTTTAATTCGTTTAATTTGCCTTAGTTTGCCTTGAGCCCCTTGAGGCTCGCAAACGGCGATGGCTTCTCACTCTTCGCAGAGTCGACCAGCGAGGCATCAGGACACACCTCGTGCTTCGGCGACTGCGGCAAAGCCAGCAGGGCCTCGTCTTCCACCAGGTCCATGAGATTCATGGAACGCGCACCGACGATGACGTCGATGCTTTCATCATCAATGATTTCTTCGATCTCATCCGCATCAGCGTCGTCTTTGCCGAGCAGCAGGGAAGTGGACGAATCGATTTCGTATTCAAACGGAGTCAGGCAGCGCTGGCACACCAGTTGCACTTTGCCGGCAACGGTCAGGCGCATCTGCGGGTAACCCTGTTTGCTGGAACCGCCTTCAACCTTCCAGGTAAGCTCACCGGAATTGTTAGCGCATTCCTTGCTAAGCCGGGTCATTTCAGCGACGGGAGTTACCCCTTCCTTGCTGCTGTTGGTCCGACAAAATTCAAAAGCGTCGATCTCAAAAGCATTCATTGGCTAAAATTTCCCTCGAAAACCTGCGATAATAACAGGATTTTCCACGCCGCGTCAAAGACTTGCGAGACTTTTCGCTCTTTTTCGACGGCGCAGAGAGCATATAACATTTCCCTGATGAAAACAACCAAGATTATTCTCGCTTCGAGCTCGGCGTATCGCCGGGAACTATTGTCGCGGCTTCAATTGCCGTTTTCGGTCGACGTGCCGGATATTGATGAAAGCCCGATGCCGGGCGAAACCCCTTCCGCCACCGCCTTGCGTTTGGCCCGCGAAAAGGCTGCTGCCGTTGCTGCCCGCCACCCGGGTGCGCTGGTGATTGGCTCCGACCAAGTTGCCACGCTGGACGATGAGCAGATTGGCAAACCTGGCAATCATGCCAATGCGCTGGCCCAGCTGCAGAAAATGCGCGGCCGCGAAGTCGTTTTTCACACCGCGCTCTGCTTGTGGGATGGGCGCAACAATACGCACCAGCTTGACGATATCCAGACCGTGGTCAAGTTCCGCGATTTGGCGGATGAGGAGCTGGATGCTTATTTGCGCATCGAGCAGCCATATGATTGTGCTGGAAGCGCCAAAAATGAGGCACTGGGGATTGCAATCCTGGAACGGATTGATTCCAGCGATCCGACGGCCCTCACCGGCTTGCCGCTGATCGCCCTGACCGGGATGTTGCGGGCCGCGGGCGTCAGCTTTTTCCAAACCGGTACACCGGTGTCTGACCCGCAGGGTCAGACACCCTCAACTCACCAGTCAACATAATTAGCACCGGCAAACTTTGATCAGATGAAGGTGTCTGACCCTGCGGGTCAGACACCGGTTTACCGGTTTAAAACCAAAATGAACGGCACCCTCTACCTCATCCCCAACACCCTCGGCCCGACCGAACAACTAGACCAGGTCATCCCCCAGCACGTGCAGCAACTGACCAGCCAGCTCACCCACTTCGTCGCCGAAAACGCCAAAACCGCCCGCGCCTTCCTTAAACAGGTCGGCACCGCCAAGCCCATCCAGGAAATCGCGATCAGCGAGCTGAACATCAACACGCCCGCACAAGCACTGCAGGCCCTGCTCGAACCTTTAAAAGCCGGCCACGACGTCGGCCTGCTATCGGAAGCCGGCGTCCCCGCAGTAGCCGACCCCGGCGCCGACCTGGTCCGCCTCGCGCACGCCAACGATATCCCGGTGCGCCCCTTGGTCGGCCCCTCCTCCATCCTGATGTCCGTGATGGCCAGCGGCCTGAACGGCCAAAGCTTCGCCTTCAACGGCTACCTGCCGACCGACGCCGCCCAGCGCGCCAAGCGCCTGAAGGAACTGGAAACCCGCTCGCGCCAGGAAAAGCAAACGCAGCTGTTCATCGAAACGCCCTACCGCAACGCCGCCATGCTGGAAGCCCTGGTCAGCGCATGCAACGGCGCCACGCTGATTTGCGTAGCCACCGACATCAGCCTGCCAACGGAAACGATTCGCACCCGAACGGGCACGCAATGGAAAGGACTGCTCGACTCCGGCAAGGCGCCGGACTTCCACAAGAAGCCAACCGTCTTCCTGCTCTTGGCCCAATAAGCTACTGAACCCCGTGGGCGTACTCATTCACCCACTCAAACGCCTCGCGCTGTAAGGCATACAGCGCCGACGGCGACAGATCCAGCTTGTGCAGGATGCTGGTCAGCTCCGGCCCCTCCTGCGCACGCTCGATCAGTTCGATCAAGTGCAAGACATCGCCATAGTCCCCTTCGCGGTGCAGCAACGCATCACGCACTTCGTCCAGCACATTCACGCTATCGAGGATTTCACCCATGCGGACCGAGAACAGCGCATCCATCAGCGACATGATGCCCACGGTGAAGCCGATATCCGCCGCCACTTTCTCGGATGGCCGCACATGGCCCATCACCAGCTCCATGGTCTTGCCGCGCGTGGTCGCCATCTGCAGCAGCGGAGAATCAAATTCAGAGCCCTTCACATACAACAGGATCTGCAGCCAACGCTGCAACTGCCGCCGTCCCAGCACGATCAGCGCGTGGCCGACCGAATTGATACGGAAGCGCGCCCCCACCGCAGGCGTATTCACCAGCCGCAGCAGGTTCAGCGAAATCAGGGGGTCATGTTTGACGCTGCGCTCCACTTCCCGCTGGTCCGCATCGCGGTTCAGCAAATCGAGCAAGCGCATGATCGCCATCTGTGACGGCGCAATCTTTTTGCCGCTCAAGATCACCGGCCGTGCAAAATAATAGCCCTGGAAGTATTCAAAGCCCAGGTCCATGCACTCGCGGAATTCTTCGACCGTCTCGACTTTTTCGGCCAGCAGCTTCTGGTTAGGATTGCGCAGGTTGCGCGCCAGCGCTGGCAAGCGGTCACGCTCAATCTGCTTGATGTCGACCTTGATCACATCCATCAACGGCCGCAGCGCAGTCACCGCCTCGCTTTCGCCCGCCACATCGTCCAGCGCAAACTTGTAGCCGGCCTGCTTTAATTCATGCAGGCGCTGAAGCACATCCGGCGTTGGCTCCACCGATTCCAGAACCTCGAGGATGACTTTATCGTTCGGCAGGAAATGAATGAAATCGCTCATCAACCCCTTCGTATCGACGTTCACGAAGGCTAGCTGGTCGCCCACCACCTGCTCCATGCCCAGCTCGGAAGCATGGGCAATCACGGAAGCAGTGGCATGGGTGCCATCGGTCACACGGGCTTCGTGGACTTCGGCATTTCGATAGAGCAGCTCGTAGGCGACAAGCCGCTGGCTGCGATTAAGGATAGGTTGCCTTGCCAAGAAAAATTGATTGGCATAAGGCATAGGGAGTTGGACTTCACTTTCAACCACGGCTGTCATGGGTTTCCCCATTGCTAAGACTCATGGTTACAAGACTATACCTTTCAGTGCTGTCTTGGCAACATTTTTTATGCGGTGCGTGTCCCACCTTTTTTCGCTGTGGTCGCCTCGCCACTCTCGAGCGTGAACTGGGCACCGGAATCGCGGCCCAAAACCTGCACCAGGTAAGGCATCACCCGGCGCAGCATCGGCTCCAGTGTGTAAGGCGGATTCAGCAGGAACATGCCGCTGGTGTGCAGCGCAATACCGTCCGGAGTCGGCGTGCTGATGCACAAGGTCACGTTCAGCCAGCTCTTGGCTGGCAGGTGTTTCAGGCGCTCAGCGAAATTGCGCGCCTCGATACGCTGCAACACCGGATACCAGACGGCGTAAGTACCGGTCGGAAATCGCTTCAGCGCATCGCCCAGCATGTCGCTAACCTTTTTGTAGTCCTGCTTGTCTTCGTAGGGCGGGTCGCACAGCACGACGCCGCGGCGCGATGGCGGCGGCAGCAGCGCTTTCACGCCAAGGAAGCCGTCGGCCCTGTTGACGATGACGCGCTTGCCGCGACCGGATGGACGGCGGCCATTGGCGGCCTGGTGCTGCTCCAGCTTGTGGAAATTGTCGGCCAGGATTTTAGCGTCGGCGGGATGCAGCTCAAACAAACGCAAGCGATCTTCTTCGCGCGCCACGATTTCGGCGCAATATGGCGAACCCGGATAGAAGCGCAGCTTGCCGCTCGGGTTCATATCTTTAATCAGCTTGACGTACTCGGCCAGCGGTTCCGGCAGGTCGTCGCGGTCCCACAGCGGACCGATGCCGGTTTCGAATTCGGCGGTCTTGGTGGCTTGGGCGCTGTCCAAAGAATAGACGCCAGCGCCGGCGTGGGTATCGATATAGGTGTAGGCGACGTCCTTCTGGTTCAGGTATTCGAGGACCTGGACCAGAACAAAGTGCTTGAGGACGTCGGCATGATTGCCGGCATGGAATGCGTGGCGGTAACTGAACATGAATAAGGCAGGTGATTGAATCAATCTGCCATTATCTCATGCGCAGCGCTCAGGCGACCTTCTTGGAATCAAAGAACTGCTCGTCCTCGGTCGATCCATGCAGTGCCGTGGTCGAAGACTGCCCCTGTTGGATAGCCTGGGTCACCGCATCAAAGTAACCCGTACCCACCTCGCGCTGGTGCTTCACCGCCGTAAAGCCGCGCTCCGCCGCCGCGAACTCCGCCTCCTGCAATTCCACAAACGCCGACATCTGCCGGCGCGCGTATCCATGCGCCAAATTAAACATGCCGTAATTCAGCGAATGGAAGCCCGCCAGCGTAATAAACTGGAACTTGTACCCCATCGCCCCCAGTTCCTTCTGGAACCTGGCAATGGTCGCATCATCCAGGTTCTTCTTCCAATTGAACGACGGCGAACAGTTATACGCCAGCATTTTGCCCGGGAACTGAGCGTGCACGGCCTCGGCGAAAGCCTTGGCAAACGCCAAATCAGGCTTACCGGTCTCGCACCACACCAGGTCTGCATAAGGCGCATACGCCAGCGCGCGTGAGATCGACTGCTCCAAACCATTGCGAACCTTATAGAAACCCTCCACCGTACGCTCGCCGGTGCAGAAAGGCTTGTCGTTATCGTCCACATCAGAGGTCAACAGATCCGCTGCCTCTGCATCGGTACGCGCAATTACCAGGGTTGAAGTGCCCATCACGTCCGCCGCCAGGCGAGCTGCGGTCAGCTTTTCGATCGCCTCGCGTGTCGGCACCAGCACCTTGCCGCCCATATGGCCGCACTTCTTCACGGAAGCCAATTGGTCCTCAAAGTGCACTCCCGAAGCGCCCGCCTCGATCATGGCCTTCATCAGCTCAAACGCATTCAGCACACCGCCGAAACCCGCTTCCGCATCGGCCACGATAGGCGCGAAGAAATCGATATCGTCCCTCCCCTCCGACCACTGGATCTGGTCAGCGCGCTGGAAGGTATTGTTAATGCGGCGCACCACCATCGGCACCGAATTGGCCGGATACAGCGACTGGTCCGGATACATCTCGCCGGCCAGGTTGGCGTCGCCCGCCACCTGCCAGCCGGACAGGTAGATCGCCTTCAGGCCAGCCTTCACCTGCTGCATCGCCTGGTTGCCGGTCAGCGCACCGAGCGCATTGACGAAGGGCTCATCGTTCACCAGCTTCCACAGTTTTTCCGCACCGCGCTTGGCGATGGTGTGCTCGATAGCCAGCGAACCGCGCAACCGCACCACATCCTCCGCACTGTAAGAGCGCGTAACGCCCTCCCAGCGCGGATTGTTGTCCCAATCGTGTTGCAGTGCTGCGATTTGTTCGGCGCGCGTAGCCATGATGAATCTCCTAAGCTTAAAAACGAAAACTGTTAGAGATATCTTAGGCTCAATTGTTCAGCGCAACATTGTCTTATATAAGACACATGAGCACTTTTTATTCCAGCAAAATCAATTGGTTAAATTCAAAATTCCATGATGCGCAATGCTATTTCTCATTTCGAGAGAAACAGCATTGGCCAGAATGGTGCGCTTTTCATCGCATGAAATGATGATTTCACATTGCGGAAAGCACCTGGTTAGCCACCAGTACTCCGTCCACATCGACATAGATCCAATCGCCAGGACGCACGGCGACACCCGCGATCTGCACGTTCACGTCACGTTTGCCCATGCCATCACGCGCGCTGCGCTGGGGATGCGTAGCCAACGCAATGATGCCGACATCGCACTCCGCCAGCTCCACGCTATCACGCACGCAGCCATCGACAAGCACCCCGGCCCAGCCATTATTCTGCGCCAGCAGGCCAAGCTGGCCACCGACCAACGCACGGCGCAAACTGCCGCCGCCATCAACCACCAGCACCCTGCCCTCGCCCGGGGTTTCCAGCGTCGCACGCACCAGCGCATTATCTTCATGCACCTTCAGCGTCGCGGCCGGCCCGGCAAACTTCGTCTTCTTGCCGAAGTGACGGAACACAGGCGGCAGCACCTGCAGGCTGCCGTCCTCCAGCAGCGCGGGATTGTCATCACAAAGATCGGTCGTCGCAAAATTCATGGCATGGCTTTCAGTGGTAAGAGATGCCACCGATTCTATCGCGGTACCGGAACTGCTACCATGCGCTTCTCAAAATCTGGCAAGGAGGCCGACAAATGAAATTCTTCCGTACCCTGCTGCTCCCATTGATCCTGCTGTGCGGCGCGAGCGCAGCGCAAGCCGAAGCGCCACGTGTCGAAAAGGTGGTTTATCACTTCAGCGACAGCAACACCATCATGCTCGGCTTGCGCAATATCCGTAACCACCTGAACGCCAGCCCCAATGCGCAGATCGTGGTGGTGGCGCTCGGCGGCGGCATCGACTTTCTGCTGCAAGGCGAAAAAGATAAGGACGGCAACCGCTACGACGCCATCGTGCGGGAGCTGGTTGACCGCAAGGTGCAGTTCCGCATCTGTAATAACACGCTGATGGGCCGCGGCATCGGCAAGGACAAGGTACTGCCGGAGGCCACCGTTGTACCATCCGGCATCGCCGAAGTCAGTCGCCTGCAATGGCAGGAAGGCTACGCCTACCTCAAGCCCTGACCTCATTGCTCGCAGCGCGGGTGCGGCTGCCGACACCGGTGGCCGTTGCAATTGCAAGCATCAGGAAGAACGCGATCGTGGCAAACACCATCTGCGGTTTGCCCGCATCCATCATCAGACCGAATAGCAGCGGGCCGACTGCGAGGCCGCTGTCCAGGCCCGAGTACACCACGCCGTACACGCGGCCGGTGGCGTTCTTCGGCGCTGCGGCGCGGATCATCAGGTCGCGTGAAGGGCCGGCAATGCCGGAGAAAAATCCCACCAGCGCCATCAACGCCAGCGCGCCCCAGGCGGGAACGATCACCAGGCCAATAGTCAGCGCCAGCACTGCGGCGATGGCGAAAGCTGCGGCAATCGTGCGGTCATGGTTCTTGCGGCCTGCGCCGAGGAAGCCGCCCAGCATCATGCCAGCCGCACTGGCCAGCATGTAGGCGGTGAACGCGCTGGTCGCCATCGCCAGCGACATGCCATACAACTTGATCAGGCCCGTCGAGGCAAAGCTCTGGATGCCGCCCAGCGCCAGTGCGGTCAGGAAGAAGAAAACGAAGCACATCCACACCGACGGCAGGCGCAGGAAGCCGAAGGAGCCTTCCTGGTGCGCACTGGCGGTAACCGGCACGATCGGATCGGGGCGCAGCGCTTCGCGGTTCCACCACAGGATCACCAGCACCGTGGCCGGCAGCGCGGCCGCCGACAGCAAGGCCGTGCGCCAGTCGGTGGCGCTGGCGACGCCGGTCAGGAACAGCGGAGCGGCGGCCCAGCCGATGCTGCCGCTGATGCCGTGCACCGAGAAGCCATGCGCCAGGCGTTCGCGCGAGACGCGCTGGTTGAGGATCGTATAGTCCGCAGGATGGAAGATGCTGTTACCCATGCCGGCCAGCAGCGCGCCGGCCACCAGGCCCAGGTAGTTCTGCGCATTCGACAGCACCAGCGCCGATACACCGAGCATCGCCATGCCGGAGAACAGCACGCGCCGCGCGCCCACGCGGTCCACCACGAAGCCAGCCAGCGCCTGCCCGATGCCGGATACCACGAAGAACACCGTCATCAGCAAGGCAAGCTGTGAATAGCTCAAGCCGAAGGCTGTCTTCAGCCATGGGAACAGCGCCGCCAGGATCAGGTGGTAGAAGTGGGATACGCCATGCGCCAGGCCCACCAGGCCGATGACGCGCGCGTCATTGCGTAAAGTTTGATTGTCCATGCAGTCATTTTAGTAACACAGCGCGCGTCCGTTTTGAGCTAGGATGACATCATTTATCGCAAAACTGCCATCCCATGCCGATCAAGATCGTCACTCACACCGGGCCGCACGAAAGCCGCCGCGAGCCGACCGACGTCCAACCGGTCACCATGATCGCGCGTGACCTTGTTTGCCAGGGCGCCCTGCAAACCCATTCGCATGATTGCGCCCAATTGACCCTGGCCCTGGAAGGCGTGGTCCGGGTAAACGCCATGGACAGTAGCTGGATCGTGCCGCCGCAACGCGCGATATGGACGGCGGCCAATGTCGAACACTCGCTGAGCGTGATCGAGACGGCGCGCTTACGCCCTGTCTACTTCGTCGCTTCTTATGATCCCTTTCCTGGCGAGCCATGCAAGGTGCTCGAAGTATCGCCGCTGCTGCGCGAACTGGTCATGGCGCTCGAACAGGAAGATCCGGAAGCGCCAAGCCACCGCTCGAATTTGATCTGCAGCCTGATCCTGGACGAACTGCCGCACCTGGCTACGCGCCCGATTCGCGTCCCCATGCCGCGCGATAAGCGCCTGAAAAGCCTGTGCGATGCTTTGCTGTCGGATCCAGGCACCACGCAAACGCTGGAGGAATGGGCGAGCAAAGCCGGCGCATCGGAACGCACCTTGGCGCGCCTGTTCGAAAAAGAACTGGGCATGAGCTTCGGCCAATGGCGCCAGCAAGCCCGCCTCGCGCATGCTGCGCCAATGATCACAAGTGGCATGCCCCTGTCGCAAGTGGCCGACGCACTCGGCTACTCCAGCCAGTCGGCATTCACCGCCATGTTCCGCAAAACCTTCGGCTGCCCGCCCACCGAGTTTTTCAATACTCGCAACTGAGGTCGCGATCATCAGCAGGTCGTCCGCGCTGCCTGGTCTCTGCGTCAAGTATTTCCCGCAAGGTGACGAATAGTGGCGCAGTGGCTGTGTGCTTGCGGCCGTATCCGAGGTTGAAGGCGTAATCGAAATCGGGCGGATTGGCGCCCTGATTGTGCTGGAGGATGGTTTCCAGTTTATCCAACGCTTTCACGGCCTGGGCTTCTGGCGTGGCGGCGGCTTCGTACTCGTCCCATAACGCGATGATTTCGGCCCGCAATGGCGGGTCCAGGTCGCGCGTCAAAGTATGCAAGTCCGCGCGCTCTTGCGCCGATTTGTCTGGATGGGCGTGCTGATGGATCGCGGGGACGTCGCCATGGATTGCTTCGCCGAGGTCGTGCACAACGCACAGTTTCAGCACCCGCGCGATGTCCAGGCCTGGCAACTCGTCTGCAAACACCAGCGCCATCAATGCCAGCCGCCAGCTATGTTCGGCGGTACTTTCAGGACGGCCGGAAGAAGTGAACCCGCTGCGCAGGACGATTTTCAGCCGCTCCGCCTCGCGCAGAAACGCGAGGCGGCCGGCCAACAGGACTGGGTCAAGTCTTACGGAAGACAAGGTCGTTGCCCTGTGCGTCGATGAGGATCGTGTCTTTCGGGCCAAAGCGGCCTTCCAGGATCAGCTTCGACAGCGGATTCTCAATCTGCTGCTGCACCGCGCGTTTCAGCGGACGAGCGCCATACACCGGGTCGTAGCCCGCCTCGGCGATCTTTTGCAACGCCGCTTCGGTCACTTCCATGCCCATGTCCATGCGCTTCAGGCGCTGCTCCAGGATCTGCAACTGGATGCGGGCGATCGAACCGATATGCTTGTCGTCCAGACCGTGGAACACCACGATCTCGTCAATCCGGTTGATGAACTCCGGACGGAAGTGACCGCGCACCTCGGCCATCACCGCCAGCTTCACCACCGCCGGATCGGATTCATCCAGCGACTGGATCTTCTGCGAACCCAGGTTCGACGTCATGATCACCACCGTATTCTTGAAGTCCACGGTGCGGCCCTGTCCGTCCGTCATGCGGCCATCGTCCAGCACTTGCAGCAGCACGTTGAACACGTCCGGGTGCGCCTTCTCGATTTCGTCGAGCAGGATCACGCTGTACGGTTTACGGCGCACGGCTTCCGTCAGGTAGCCGCCTTCATCGTAGCCCACATAGCCCGGAGGTGCGCCGATCAGGCGGGCCACCGAGTGCTTCTCCATGAATTCACTCATGTCGATGCGGATCAGCGATTCCTCCGAGTCGAACAGGAAGTTCGCCAGCGCCTTGGTCAGCTCCGTCTTGCCGACACCGGTCGGGCCGAGGAACATGAAGGAACCGTATGGACGATTCGGGTCCGACAGCCCGGCGCGCGAGCGGCGGATGGCATCGGCCACAGCGCTGATCGCCTCGTCCTGCCCCACCACGCGTTCGTGCAGCTTCTCTTCGATGTGCAGCAGCTTGTCGCGTTCACCCTGCATCATGCGCGAGACCGGGATGCCGGTCGCGCGCGACACCACTTCGGCGATTTCCTCCGCGCCAACCTGGGTCCGCAGCAGCTTGGGCTTGTCGCCTGCCTGTTCGGCGGCACCTGCGGCTTCGGCGTGCTTGAGCTGCGCTTCCAGCTCCGGCAGCTTTCCGTACTGGAGTTCGGACACGCGCTGCCAGTTGGAAGCGCGCGTTGCCTCTTCCATCTGCTGCTTGATACGTTCGATTTCTTCCTTAATGTGGGTGGTGCCCTGTACATTGGCTTTTTCCGCCTTCAGCACTTCCTCATAGTCGTTGTACTCGCGCTGCAGCTTGGCGATTTCGTCGTCAAGCAGTTGCAGGCGCGCTTTCGATGCTTCGTCCTTTTCACGCTTGACGGCTTCCTTCTCGATCTTGAGCTGGATCAGGCGGCGTTCGAGTTTATCCATCACCTCCGGCTTGGAGTCGATCTCGATCTTGATCTTGGACGCGGCTTCGTCGATCAGGTCGATCGCCTTATCGGGCAGGAAACGGTCGGTAATGTAGCGATGCGACAGCTCCGCCGCCGCGATGATCGCAGCGTCGGTGATTTCCACCTTGTGGTGCAGCTCGTACTTATCCTGCAGGCCGCGCAGGATGGCGATGGTCGCCTCCACGCTTGGCTCGTCGACCAGGATTTTCTGGAAGCGGCGCTCCAGAGCGGCATCCTTCTCGATGTATTTGCGGTATTCGTCGAGCGTGGTCGCGCCAAGGCAATGCAGCTCGCCGCGCGCCAGCGCAGGCTTCAGCATATTGCCGGCGTCCATGGCGCCTTCGGCCTTGCCGGCGCCCACCATGGTGTGCAGCTCGTCGATAAAGACAATGGTCTGGCCTTCGTCCTGTGCCAGCTCTTTCAGCACGGACTTCAGGCGTTCTTCGAATTCGCCGCGATATTTGGCGCCCGCCAGCAGTGCCGCCATGTCGAGCGACAGCACGCGCTTGCCGCGCAGGGAATCCGGCACTTCGTTGTTGACGATGCGCTGCGCCAGTCCTTCCACGATGGCGGTCTTGCCGACACCTGGTTCGCCGATCAGCACCGGATTGTTCTTGGTACGGCGCTGCAGCACCTGGATGGCGCGGCGGATCTCGTCGTCGCGGCCGATCACAGGATCCAGCTTGCCCATGCGGGCGCGCTCGGTCAGGTCGAGGGTGTATTTTTTCAGGGCCTCGCGCTGGCCTTCCGCTTCCTGCGAATCGACCTTGGCGCCGCCGCGCACCGCATCGATGGCGGTTTCCAGCGCCTTGCGCTGCAAGCCATTCTCGCGCGCCAGCTTGCCGGCATCGCCCTTATCTTCTGCGATCGCCAGCAGCACCATCTCGCTGGAGACGAACTGGTCGCCGCGCTTCTGCGTTTCGCGGTCGGCCTGGTTCAGCATATTGACGAACTCACGGCTGACCGTGACGTCGCCGCCCGATACCTTGGGCATGCGTTCCATGGCGTGCTTGAGTGCTTGTGCCAGCCCGCCGACATTGACGCCGGCGCGCTGCAGCAGCGAACGCGCACCGCCGTCTTCCTGGTTCAGCAGGGCGAGCAGCAGGTGCGCGGGTTCGATGTATTGGTTGTCGTTGCCAACGGCCAGGCTCTGGGCATCGGCGAGTGCTTCTTGAAGTTTTGTTGTAAGTTTGTCTTGGCGCATTTGAACGCTCCTGATGAATTGTCAAGGACAACATGAGGATGCGTTAACAATTTTCAAGACCACTTTCTTAACGCATCGTCGTCGCTTGTGCGGGCGTCAACCCAGCGTGCTCCTTCCGGCGTCTGCTCCTTCTTCCAGAACGGCGCCTCGGTTTTCAGGTAATCGATGATAAATTCGCAAGCCGAGAAAGCCTCGCCCCGATGCGGTGACGTGACGGCCACGAGCACGATCTGGTCCATGGGCTTGAGCGGCCCGACCCGGTGGATCACCAGCGCATGATAGATCGGCCAACGTTGCTTGGCCTGGTCGATGATGGCCTGGATCGACTGCTCGGTCATGCCCGGGTAATGTTCAAGCTCCATCTCCGCAACGGAAGCGCCTTCATTCAGGTCGCGCACCGTGCCGACGAAATTGACTATAGCGCCGACCTTGGCGTTTCCGGCGCGCAGTTGCGCCATTTCGTGGGAAAGGTCGAAGTCTTCCGTTTGAATGCGAACGTCGTTCATTTGCCCTCCGCACCAATCTTGCGGAACAGCTGCTCTATGCGGCTGGACGTGCGTGCATCCGCCAGGGCGGGCATGGCGCACAGGGCAAGAAACTGGGCGGCGTGGCTGGCCGGCTTCTGGCCGGATTTGAGGGAGGACTGCAATACTTCTACCTGCATTTTCAATCGGTCTTTCGCAAATTCCGCCCCGCTGTCGATGCCGGCCACGATTTCCAGGCGCAGCACTTCGGACAGCAGGCGTTGACGGTTGTTTTCCAGTTGGCCGGCGTAGGCGGCTCGCGCTGCAGCGCCCTCCCCGGCGGCTTTCAATGCGGCGTCGAAGCGGGCGCGCAAGGTGCGCTCCTGTTCCGTCGGCAGCGCTGGCAAGGTTTGCCAACGGCTGTTCCAATCCGCGCCATCGACGTCGCCGGCTTCGGCCAGCGCGCTTTCCAGCGCCTGCACCAGGCGTAGTTTCTCACGCAATGCATTTGCCTGCGCGGCGCCGGCCCGTTTGCGGATGCCGTCGGCCTGCGATTGCAGGGCGCCGACCGCAGCCCGGTAACGCTGGTCGATTTTCTGTTCGCTCGAACGCGGCACCACGCCCGACGCATGCCAGGCGACCGCAGTATCTTTCAGGGTTTTGCCGATGGCGCCCAGCACGGCCTTGTCGTCGCCTTCGAAAGTGGCCGACTCCAGGCCAGCGCAAATTGCCTCGCGAGCATGCAGGTGGGCCTTGCGTTCATGGTCCGCGGCGTGGGCGTGCTCTTTGCGCTTGGCGAAAATCTGGTCGCAGGCGCCGCGGAATTTCTGCCATAAGGCTTGCTCGGTCTTGCGTTCGAGCGGCAAGGCGCGGGCGTGGCCCTGCCAGGACTCCTGCAGGCGGCGCAGGGTGTCAATGGTGTGGCGATCCAGCGGATTGAGCTTGCCTACTTCTTCAATCAACTGCTCGCGGCGGGCGACTTCGATCCGGCGTTGGGAGTCGAGGGGTTCCATCAAGGCGTCCATGGCCTTGCTGAAAGCGGCGTCGAGGCGTTTTTTGTCCTTGCGGTCGATGGTGCCGAGACGGCTCCAGGCCTGGCGCAGTCGCTGGGTGGTCGATGCGAGCGCGCGCCAGTCGTGCGTGTGCGGCAAGTTGCCGGAGGCGGATTCTTCGCGGTCGACCTGGGCGCCGCCGGCAGCTTCCAACTGGGCAGCATCCTTGGCGATCAGCGCATTTGCTTCGTCCACCAGCTGTTGCGCCTTTGCCGCATTGGAGTGGCGTTCGTCGGCAAGCTGCTTGAAATGGGCGGCGGCTGGGGCGTAGGCGGCGGTGCAGGCGGCGTCGAATTTTTCCCACAGCGACTTGGGGGCGGCGCCGGAGACGCCGTCGAGCGACTTCCAGCGCTCGCGCATGCTGCCGACTTTTTTCGCCAGCTCGCTCATGCCGAGACCTTCCGCCGGCAGGCTTTCGACCGCGTGCACCAGTTCTTCACGCGAGACATTGCCCCCCCAGCGAGCCCAGTCGCCCAGGCGTTTCAGGTCGGCCCGCACGTGGGCCAGGCGCTCGGCCTGCGCCGGGGTCAGTCGGCCTGTCTTGCTGTCCTTGAGCGTTTTATCGTGTTCGGCGGCGATGTGGAGCTGGCCTTGCGCCAGTGCGGCCTCCATCGCTTCCACCAGGTCCATGAAGTGGCGGTTGGCTTCCTGCTCGGCGGGAGTGGCCTTGTGCTTTGGTGGACGCGCGGGATGAGCTGCTGCGGCAGATGCCGGCGGCGGCGTTTCGCCATTCCCGGCGGGGCCGGCGCTTGCCCCGTCGGCTGCGCCGTCGGGTTGGGCATCCGCGGCGAGCGCGTGCGCGCCGGCAGTAACCTCTCCGTTTACGCTGGTTGCGACAGGCGCAGCGGGCGCCCGGGCGCCGCGTTCGGCCGTCAACGCGGCGTCGAAGTCATTCAGGAGGTGGCGCGGCAGCGAGGCGCGCTCGGGCGAAGCCAAATGGCCAGTATGCTCGCTGCTAAGTCGTTCAAGCTCGACGGCATCCGGATGCTTGCGCACAGCGGCCAGCGCATCGATCATGGAACGCTGCAGCGATACCTGGGCTTCCAGGCGCTCGGCCAGCGACTCGCGCACATGGGCGAACTCAGCAGCAGTTTCCGGCGCTGCATCGACAACTTTCCATTGCCGGTCGAGATCGGCGACCAGATTGGGTGTGAGCTTTTCATCGGCCAACAAACGCTGCGCAAGAGCAATACACGCCTGCGCCTGTTTCTGCTCTGCCTGCACGTGGCGGATCGCATCGAGCCGCCCCTGCATCAGCTTGGCTACACGCCGGTCGGAATTGCGCACCGCGTGCTGCACTTTCTCCAGCGCAGCCTGCGACATCACATGCTCGGCCGCAGCCAGCCGCACGTCGGCAAATTCGCTATTAAGGATGAGCTCGACCGCAGCAGCCTCATCACCCGCCATATTGCGGGCAAGCTCAGCTTGCGCCGCGCGGCGTTCTGCTGGAGAACCCAGGGGCGCCTGCGGACCGCCGGCGCTGGACTGGCCGGCAACGCTGGCCTGGCTGGCCTGCTGCTTGAATAGGAACTCAAACATAGTTGTGCTATGAATGGATCAAAACCACCATCATAGCGCAGCGCCGCCCGGCAAGGGCGGCGAATGCAGGCACGGCGTGTTCAGACCGTATCCGCAGCGCGATGGGCCAAACGGCTGCGCCGGTGGTAGCGCAGCTTCGGCACAGGAATCTCGGCTTGCTCTTCTTGCCGCAGGGATGCACGCACCTGCTTGGCCTCGGTCAAAGCCTTCCTGTCTTTTTCGGCGGAACACGGCACGCGGCGCGCTTCCACCACTTGAGCGTCATGGGCCAGGAACTTGTTCGCGATGTCAAACCACGCTTCGCCACCAATCGCGGACCTCGCAATGGAGAACAATTCCTTTTCCTCTTTCTCCAGGCGCTGTAATAACAGCGTGCAGAAAGTCTCGATCGATTCGCAGATCTCCGCCACCTGGCGTTCAGTGTGCTCGCTTGCTGTATCGAGCTCAGTCTGCAGGCGCCGGATCACGGACAAGGCTGCATTATTCAGGCGGCTCAATTCATCAAGCAATTGGTTAGCCTGCTCCGTTGCGTTCTGCAACGCCGGAATCAGGTACAGCTCGATCTTGCGCCAATGGCAGGCCTGGTACAGGCGCTCCAGGGTTTCGCAAGCATATTCAAGCTGGGACAGGGTCAAACGCTGTTGCCGCAACAGCGTCGATTGCACGTATTTTTGAAACGACAGCAGGCTAAGGCGCACGTTAGCCTGTTCAACGGATAGCGCAACTAATGTATATGTGGCCGTTAACATTCTTGCTCCCAAATATCGCTACGGAAACGGAAGTACAAGTGTAAATAAGACCGACAGATTCGCTTTGACATTCATCAATGTAACGTCACAGCGCCCTCCTAATTTAGGAGGTTTTCAAATGCAGCGCAAGGCGAAGATCAACCATACCAGCTTCTTGCGACGGCGTCACGGTTCCGCCAAATCTTCGCATCAGTTGTTGCATTCCGATATTCTCGGACAACGCTTCGCCTGTAATTTCTCGCGTGCCGCGGCTGCTGAAATAGTCAAGCAATTTCTGGAACAGGATATTTCCCAGGCCTTTACCTTTCAAATCGGAACGCACGATGATGGCAAATTCTGCTTTTTGGTTATCCGGATCGGCAACCGCCCGTACCACGCCCAGCGTTTCCGGCAGGCCGTCAACGCCGGTGCGCGTCGCGATGAAAGCCATGGCGCGGTCGTAGTCGATCTGGGTCAGGCGCGCGAGCTGGGTCGGCGGCAATTCTTTCATTGCCGAGAAGAAGCGCAGGCGCACGTCGTCGGGAGCAAGCTGGCTGAAGAAGCGCACATGCGCCGGCGCATCTTCCGGCCGGATCGGGCGCAGCAGCAAAGGTGCCCCCTGCCATGCGATTTCCTGCTCCAGCTCCTGCGGGTAGGGGCGGATCGCCATACTGCTTTCAGGTCTGCGCAGGCCGAGCGTGGCGCGCGCGCCATGCACGTGCAGCACACCGTCCTGCACCGTAACGGGATCGATTTCCAATACGGCGATTTCGCCGATGTCGGCCACCAGTTCAGCCACATGCACCAGGGCGCGGCACAGGATTTCGCGCTCTTCCACCAGGGTTCGTCCAACGCCGGTGCGGCGCAGCATGTCGCGCGCCAGCACCGTGTTCAGCGGCGGCAGGCCGACGGCGCGGTCATCCACCACGCGGCCGGCGCTGCCGCCCAGGCCAACGCTGATGGCGGGGCCGAACACCGGGTCGTGCTGCATGCCGATGCGAAGTCGTTGCGCGTCCCCACAGGCGACGTTTGGCGCCAGCGGCAAGCCGTATGCGGCCAGCACGGCAGCCAGGTCGGCCTGCGACAATTCGGCATTGCCGGCGGCGCGGGCAGCTTCCACCAGTTGGCGCGCCGCTTGGCGCTCCGGCACCGAATGGGCCGGCACCTGGCCCGGCACTTCAATCAGCAAGGCCTGGTTACGCGAGTACTGCACGACCTGGCTGAAGGCGCGCACGGCTTTTTCAGGCGTGTCGTAGCTTGGCAGGCCGGCGTCGGCAAAGACCTGCCGCGCGCCTGCCACCGATTCCCCTCCCAGCCAGCAGGACAGCACGCAGCGGCTGCTTTGCTGCACGAGCGGCACCAGGGCTTGCGCCACGCCGGTGCTGGCGGTGGCGGAAGACGGCGCGTGCACCATCAGCAGCGCGTCGGCGTTCTGGTCGGCCAACAGCGCACCTGCCACGGCGGCATGGCGTTCGGCGCTTGCTTCACCGCCGATGTCGATCGGATTCGCCAGCGACAGCCCGGCCGGTAGCTCCTTACTCAGGCGCTTTCCTGTTTCCGCTGAAAACTGGGCCAGCTTACCGTGCACGTATTGCAGCGCATCGGCCGCCAATTGACCGGTGCCGCTGCCGTTGCTCATGATGGCCAGGCGAGTGCCGCGCCCGGGCCGCGCCCGCGCCACCGTCTCCACCGCGTCGAACAGGTCGGCCGAGGAATACACACGCAACATGCCGGCGCGTCGGATCACGGCGTCGTACACCTTGTCGTCGCTGCTGCGGCCGGCCTTCAGCACCACCACGGGCTTGCCGCGCGCCGCCAGCCGGGCCGCCGAGATGAATTTGCGTGCGCATGTGACCGATTCGATGTGCATGATGATGGCGGCTGTGTCGTCGTCCGCAGCCAGGAAGTCGAGCATATCGCCAAGGTCGATATCGCCGCCTTCCACCAGCGACACAATGCGCGAAAAACCGATGCCATGCTGCCGAGCCCAATCCAGCACCGCCGTCATCACAGTCGATGATTGCGAGATGAAGGCGATCTTGCCCGGCTTGGCGCCGGCGTGGGCAGCACTGGCATTCAGGCCAGCCAGCGGGGCGACCAGGCCGATGCCGCCGGGGCCCAGGATGCGCAGCAGGTGGGGCCGCGCCGCCTTCATGATCTGTTGGCGGATGGTGTCGCTGACCGGCGTCAGGATGATGGCGCCGCGCGTACCACGTGCGCCCAGGTCGGCGATCAGGCCGGGCACCGTGTCCGGGGGGGTGCAGATGATGGCCAGGTCCGGCGCGCGCGGCAGCGCCGACAGGCGCGGGTAGCACGGAATGCCGAGCAGCTGCTCGTATTTTGGGTTGACCGGCCAGATGGCGCCGGCAAAACCGCTTTCCGCCATATTGTTCATCACCTGGGTGCCCATGCGGTCCGGCCGCAGCGAGGCGCCGAAGATGGCCACCGAGCCGGGCTCGAACAGGCTGTCCATATTCCTGATGCTCATGGCGGCTTTCCTTTACCAGCGCGAGTAATGATCCTCCGTCACGCCAGCGAGCTGGGTGACGATGCGTTTTGGCCCTTCCGGCTCACTGCGCACCCAGCCGCTGAAGTGGCCTACCGGCTGGATGTAGCGGCTCGCTGCCACGATCAGGTTGCGGTCCTGGCGGCGCGCGCCGTCCGGCGTGAAGAACAGTTCCAACTGGTCGTCTTCGGTGAAGATATGCCAGCGCTGCATCGGGTCTTGCGGGTCGAAGATGAAATGCGCCGGCGCCAGCGGCACGACCTCGCCGTCGATCCATAGCGCGTTCTCATTGCCGCCGAAATAGCCGGATTGCAAGTTGAAGCCCATTTCCAGATTGTGTGCGGAAGCCCAGCGCCACGAGGTTTCGCGCGCCAGCAAGCCGTTCGAATAATCGAAGCTGGCGACGCCGCCATCGAGCTTGTATTCGTCGCGGAAGGTGCGCACTTCGCCCTTCAGCGGCATGCCGGGCGACTTCTGCGTGCCGTGCAGCGCCCCGCCCTGCACCGGCCCGGCGGCCAGCAGCAAGGGCGCGACCGGCGGGCCGAATTCGGCGTCGATTTCCATATAGGGGCAGCGCAGCGTAAGCTGGACTCGCCCACCAGTCAGCGGTTCGATATTGATTTGCGTCGCGCGCGTGCGGAACCAGCTGGCGGCGCCCGCGTGTTCCCCGACGCTGACCGACATGCGGCCCGGCAGGCCATCCTGCGAGTAATTGGCCATCATATCGCTGTCGTTGCGATCGAAAACGTAGGCGAAGCAGGTACTGGTCCAGCCCAGGTCGACGATGGCGACGGCCGCCATCACCTGCTCAGAAACCAGCGAAACGTAGTGCCACTTCTTGTGGTGGAAACGGCGCCATAGGCTGCTGCGTGCATGTTCGCCGGCCAGCAAATGCCAGTTGAAGGATTCTGCGGTACCGAAGAAACGGCCCAAAACCGGCTTGCCGTCGGCGCCGACCACGTGTTGAGGGGCTGCGGCCAACTTCATTGTTCGACTCCTTGTGCATCCAGTTCCGCCTGGAGCGTAGCTGCGAAAACCGGCGGTTCGCTAGCCTGCACCTGCACATGCGGGCAACCGTGCCAGTTTGCCAGGCGCTGCACCGCGCCCGCCACGTCGCGCACGAAGCGGTCGGTCACGCGCACGGCCTCTTCCAACGCCAGGTTTTTCAGTTCGAAGGTGCCGCCGCGGCGGTGCGCCTTGGCGTCGATACGGCCGACCAGCGCACCGCGGCGCAGGATGGGCAGCGTGAAATAGCCGTAACGGCGCTTTTCCGCCGGCGTATAGCATTCCAAACGGTAGTCAAAGCCGAACAGGTCGACTGCGCGGCGGCGGTCCCACACCACTGGATCGAAAGGCGACAGGATGGTGGTGAGCGTCGGCGACAATGCGCCGTCGGCGGCAGCTCGCGCGAGGTCGGCCAGTTCGTGGTGGATGTAGACGGTGTCCTTCCAGCCATCGACGCGGGCGCGCAGCAGCAAACCTTCGTCGGCCAGCGCTTCCAGGTCCATGCGCGGCGGCTTGGTGCGGTAGTAGTCGGCCACCCAGGCGCTGCGGGCCAGGCCCAGGGCACGCACGGTCTTCAACGCCAGTTCGCGCCGCGTTTCATCCATATCCGGCATCTGGCTGTCGTCCCAACCGGGCAGCACGCGCTCGGCCAGGTCGTACACGCGTTGGAAGTTGTGACGGCGCGCGATCATCAGCTCACCGGCAGTGAACAGCACTTCCAGCGAGCGCTTTTCAGGCTTCCACTCCCACCAGCCGCCGCCCTTGCCATCGGTGCGTTCAAAATCGGCCGAACGCGCCGGCCCGTTGCTGCGGATATGCTCCAGCACGCGCTCGACGTCGGCACGCCGCTCGCGCATCCAGTTAGCTGAATATTTCCATCCCATCGAGGCCGGATCGACCATGCGATGGCGCAGCAAACGGTAATCCTCGATCGGAACGAAGCAGGCCTCGTGCGCCCAGTACTCGAACAGCGCGCCTTCGGCAAGATGCTCTTCCAGCCAGGGCTGGGGATAATCGCCCAGACGGCTCCACAACACCAGGTAAGGGCTGCGCGCCACCACGTGGATAGTGTCGATCTGCAGCACCCCCATATTGCGGATGGTGTCCAGTACATCGGCTTTCTGCGCCTTGCGCCGGCGCGGCTGCAGCAATCCCTGGGCCGCCAGGTGCAAGGCACGCGCTGCGGACAAGGTGAGATTCAGTTCGGTCAAGTCTCAGTTCCTAAGAGAGGTGAACGCCTATTCTAATAGTGATTTGACAGTATTTCTTGGCATTTTGCGAAGGATGGTGGCCGCCAGGCAGCAATCTCCCGCTTTTTTTGCCCCGCTGCCGGGCTTTCGGCGCAGAATATAGCCGTGCCAAAATCAACCGTCCGCCAAGTCATTCACAAGCTGTATCGCATGATACTGCTGCCCTCCTTCACGCTGGTTTTGCTGGTGCTGTTGTGGGCCGACGTTTTCTACCAATTGCGATCTGACGCCGAAAGCGCCCACTACGACGCTGTGCAGCATAGCCACTCGCTGGCGCGCACCTTGTCCGAAAGCTCCAGCCATATTTTGCGGCAGGCGGACCATGCCACCCAGTTATTCAAGCTCAAATTCGAGGAAACCAACGGCGCCCTGCGCCTGCCCGAATTCAGCAGACGCGGTGGATTGCTGGATTCCGTCATGCCGGCGCGGCTCGAACTGCCGATCGCCCTGATCGATGCCAACGGCAAGCTGGTGGACAGCATGCATGGCGTATTTCCACCCAATTCGGCCAACCAGGCCTTCTTCAAGACCTTGTCCACATCAGGCGACGATTCGGCTTTGTTCACAAACCCGATGGTGGAACCTCTCACCAAAAAGTGGCAAATACAGATCGCCCGCCGGCTGGACGACAAGGCCGGCAAGTTCGCCGGCGTGATCGTACTGATGGTCGACCCGGCATTTTTCGTGGAAGACTATGACCGCATGCATGTGGACGAAGGCGGCCTGGTAATGCTGATCAGCCGCGACACCGGCCTGGCCATTGGCCGCGTCGACGAAAAGCTCTTCATCACGGATACCATTGATTTCGTGGCTCCCGCCGACCCGATCAGCATGCCGGAAGAACTGATACTGAAAACGCCGGTCGACAAAACGGAGCGCATCTATGCCTTCCGCGACATGCCGCGCTTTGCTTTGACGGCCGTCGTAGGCGATACGACCGAACACGCGCTGGCCAAATACAATAGCCAGCGGCGCCTGTACTTCGTACTCACCGCCCTGGTTTCCATTGTGGTACTGGTGTTCAGCCTCCTGCTCACGCGGCAGGCGCGGCGCCTGCGTGAAAGCATGCGGGAGTCGACCGAGGCCCGCGAAAAGCTGCATGCCGCCGTCGATGCCAGCCTCGATACCCTGTTCCTGATGAAGGCTTGCCGCAGCGGCGGCACAGGCGGCGCGATCATGGACTTCATCCTGGTTGACGTGAATGAGCGCGGCGCCCGCATCCTGGGCCACGACCCGGAGCAGGCGCTGGGCAAGCGCATGGGCGAGATGCTGCCGCGCTGGCATAGCGAAGGTTTCTTCGACAAATGCCTGGGCGTGCTGCAAACCGGCGAGCCGCTGGAAGAGGAAATCGAATCGACTGTATTCGGCGAGCCGCTTTGGCTGCGGCATCAGATCGTCGCTATTGAAGATGGTGTGGCCGTCACCGCCCGCAACATCACCGAACGCAAACGCTCCGAGCTGGCGGTGCGGCAGAACCAGGCGGAGCTCCAGGCAGTCAACGACGCCTCCCCGCTTGGCCTGGTGCGTGCCGACCAGGATGGAAAATGCACTTATGTCAACCGCACTTTCGAAGCGATTACCGGCATGCCGCGTGAAACCGCACTTGGCGATGGCTGGTTCAATGCTGTGCATCCAAACGATCGGGAGATGCTGCGCGCCTCGCTGCGCCACCTGACCCAGACCCAGCAAGCCTTCCAGGAAACGCTGCGCTGCGTGCACCCGGACGGCAAAGTAGTCTGGACCTCGATCAAAGTAGCGCCGATCGTGATCGACAAAGCCATCGCCGGCTATGTCGGCACGCTGGACGACATCACCCTGGTACGCAAATCCGTCATGGCCCTGCGCGAGAGCGAATCGCGCCTGCGCACCATCGCCGATACCCTGCCGGCCATGATCGCATATATCGATTTCGAGGAAATCTACCGTTTCCACAACCTGGCCTACGAGCGCGAATTCAGCAAGAGCGGACTGCACGTCACCGGGCGTACCATCCTCGAAACCGTGGGCGAAAAACGCTATGGCGTGCTGCAGCCGTTTATTGCACGCGCCCTGCGCGGGGAGACGCTAACCTTCGAGGAAGAAGACGACAGCGGCGATTTCCCGCGCACTTACGACGTGGTCTACATTCCCCAGCTGGACGAGGATGGCATCACCGTGGTCGGCTTCCACGTGATGCGGCAGGACGTGACGGCGCAAAAACGTGAAAAACAGCGGCTGCTGCGCCTGTCCCAAGTCGATGCGCTGACCGGGCTGACCAACCGCGCCGGCTTCCTGCAAAAACTCAGCGAAACCATGACCGCTTGCCGCGAAAGCGGCGGTTTGATGGCGGTGATGTACCTGGATATCGACCGCTTCAAGCCGGTCAACGACACCTACGGCCATGCAGTAGGCGATGCGCTGTTGAAGGCTTTCTCGGCACGTTTGTCCAATACTGTGCGCGCCAGCGATACGGTGGCGCGGCTGGGCGGCGACGAATTCACCATCATCATGGACCGCATTTCCAAACCGGACGATGCGACCAGCACCGCCTCCAAGATTGTGCATGCCATGCAGCAGACCTTTGAACTGGATGGCATCCTGGCCCACGTCTCCACCAGTATCGGCCTCACTTATTACCGCGACGAAGATGTCAGCCCGGCCGAATTGCTGAAACGGGCCGATTCGCTACTGTATGAAGCCAAACAGGCCGGCCGCAGCACCTATCGCAGCAGCGGCGCCTTGTCGGAAGTGCGTTCGCCGAACGCAGCCTGACAAGGATCAAGACATCCGGCTGTCGTTTGCGCTATATTTGCGCTTCCCACGCCTCGCTTTACATTTCATGCGCCTGCTGCACACCTCCGATTGGCATCTTGGCCAGTCGCTGCATAATTTTGAACGCCACTACGAGCACCAACGCTTCCTGGACTGGCTGCTCGATACCATCGTGTCCGAACAGGCCGATGCCCTGCTGGTGGCGGGCGATATTTTCGACAACGCCAATCCGTCGGCGGCCTCGCAGCGGCAGCTGTACACCTTCCTGCAGCAAGCGCGTGCCCGAGCGCCGCAGCTGGATATTGTCGTCATTGCAGGCAACCATGACTCGCCGGGACGCATTGAGGCGCCCGGCCCGCTGCTGGAGGCGCACGGCACCACCGTCATCGGCTACCCGCACCGCGACACGGACGGCAACATCGCCATGGAACGCATGCTGGTGCCGCTGACCGGCAAAGATGGCGCCATCGCCGCCTGGGTCCTGGCGGTGCCCTTCCTGCGCCACGGCGACGTCCCGCGGCCGCCAACCGCCGACGCCACCGCCCCAGCCAATGCAGCCGAAGCGCCGACGGTGCCCGAGCAAGCCGCCGCGGGCGCCGCCCTCGACGACGCCCCCGCGGCGCCGCAGCCGGATCCTTACCTTGCCGGCATCGCGGAGCTGTACCGCCAGGCACTTGAATTGGCTGCCGCCCGCGCCGGCGAGGGACAAGCAATCGTCGCCATGGGCCACTGCCACATGGTCAATGGCACCATGTCCGCCGATTCCGAGCGCCGCATTGTCATCGGCGGGACTGAGATGCTCCCAAGCGGCATCTTCCCTCCGCCAATTGCCTACGCCGCGCTGGGCCACCTCCACCTTGCCCAGCAAGTCGGACCGCACGAACATATCCGCTACTGCGGCAGCCCGATCCCGCTCTCGTTCGCAGAAACCGGCTATAAGCACCAGGTCCTGCGCATCGACCTCGCTGGCGCCAATGTAGGCAAGATCACCGCGCTCCCGATCCCGAGAGCCGTACAGCTGCTGCGCATTCCCGACAAACCAGCCCCACTGGAAGAAGTCAAAGCAGCGCTGGCCGCCCTCGACCTGCCCGACGCACCGCTCGAACAGCAGCCGCTGCTCGAAGTGCGCATCCTGCTCAATGCCCCCGAGCCGGGCCTGCGCACGGCCATCGAAGAAGCGCTGCAAGGCAAACCGGTCCGCCTGGCGAAAATCGAAACCTCCAGCGCCACCCGCGCATCTTTCGAAGAAGCAGCGCTCTCGCTCGACCAATTGGCGACCCTGCAGCCGGACGATATTTTCAAGCGCCTTTATCGCCAGCGCTTTGGCAGCGAAGCCCCGCCCGAGCAACTGGCCGCCTTTGCTGAACTGGTGCAGCCATGAGAGTCCTGCGCATCGCCGGCAAGAACCTTGCCTCCCTGGCCGATGAATTCGCAGTCGACTTCACGTCCCAGCCCTTGTCCGAGGCCGGCCTGTTTGCCATCAGCGGGCCGACCGGCGCCGGCAAAAGCACCCTGCTCGACGCCCTGTGCCTGGCCCTGTACGACGACACGCCCCGCCTGCACAAAGCAGAAGGCAAAACGCCCGACGTCGGCGACCCCGTGTCCTCGCAAGACCCGCGCACCCTTCTGCGCCGAGGCGCCGCCGAAGGCTGGGCCGAAGTCGACTTCGTCGGCAACGACGGCGCCGCTTACCGCGCCCGCTGGAAAGTCTGGCGCGCCCGCAGCAAGGCAGCCGGTGCGCTTCAGCCAAGCGCCATGTCGCTGCAAAAGCTGCCGGGACTCCAGCCTCTTGGCCATACAAAGACCGAGGTGATGGCCGAAATCGTCCAGCGCATTGGCCTGAGCTTCGAACAGTTCACACGCGCCGTGCTGCTGGCGCAAAACGAATTCTCCGCCTTCCTTAAAGCCCGGGACGACGAGCGCGGCACCCTGCTCGAAACGCTGACCGGAAGCGGCATCTACAGCGATATATCCAAACGCGCCTTCGAACGCTGGCGCGCCGAAGAGCTGAAGCTGAAGACCCTCAGCGCCGGCTTGGCAACCCAGCAACCCCTGGCGCCCGAAAAGCGCGCCGAGATCTTCGCCGAATCCGAAGCCGCCGAAGCAGCACTGCAAGCCAGCGCGCAGCGCGTTACGGCCCTGGAAGCCGACCTGCGCTGGCATCACCAGGCCGAAAACCTGGCGAGCGCCGTGCAGCACGCGCGCGAACATTGCCAACAGCGTCAAAACGAATCCGAAGCGGCAGCCCCCCGCCGCGCCATGCTTGCGCAACTTGACGCCGTGCAGCCGGCCCGCGCGCTGGATGACGACGTTGTGCGCCTGGCCGCCGAACGCGCCGCGACACAAGCTGCCATCTCGCTCGCCGAACAGGAAGCCGAACGCACACGCCTCGCGTTGGAAGTACTGACCGGCGACGCCCAGCAGGCCAGCGCCGCCGTCACCGCCGCCGAAAGCGCGCAACAAGCCGCCGCGCCAATGCTGGACCAGGCGAAGGCCCTCGATACTCGCCTGGCCCCGCTGCAAGCCGCTTTTACGCAAGCCGCCAGCACGCGCGAAGCCGCCATGCAGGCCGATGCCGCCGCCCTGTCCGCATTGCAGGCTCGCGAAACCAAACAACAGTCGCTCGCCAACGAACAGCAAACATGCGAGCAGTGGCTGGCAGCACATGAACACTGGGCCGCGCTGGCGCGAGACTGGGCACGCTGGGACGTGCTGTTCTCGCAAGCCAGGTTGCAAGCCGACCGCGCCGAGCAGCAATCGCAATCCCTGGCGACGGTCCAGCAGGCCGCAAGCCGCCAGCGCCAGGATGAAGCGCACGCCCGCATCAGCCTCGAAGGCGCCACCGAACGTCTGCGCCAGGCCGAAGCCCAGCGCGAGCAGGCCGTAAAGACACTGGCCAGCTTCAACCCCGACCAACTCGCGCAGCAGCGCCAGCACATCGACCAGCACCGCACGCTGCTGGTCGACGCCAGCGCGGCCTGGCAACACCTGGCGCAACTTACGCAGCGCCAGCAAGAATCAAGCACACGCAGCGCCTCACTGCTAGCCGCCCGCGACAACGCCCAGGCCGAAGTCGCCGCCGCACGCGAATTGAATACAGCCTTGTTTGCCGCCTCCACCCAGGCCGAACGCTCGCTGAAACTGGCGGAAGCGGCCACCGGAGAAAGCGTCGAAAAGCTGCGGGCAACGCTGCAGGACGACACTGCCTGCCCGGTCTGCGGCTCGCACGAACACCCATACCGCCACGAAGACGGCCCGCTGCACGCCATGCTGGCGCAGCTCCTGGGCGAAGTGCGCGACTGCCGCGACAAGCTGCAACGCAATATGAAACACGAGGCCGAGCAGCAGGCCCGCCTCCAAGGAAGCGTCGAACAACTCGCCGCCCTCAACGCCGAAGCGCACAACATCAGCAACGCACTGGCAGCAGCCCAGCCCCGCTGGCAGTCCGCCAGTGCGGCCCTCGCTGGCCACGTCGAAAGCCTGGCGGCGGCTGAACGAGACGAAGTGCCAGGCTGGCTCGCATCGCACAGCGCCAGCGTTCAAAACGCATTGCGCTCCCTTGAAAGCCAGGAGCAATCCCACCGCCAGGCCAGCCGCACGCGCGAAGTCGCGCAAACCGCCTGCGAGCAAGCCGCCGCCGAATGCAATCGCCAGCAGCATTCCCTGGCCGCCGCGCAGGCAGCATTGGTGCAATCCGAGACCCAGCAAAAAGCGCTCGACGAGCAACGCATCGACACCGCCCTGCAAATCGCCACCTTGCTCGACCAGTTGGACGCCCCGCAGTCACACGTCGGCTGGCAGGACGAATGGAAAGAAAGTCCTGCACGCTTCCACGAGCAGCGCACGCGCGAAAGCAAGCAATGGCAAGCGCAGCGCCAGATGGCCGACGAACGAGCCGCCGCAATCGCTGCGCTGGCAGTCGAGCTTCAAGGCCTGCGCACCGCCCAAGAACGCAGCAGCGCCGACGCCAGCGCCGCCCAAGCACTAGCTGACGCCGCGCAAGCCGCACTGGCCGAGGCCAGCACCGAACGCCAAGCCCTCTGGCAAGGCCGCCCCGTCCGCGAAGTAGAAGCCGAACTGCGCGCAGCCATCGACAGCGCCCGCGCCAAGCTGCAAGCGCGCCAGGAATCCGCCCAGCAAGCCGCGCAACAGCGCACCCGCGCCGACGAAGCCCACGCCCAGGCTATCCAACGCCTGAAAGAACGAGACGCCGAAGCGGAAGGCGCAGCCACGCGCCTGCAAGCCTGGCTCACCGACAACCACGCCGCCGGCATCCACAGCGTGGAAGCATTGCGCACCCTGCTCGCCCACTCCCAGCAAAGCATCCGCGACGAACGCACTGCGCTGCAAGCGATCGACCACGCACTCGCCTCCGCCAAAGCCGTGCAAGCCGAACGCGAAGCCCAACACACCGCCCACCTGGAAAACGCATCCAAAGGCGAGCAAACCAGCGCGACCGAGCTCGAACAGGCCTTGGCGACGCTTCAAGAAGAACGCAAGCAAGCCCACGACCAGTCCGCGGCCCTCAAGCTGCAATTGGCGCAGGACGACGCCCGCCGCAAGGCCGCCGAAGCCATGCTGGCCGACATCGCCCACCAGCAGGAAGTCGAACAACGCTGGGCCACAATGTACGACCTGATTGGCTCGCAAGACGGCAAAAAATTCCGCAACTACGCGCAGCAATTCACACTGGACGTTTTACTCGGCTACGCCAACGCCCACCTGGCGCAGCTGGCGCCGCGCTACCAGCTGGAACGCATCGACAATCCCGCCCAGCCTTCGCTGGGCCTGCTGGTACGCGACCTGCACATGGGCGATGAAAAACGTTCCGTGCACTCGCTATCAGGCGGCGAATCCTTCCTGGTCTCGCTGGCAATGGCGCTCGGCCTGGCCTCACTGTCCTCCAACCGCGTGCGCGTGGAATCCCTGTTTATCGACGAAGGCTTTGGCAGCCTGGATGCGGAAACCCTGCGCGTCGCGATGGACGCGCTGGACGGTTTGCAGTCAATGGGAAGGAAAGTCGGAGTGATCTCCCACGTTCAGGAAATGACCGAGCGGATCGCCACCAGGATCGTGGTACAACCCGCCGCCAACGGCCGCAGTGCAGTGTCAGTCAGCTAAACGCCAGCTGCGCTGCTCCTGCTCATCGCGCACCATTTCCCAACCCAGCTCGCGGCGGATTTGCTGTGCGTCGGGCAAGGGGCGACGCTCCTCCTGGCGCAATTGCATCCAGTTGCGCACTGCTTCCTTGGTGGGCTGCTTGGTCTGGTCCATCGTAAACCTCCATCGGCGTGACGGTCACACATTCAACGCTGGAAGCGACCGCCAGTTGACGGATCGCGTCGCCCAATTTGTTATCATGTGTAAATGGGAATCGACGCCATATCCTCGTCAAGCACCGCCGCGCAGCAGGCCAGCGCGCCTGCGAGGAAGGCCGCGCGTACCGACTCAGCCCAGCAGCAATATTCCGCCGAAGACCAGGCCAAGATCGACAAGCTCAAGGCACGCGACCTCCAGGTGCGCCAGCACGAGCAGGCCCACCTCGCCGTAGCCGGTGGACTCGCCACTTCCGGCGCCACTTATACTTATCAGCGCGGTCCGAATGGCGTGAACTATGCCGTCGGCGGCGAAGTCAATATCGACACCTCGCCCGGCCGCACGCCCGAAGAAACGATCAACAAAGCGCGCCAGATCCAGGCAGCCGCCCTGGCCCCGGCCGATCCCTCGGGCCAGGACCGCAGCGTAGCGTCCAGCGCCGCGCAAATGGCACAGAAAGCCCAGGCTGAAATTTCAGCAAAGCAACAACAGCTCGCCTCCACCTATGGGCATTCCGAAAAGCAAGTAACGGTCGATATATTTGCCTGATAAAATCGTCCTTTTGCCCGGAGTCCTGGCCATGTTCCTGAAAGCCCCACGCAACCTGACTTTCAAATGCGCAAAATGCGCAAAAGCAGTAAAGGTTACTTTGCAGAAAACTTCTGCATGCTCCCACATTACGCCGTACTATGGTGTCTGCAGCTGCGGCGAAGTGAAGTTGCATGCCACTGGCGCCCCGGAAGCGGTGAGGTCCTACCTCGAATCGAACGGTTTGTGGACTCATCATCATTGATTTGGCTCAAGAAATCCTGAAACTTGCCGTAGCAGGGGGAAGTGCCCTAAAAGGTTTCCGATCATGAACCCCTTGAACTCCATTGGCCCACGCCACTACCAGAACACCGCATTGACTCCTGCAGCAACCCAGCAGGATGGCAAGTCTACGCCTGCCAACGCGGTGCATGACGTGAACTCCGGCAGCGCCGTATCGCTGTCGAGCAACGCTGTCGACCTGCAAAAGCGCGTCGAACAACTGGGCAACCGGACTGTCGATATGGCACAGAACCTGATCGGCAGCTTCGCAAAAAGCTTGCTCGGCGACAACGCCAAGGGCGCCAAGATCGCGTTCGACTCGGTGGAACTGGAATCGAACGCCAGCTTCGCCGCCGGCGCCCTGCACGCCGAGGGAAGCGATGGCGTCACCGACGCCCTGGGTTTCAGCCTGAGCGAAGACTCCCACTTCCTCGGCAAAGGCACGATCACCACTGCCGACGGCCGTACGCTGAACTTTGAAGTAGAAATCAAGTACGAAGCCAGCGCCTCTGCCGGCGCCGCCAGCAGTGTGCCGTCGCGGCGTAAGGAACTGGCCGACCAGAACCCGGCCATGCCGCTGCCGAAAGTCGATTTCCCGGATATCGACTTCCCGGGCAGCCTGGCCGACCTGTTCCGCCTGATGGACAAAACCGTCAACGCCACAGTTAAACAGCAAGACGATCAGGGCAAGGAAAGCGATGCCGGCAACCTCAGCATGCGCCTGCTCAAGCTGGTCGACTCCGCCACTTCGCTGGACAACTACCTGCCGGCAAACGCCAGCGAAAAAGCGAAAGCCTACGGCCTGCAGCAGGCCCAGCCTGGCCAAGCCGCCGACCTCGCGCACGCCGCCAAAGACGCCCGCGACGCCGCCCGCAACGGCCCGATCGATCCGCCCTCCACCGAAATCGCACCGATCGAGGCCGATAAGTCGCCAATCGATCCACCTAAGGCAGAGACCGCACCGATCGACCCGCCGGCAGCATAAGCCCGCGTATAATTGCAGTCTCCTTACTTGAAAGTCGGGGTCAGGTCGAGCAAATGGACAAAAAAGGCCCCCTTGTTCACCCTAACCC
>NZ_JBXARE010000002.1:0-14815 GCF_058807935.1 Pseudoduganella sp. GW821-FHT11H04 | reverse complement strand
GGACAAAAATGTCCATTTGCTCGACCTGACCCCGACTTTCTTACTACGAGCCACACATGCAAGAAATCCACTGGACTGAACAAGGCGAGCCGCGCTCTGCGCGCTGGCATTCCGAAGCTGGCAACCCGCCGCCGAAACGCGTGCAGGTCGCTGATGACACCATGAATGCCGATGTCGCCTACCGCCTCGCTTGCGAAGGCACTGCCCTGCTGTGGCGCGGCGATTTCCAGAACGCGCGCCAACTGCTGCAAGCGCTGGCGCGCCGTGCCGACCATAAGAAGGCAAAAGGTGGCAAGGGGCGCAAGGTTGCCGCCCCGAAGGCGCCTGCCAACCCGACCGAGGCTTTCCATCTGCACCGCCAGGCCCAGTCCCAGCGTGCGCGCACCCTTGCGATGGTGTTGATCCCCTTTGAGGCCGGCTACAAGATTCCTCTGCGCCGCGCGCCCGACGTGACTCTGGCCTGTAACGAGGCCTATGGCCGCGGCGAAGACGCTTTCGTGATTTCCCTGCGCGAACTGCAAGGCCTGATCGGCGCCCATGAATGGCGCAAGGCCGGCGTGCCGGTGGCCGCCCTGGGCGAGCGCATCCATCCACATTACGGCGTGTTCTCACCGGTGCGTGGCGAATATGTGCAGTTGGTGGCCGATGCGCCGCTGCCGAAAGGAGCGTCCGAGCTGGCTTTCGATATTGGCGCGGGCACCGGTGTGTTGTCGGCTGTGCTGGCCAAGCGTGGCGTGAAGCACGTGGTCGCCACCGATATGGACAAGCGCGCCCTGAGTTGTGCGCGTGACAATCTTTCTCGCCTGATACGGGACGGTCAGGTGGAGTTGCTGGAAGCGGACCTGTTCCCGCCCGGCCAGGCCCCTCTAGTTGTTTGCAACCCGCCATGGGTGCCGGCCCGTCCGAATTCCTCGGTCGAGCACGCGGTGTATGACCCGGACAGCCGCATGCTGCGTGGTTTCCTGTCCGGCCTGAAAGGCCACCTCGCTCCGCGCGGCGAAGGCTGGCTGATCCTGTCTGACCTGGCTGAGCACCTGGGCTTGCGCTCTCGCGGCGAACTCGAAGGCTGGATTGCCGACGCCGGGCTTAAAGTCCTGGGCCGACTGGACGCCCGCCCAGTCCACCCTAAGGCCAGCGATGCCGACGATCCCCTGCATGCCGCCCGTTCGGCAGAGATTACTTCTCTCTGGCGTTTGGGAGCCGCTTAATTCGACCTTGCGGAACCGCGTTGGGCGAGCTATAATGCTTGCCTCAGACGCGGGGTGGAGCAGTCTGGCAGCTCGTCGGGCTCATAACCCGAAGGTCACAGGTTCAAATCCTGTCCCCGCAACCAGATTCCAAAAAGCCGTTGCCCTTGCAACGGCTTTTTTCATTTCCGGGTGCAATTATGCGTTCGCCTTCGTGCCTTGCAGCGCTGCTCTTGCTGGCAGCTTGCGCTAGTCCCGCCCAATCTCCCGACCTCCTTGCGCAGGAACTTAGCGCTCAAATCCTGGCCAGTACCAGCGCCACGCTAACCCTGGAAAAGTGGTGCGGCGACCATGCCATGGCGGCCAATCCGAAAATCGTGGCGCGCCTGGTGGGCGGCGATGCCAAGCCCGCCAGCACCGAAACAATCGCTCGCTTGGGAACGTCCGACATCAAATACCGGCGCGTGCAGCTCTATTGCGGCGCCCATTTGTTTTCCGAAGCAGATAACTGGTACGTCCCAAGCCGTTTGACGCCCGAGATGAACCGCCTGCTAGAGGAGACCGACACGCCTTTCGGCAAAGTGGTGCAGCCGCTGGCGCCCTACCGCCGTACTTTCGCCAGCCGCATGTTGCAGTCGCCTACCGCGCTGTTCGAGCATAGTGCGGTGCTATACGGCTCCGCCCATCAGCCCATCTCCGAAGTGCGCGAAACCTACCAGCGCGGCGTACTCGCATTTTTATAATCGAACTGTCACAATTGCACGCTACAAGAACCGCAAGGAGTAGCGCGTGAACGACGAGAATTTCTCGAACAAATTGGCGAGCCCGAAGCGCCGCCGCATTTTCCAGGCTGCCGGCGCTGCCGGCCTTGCCGCCAGCCTGCCAGGCGTGACCGCCGCGCCAGTCGCGAAGTCCGCCAAGCTGGTCGCCAAAGCCCTGTCACTGGACGAAAAGCTGCAAGCCAATGTCAAGAATGTGGTGGTGATCTATCTTGAGAACCGCAGCTTCAACAACCTGTTCGCCGACTTCCCAGGCCTGGCGGCGCCGCTCTCGTCACTCAAGCCGGCCGATTACCAGCAGCGCGACTACGACGGCAGCATCCTGCCAACGCTGCCGAAAGTCTGGGGCGGCCTGGTGCCGGTGCCGCAGGATATCGCCGGCAAGCGCTATGAACTCAAGGAAGACCAGCTTTCCGGACTTCCGAATGCGCCGTTCAAGCTGGTCGACGCGGAAGGCAAGCCGCTGCCGGAAGCCGTGATCACGCGCGACCTGTGGCACCTGTTCTACCAGAACCAGATGCAAATCAACGGCGGCAAGAATGACGGCTTTGTCGCCTGGGGCAATACCGGCGGCATGGTCATGGGCTATTACGGCGAGACCGAAAAGAATCTCGGCTTGTGGCAAGTGGCGCGCCAGTTCACGCTGTGCGACAACTTCTTCATGGCGGCATTCGGCGGCTCTTACCTGAACCACCAGTTCCTGGTATCGGGCCGCTGCCCGGTGTATCCGAACGCGGCCAACAGCCCCGCCAAGCGCAAGATCGCCGTGCTGTCCGATGGCCCGACCGGCCACACTTTGGCGCTCGATCCTAAGAGTCCGAAAACCGCGCTCGAAGGCCGGCCGCATTACGCCAACGATGGCGCCATCACGCCGGACGGTTTCGCCGTCAACACCATGGCCCCGCCTTACCAGCCAAGCTTTATCCGTCCCGCGCCGGGCGGAGATCCGCTGCACGCCGACCCGCAAGACCCGGCCACCCTGCCACCACAGTCCTATGACACGATCGGCGACCTGCTCTCGCGTAAAAACGTGAGCTGGGCGTGGTACGGCGGCGCCTTCCAGGCTGCATTGGACCACAAGGGCGGCGGCACCAAGCCGAACTTCCAGTACCACCACCAGCCATTCAATTACTTCAAGAGCTTCGCACCAGGTACCGCCGAGCGCACTGTCCACATCCGCGATGGCGGCTTGGGGGACAGCCCGATCTCGAACAAATTCCTGGCCGACGTGGTGGCGGGCAACCTGCCGGCGGTCAGCTTCTACAAACCGCAGGGCAACCTGAACCTGCACGCCGGCTATTCCGATATCGAATCCGGCGACCAGCACATCGTCAACGTGCTGGAGCACCTGAAGAAATCGCCTCAGTGGAACAATATGGTCGTGGTGGTGACCTTCGACGAGAACGGCGGCTGGTGGGATCACGTGGCGCCACCAAAGGGCGACCGCTGGGGCCCGGGTTCGCGCATACCGGCCATCATCGTGTCGCCATTCGCCAAAAAGGCGACCGTGGACCACAGCTTCTACGACACGACCTCGATCCTGCGCTTCATCACCCGCCTGCACGATCTGCCGCTACTGGAAGGCCTGGCCGTGCGCAACAAGGCCTTTGCTGAACGCGGAGCGTTGCCGCCTGGTGACCTGACAGGAGCCCTCGCCTTCCGTTGACATGGTTGCCCGTGTTACAATTCGCCCGTTTTGATAGAAGCCCGACTGATTCAGCCGGGCTTTTGTTTTCTACGGCGGATAATGAGAGATAAAAAAGACAACGCGACAATCGACCTGCCGGGCTTCGAGCCCGCCGAGCCGATGGCAGCTGAAGCCAAGCTTCCGCCGCCGCCGCGTGTCCGCCGCGCGCCACGCAAGCAAGAACAACTCAACCTGCTGGGAGAACTCGGTGCTACCGACGCCAGCGGCCTGCCAATCTGGCAGAATGATCCCAACCTGGACCTCACCGGCCTGCCCATCTGGCGGCAGGACTAAAAAATGACCTCTTTCGCTACCCTGCCACTGTCCGAAAAACTCCTTGCCAACCTGGACTCGCTGGGCTACCGCGAAATGACCGAGATCCAGGAGCAAAGCCTTCCTTCAATCATCGAAGGCCGTGACCTCATTGCACAAGCCAAGACCGGCAGCGGCAAGACCGCCGCTTTCGGCATCGGCATGCTGTGCAACCTGAATACCGCCTGGTTCGCCGTACAGGGCCTGGTGCTCTGCCCAACCCGCGAACTGGCCGACCAGGTCGCTGGCGAATTGCGCCGCCTTGCGCGCTGCGTGCCAAACGTAAAAGTCGTGGTGCTGACCGGCGGCACGCCGATGCGCCCGCAAATCGCCTCGCTGGAATTCGGCGCCCACATCGTGGTCGGCACGCCGGGCCGCGTGCGCGACCACCTGTCGCGCGAATCGCTCGACCTGTCCAATGTGCGCATGCTGGTGCTGGATGAAGCGGACCGCATGACGGACATGGGCTTCTACGACGAAATCGCCGGCATCGTGAAGGCATGCCCTAAGCGCCGCCAGACTTTGCTGTTCTCTGCCACCTACCCGGATGACATCCGCCAGGCCACTGAAGCCTTCCTCTACGACCCGGTTGAAGTGACCGTGGAAGCTCAGCACAGCGGCAACAAAATCGAACAACGCTTCTACGAGATCGGCTTCGACGAGCGCGATAAATCCGTGGGCAAGCTGCTCAAACACTACCAGCCTGCTTCCGCCATCATCTTCTGCAACACCAAGGTGCACTGCAAGGAGCTGCTGGACGAACTCCACGCGGAAGGTTTCTCCGCCCTCGCCCTGTACGGCGAGCTGGAACAGCGCGAGCGCGACGAAATACTGGTGCTGTTCTCCAACCGTAGCTGCTCGATCCTGATCGCGACCGACGTCGCCGCGCGCGGCCTCGACATCGCCAACCTCGAAGCGGTGATCAACGCCGACGTTTCGCGCGACACCGAAGTCCACATCCACCGCATCGGCCGTACCGGCCGTGGCGGCGAAAAAGGCCTGTCGCTGACATTGTGCGCACCGAACGAGAAGAAGTGGGTCAAGCTGATCGAGGAATACCAGAACGCGCCGGCGGAATGGCACGACATCAAAGAACTGGCGGAAGATGAATTCGTGAACGCCGAACCGGCGCCGATGCTGACGCTCTGCATCGCCGGCGGTAAAAAAGAGAAGCTGCGTGCTGGCGACGTGCTAGGCGCGCTATGCGGCGACGGCGGCCTGACGAAAGAACAGGTTGGCAAAATCTCCGTGACTGAATTCCAGACCTATGTCGCGCTGGATCGCCGCATCGCCCACGAAGCCTTCGACCGCCTGAAAGCCGTCAGCACCGTCAAAGGCGGCGACTTCGGCAGCTTCAAAGGCCGCAACTTCAAAATGCGCTTTATCGAAGTCTAAAAATGTCCACCTTGGGGTCAGGAACAGAAGTGGACATTTCCCAAAGAAATGTCCACTTTCGTTCCTGACCCCACGGTGGACATTTAAGCGCGGACGGAGACGCTGGCGGGGAATTGCGGGGCGCGGCGTACCATCGTCGCTTGTTCGAAAGCGTAGGCCATGCCGATCAAGGACACTTCGCTAAAAGCGGTGCCGACGAAGGACAGGCCAACCGGCAGTCCACGCACATAACCCGCTGGCACGGTGACGTGCGGATAGCCGGCCACCGCTGCCGGCGATGAGAAGCTCTTGCCGTAGTGGTCGCCGTTGATGAAGTCCGTCAGCCATGCGGTGCCGTCGGTAGGCGCCACCAGCGCATCCAGCTCGTGCGCCTTCATGACCAGGTCGATGCCTTCTTCGCGCGAGTAGCGGTGGTTATTGGCCAATGCATCCTGGTATGCCTTGCTGTCCAGGCCCTGCTTAGCTTCCGCACGCTCCAGGTATTCCTGGCCAAAATACGGCAACTCCAGCTGCGCATTCTGCTTGTTGAACGCGATCAGGTCCGCCATGTTTTTTACTTTGGCATTCGGTGCGTATTCATGCAGGTAAGCCGCCAGGTCGGCCTTGAATTCATGCAGCAGGACTTCAGTCTCGCTGTCGCCATACTTCTCGGTGTTAGGTACTTGCACATCAACCAGGATCGCGCCCTGCGCCTTCAACGCTTCCAGCGCTTTTTCAATTTCCGCATCGACGCAATCGCTGCCGCCGAAGAAGTTGCGCGCCACACCGAGGCGTTTGCCGCGCAGGCCATCGCGCTTCAGCGCTGCGGAATAATCGACTGCCTTGCCTGCGCCATCCTGCGTAACCGGGTCGCTCGGGTCGACACCCGCCATCGCCGCCAACATCAGCGCCGCATCCGAAACGGTGCGCGCCATCGGGCCGGCAGTATCCTGCGAATGTGCAATTGGAATAATCCCGCTGCGGCTCACCAGGCCGATAGTCGGCTTGATGCCCACCAGGCCGCAAATCGATGCCGGCGAAACGATGGAGCCATCGGTCTCGGTGCCGACAGCCAGCGTCGCCAGGCCGGCTGCAATCGCAGCGCCGGAACCGGAGCTCGAACCGCTGCAATTGCGGTCCAGCGAATACGGGTTACGCGTCAAGCCACCGCGCGCACTCCAGCCGCTGACGGAATGGTTGGAGCGCATATTGGCCCACTCGCTCAGATTGGTCTTGCCGATGATGACTGCTCCGGCTGCACGCAAACGTGCCGCCACATGCGAGTCGCGCGCTGCACGCACGCCAGCCAGCGCCAGCGAACCTGCGGTGGTGCTCATGCGGTCAGCAGTGGCGATATTGTCTTTCAGGAGAACGGGAATGCCGTGCAAAGGCCCGCGCACACGGCGCGCGTGGCGCTCGCGATCCATCTCGCGCGCAATCTTCAGCGCTTCGGGATTGATCTCGATAATGGAATTGATGCGCGGACCGGACTTGTCGATCGCGTTGATGCGCGCCAGGTATTGCGAAGTGAGTGCATGTGAGGTCAGCTTATTCGCCGCCATCAGCTCCTGTTGGTGCTGCACGCCGGCGTCCAGCACCGACGGCACGGCTGCCTGCGTACGCGGCAAAGTGGCTGCGCCTCCGGCAGCCAGCCCCAACTTCACGAAACCCCTTCGATCCATCTGGTACGCCCTCTTATGTTAAAGAACAGCAAGAAACCAGTAGCATACCAGCAGTTTGCAAGTAAGCAATCGTGCACAAAAGCAAAAAGCCCGCATCAGCGGGCCTTTTATTGCGCAATTGCAACAGTTCAGTGCAATTAGCCGCGAACGACCTTCTTGAACTCGTGGGTACGAGTGTCGATTTCAACGACGTCGTCCTGGGACACGAACAGTGGCACCTGGATCGAGAAGTTACGGCCTTCGATGGCGTTTTCCAGTTTCGCTTCTTTAGTTACGTTACCGGAGGTGTTGCCTTTAACAGCTGGCTCCGAGTAAATGATCTGGCGAGCGATGGTGGTTGGCAGTTCAACCGAGATTGCCTTGCCGTCGTAGAAGACAGCTTCGCATTCCATACCGTCTTTCAAGTAGTTGACGGCTTCGCCCATGTTCTCTTCTTCGATTTCGAACTGGTTGTACTCTTCGTCCATGAACACGAACAGTGGGTCAGCGAAGTACGAGTAGGTCACTGGCTTCTTGTCCAGAACGACCACGTCGAACTTGTCGTCGCCGCGGAACACGTTTTCCAGCGGGGAGCCGGTCAGCAGGTTCTTCATCTTCCATTTGTAGGTGAAGCCAGTGCGGGACGAGCCGTTGACGTCGGAACGCAGAACGATGAATGGCTTGTCTTCAACCATGATGATGTTGCCGACACGAATCTCTTTTGCGAATTTCATAGCGAATATATACCGGTTAAGGGGAGTTGCAGTAACCGCGCATTATAGCACGGGGATATGATTTGTTAGCTCAGCGATGCACAAAATTTAGTCAAATTCGTAGCCAGATCGCCGTTGGCCAGGATTTTTTGTTGCCATTCTGTCGACTTTGCCGAAATTTCAGGCATTGCTTCGGCGAGGGCTTTCCAGAGTGCTGGCCAGTCGCCTTCCGCAGCGCCATTCCAGCACAGCGAGAATTCGTCGAGCGCGCTGCCTGCGGAGTAGCGCTGCAGAAAGGCGCGCAACTTCTTATGGTGCAGGTTTTCGTCCTGCGCGTAAATATGCCAGATGAAGGATTTGCCAGCCCATTGCGCCCTCACCCAGGAATCCTCGCCACGCACGAAATTCAGGTCGCAGGACCAGAGCAGCTTGTCGTAATCCTGCTGCGGAACGAACGGCAACACGCGCACAGCCAAAGCACCTTCGCTGCGCACCGCGCCCGCCACCGCCGGCGCGCCAAGGAATGCAGCAACCGCTCCACTCGCGACACCTTCCGGCACCAGGCAAGTCACAGCCCGCCCGCCATCGCGCCATGCCGCAAACAACTGGGCGACCGGTGCATAGGGATAACAGAACAGCGACACCTTCATCGCCGCCGACTCGTCCTCCGTCACGCCAAGCGAAGACAGGAAGGCAGATACCGCAGCGGGATCGGAGATATAGGCTTTGCGCTCGGCTTCAAGACCTGTTTCGTACAACAGCCCACCCGTTTTTTCAGTAAAGCCGGGGAAGAAGAAATACTTTGTCAGCGGCAGGCGCGGATGCCTGGACGGCAAGCTGTGGCAGCCCTCTACCCACTCTTCCGCACTCAGGCCTTCGAGGTTCAGCCACACCGGGCGCTGGGGGCGCTGGGCCATCGCTGCAATATAGCCGGGCGGAATGTCGCAACCGAAAAATTCAATCACGATGTCGGCTACATCGGCGGAGGTGAATTCGCCATCCTGTGAGGCCCAGTGGCGCACAGCCACTTTGTCGATCACCTGGCGCCCCGCGCTCACATCGACTTGCGGGAAAATGCGCTGGAAAGTTGCCATATCGTCGACCCACAGCGTGACGGCGATGCCGTGCTCGTGCTGCAGCTGACGCGCGAGGCGCCAGCAAATGCCGATGTCGCCGAAGTTATCGACAACTTTGCAAAACAGATCGAGGGACAAGCGTGTCATAGGCTGAAAATGAAAAAGCCGCACGAGGCGGCTTCATTCTAATCTGTGGCGTCCCCACGGGGATTCGAACCCCGGTACTCACCGTGAAAGGGTGATGTCCTAGGCCTCTAGACGATGGGGACCCTGGACTTGCACTACGCTTTAAAGATACTTGGCGTCCCCACGGGGATTCGAACCCCGGTACTCACCGTGAAAGGGTGATGTCCTAGGCCTCTAGACGATGGGGACGTCGAAAAGCGTGCGCGAATTATATCAGCGTGCAAGCCTCATTTCAAGGGCGCAACGGCGAAGTGTTCTGTGCGATTGCTATTCACGTAATGTGATTCCGCCGACATCATGCCCACCAGCACCAGGATCGCCAGGGGCGGCAACGTAATCGCAAAGATCAGCGCCAGCCTCTCCCACTTCATGTGCATGAAAACGGCGACGATAAAGCCCGCCTTCAGCGTCATCAAAATCAGGATCAGCGACCAGCGCAGCAAGCCTTGCAGGTGAAAGAAGTCCACCAGGTAAGAGAAGAAGCTCAATACGAACAGCAGGATCCAGACTTTGACGTAGATGCCAATCGGGTGCTGTTGATGGGCGGCGGTAGCTTGGGACATGGCGGCCTCCTACCAGAGATAGAACAATGCAAAGATGAACACCCAGACAAGGTCGACAAAGTGCCAATACAGGCCGGTGATCTCGACGATGTCATAACCTTTTTTCTCGTAATGCCCGTTCAGCACTCGGCGAGCGATGATCGACAAGTACACCACACCTGCCGAAACGTGCAAGCCGTGGAAACCGGTGATCATGAAGAAGCAGGAGCCGAATTGCGCCGCGCCCATCGGGTTGGCCCATGGACGTACGCCCTCGTGAATCAGCTTGCTCCATTCAAAAGCCTGCATACTAACGAACACCAGGCCGAACGCCGCGGTGACCAGCATCAGCGTGGCCGCCTTCTTGCGGTCGCGTGCGTACCCGTACATCACGGCCATCGCCATCGTGCCGCTGCTGGTGATCAGCACGAAAGTCATGATCGCAATCAGGATCAGCGGGTAGCTGGTGCCGGCGATCGTGAGGGAGAACACTTCGCTGGGATTGGGCCACGCTGAGGTGGTAGCCATGCGCACCGACATATAGCCGGTAAGGAAGGTTCCGAAGATAAACGTGTCGCTAAGCAGGAATATCCACATCATCGCCTTGCCCCACGGGACGCGGAACGCAGCGCGGTCGCCCGCCCAGTCGGAGACGAAGCCTTTCATGTCATTGGTGCCGGTATCCATACCTCACCTCACAGGAATGCCCATCGTTGTGCAGAAGGCCCTGACCAAATCTGGCGTCACCATGAACAGCAAGGCGAACACCGCCAGCCAGAGGACGAACAGGAAATGCCAATACTGCGCGCACAGGCCAATCGCTTCCCCTGCCCTGCGCACCGCAAACGCGCCCGCCACCATGCCGCCCATCACGTGCACCGCGTGCAGGCCGGTGATCAGATAGAAGAAGCTGTTGGCCGGATTGGCAGCGACACTGTAATCAGCCGCCGTCATCGCCTGCCAGGCGTAGAGCTGCGACAGCACGAACATGGCCGACAGCAGCAGCGCGCCAATCGAAGTACTGCGCGCCGCTTCGCGCCTGCCCGCAGCGACATGGCGCCGCGCCAGTTCCCACGCAAGGCTGCACAGCACCAGCAAGCCGGTACTGCAATACAGCTGCCACGGAATGAAAGTGATTGGGCGCCAGTCGTCATAAGCGGCACGCATCACGTAGGCCACGGCGAAAAGGCCGAACAGCGTGGAAACCACCACCATGAAGACCCACAAACCGATGCGGCGTGCACCTTGCGGCCATGCCGGTCCGTTAGCGTGCAGGGTTGCATTGGCGCTCATTTCGGCACCTCCGCAGGATCATGGCGCGGCGACAGGTGCGCTTTGGGATGCGGCGGCGGTGCATGCGGATCCGGCCCATATTCAGGCCCCGCATTTTGCGGGATGTAATCGCCGCCGGCGCCAGGGCCGTCGACACCGTATTCATAGGCGCCGCGGTGCACGGATGGCAGCTCCGGTCCCCAGTTGCCATGTTCGGGCGGCGTTTGCGGCGTGTACCACTCCAGGCTAGCTGCGCGCCACGGATTACCGCCAGCCGACGCGCCTTTGCGCACGCTCCACATAATGTTAAACAAGAACAGCAACTGCGCCACGCCGACAAACAGCGCCACCACGGAGATAAAAGCGTTCAGCGTATGCGCCGACTGCGGAATGAACGCATAGTTCTCATAGGCATAATACCGGCGCGGCATGCCGAGGATGCCGAGGTAATGCATCGGGAAGAAGATCGCATAAGCGCCGATGAAGGTGATCCAGAAGTGCGCCTGCCCCAGCTTCTCGCTATACAGGCGGCCTGTGACCTTCGGATACCAATGATACAGGCCACCAAACACCGCCAACACCGGCGACACGCCCATCACCATATGGAAGTGCGCCACCACGAAGTAAGTATTGGACAGCGGGATATCCACGCTCACATTACCCAGGAACAGGCCGGTCAACCCGCCTATCAGGAAGGTGCTGATAAAGCCCAGCGCAAACAGCATCGGCACTGTCAGGTGAATATCACCGCGCCACAACGTCAGCGTCCAGTTATAGACCTTCAGCGCCGTCGGTACCGCGATGATCAAGGTCGTGGTGGCGAAGAAGAAGCCGAACCATGGATGCATCCCGCTCACATACATATGGTGCGCCCACACGACGAAACTCAAGCCGCCGATAATCACGATCGCCCACACCATCATGCGGTAGCCGAAGATGCATTTGCGCGCGTGCACGCTGATCAAATCCGAGATCACGCCGAAAGCCGGCAGCGCAACGATATACACCTCCGGGTGCCCGAAGAACCAGAACAAGTGCTGGAACAGCAGCGGGCTGCCACCCTTGTAATTGAGCTGCTGCCCCATCGACACCAGGGCCGGCATGAAGAAGCTGGTATGCAGCGTCTTATCGAACATCATCATCACAGCGCTGACGAACAGCGCAGGGAATGCCAGCAGCGCCAGGATGGTTGCGACGAAGATGCCCCACACCGACAACGGCATGCGCATCAGCGTCATGCCACGCGTGCGCGCCTGAAGCACCGTGGTCACGTAATTCAGGCCGCCCATGGTGGCGGCCACAATGAACACCGCCAGCGAAATGAGCATCACGATAATGCCCCACTCCGTGCCCGGCGTACCCGGCAAGATTGCCTGCGGCGGATAGAGCGTCCACCCTGCCCCGGTCGGCCCGCCCGGCACGAAGAAGCTCGCGCACAGGATCACCACCGCCAACAGGTAGAACCAATACGACAGCATGTTCAGGAAAGGGAACACCATATCGCGCGCCCCGACCATCAACGGAATCAGGTAATTCCCGAAGCCGCCGAGGAACAGCGCCGTCAGCAGGTACACCACCATGATCATGCCGTGCATGGTGATGAACTGGTAATAGCTGTTCGGGTCGATGAACTGGAATTTACCGGGGAAGCCAAGCTGCAGCCGCATCAGGTCCGAAAGGATCAGGCCAATGGTGCCGATAAACAGCGCCGTCAGCGTGTACTGGATCGCGATGACCTTATGGTCCTGGCTCCAGACATATTTGGTCCAGAAACTTTGCGGGGCGTGGTGGTTTTCGTCGTCGTGGCCGTGCTCTTCACCATAAGACATGCAAGATCTCCTCAGCGTACAGTCTTGATGTAGTCGATCAATGCGGCCACTTCCTCATCGCTCATAGGATTAGGCGGCATGATGTTCGGATAGCCCTTGACCACTTTGGCCTTGGGGTCGAGGATGGACTGCTTCAGGTAGGCATCGTCCACCGCAACGGTGGCTCCGCCTTCCAGTGGTTCCTGCTTGCCAAACAAGCCTTTCCAGCTTGGTCCAACGCTCGGTGCGCCGTCGACGCTGTGGCAAGCCACGCAGCCTTTCGACTGTGCGATCAGGCGCCCCTGCTTGCCAGGTTCGGCGGGACCACCCACGCCGGCCGGCGCGTTATGGCCACTGAAGGTCGGCTGCTTCGCCAGCCAGGCATCGTAGACTGCCTGCTCTTCCACCACCACGGCGCTGCGCATATTCGAGTGCCCGACTCCGCACAACTGAGCACACATGACCTCGAAGCGTCCGGTCTGTGTCGGCGTCAGCCAGAACTGGGTCACCAGCCCGGGCACCATATTCATGCGGGTTCGGAATTGCGGCACATAAAAGTCGTGCAGCACGTCCTGCGCGCGCAACAGCACTTTGACAGGCTGCTTGATCGGGATATGGATCTCGCTGCCATCGACCAGCACATCATCCTGCCCCGTCGGATCGTCCGGATTGATGCCGAAGGGATTGGTGGCATTGATGAAGCGCACATCGGTCGAACCGAGCTTGCCGTCCTTGCCCGGCAGGCGGAAGTGCCAATCCCACTGCTTGCCCATCACTTCGAACACGCTGGCATCCGCCGGTGGGGAGATCAGCTTGGCATAGACGTTCAGGCCCGGTGCCAGCATCGCCACGATACCGAGCGAGGTGGCGCCAATCAGCCACCACTCCAGCTTGCCGTTATGCGATTCCGCTGCGGCGCGATGACCTTCGCGGTGGCGGAATTTCAGCACGGCGTAAGCGACAAACAGGTGGATAACAATGAAGAGAACGGCGCAGATCACGAGCGTGATCATCAAAGCATCGTCCATCGCCTGCCAGTTGGAGGCTATGGGAGTCAGCCACCATGGGCTGAGCCAGTGAAAAATAATTGCGCCAAGAACAATCAGAATGAGGGAGATTGCCAACGCCATAATGATAAGCCCGGTTAGTTATGGGGAAACTACACACGGCTACGCCCCGCTCGTTGGCGGGGCGTACTTGCTAAGGCTTATTCACTCGTGTTTTTCTGGCCGTTCAAGCATGCGATAGAACATGGCGCAGCTGGCGCCAAAGATGAGGTGAGCCCCGAAGGTGGTCCAGCCCCTCAAATCGGCAAACCAGGTAAAAGCGCCGGACATGCCGTAGAAATTCAGCACATACAGCAACGCGCCAAAGGCCGCGCCGGTCAGCATGACCAGGCCCATGCTCGAATCGAGCTGGAACGGGGCGATGATGGCCGCCAGCATCATGGCGAAGGTAATACCGAGAACGTAGTGGACTGCGAGTGCTGCAATGATGACGGTCAAATCGTAGCCGGAAGTTTGCAGCACCTCCCAGCCCATGACCATCGCAGCGACCATCCGTGTTGCCAGCCACCGGTCGCCGCCTTGCGCGGTCGCCCATAACAACTCCAGCAACATCAGGATACCGCCGGCACCAAAACCGGCGATTGCTGCGGCGGTCCAGTCAGCCTGGCGCGCCACCCAGCGATGCGATTGCAGCATGCGAAGTTCCATGACTTCCTCCTGTGCAGGGTCCGTAACTCATATTAGTACGCAAACCACGAAGATGCAAAGGAGTTAAGCTTGCACGCTTTTTAGGCAGTCTTGGAAGGAAGTAAGAAGAAATGCTGGCGTCCCCACGGGGATTCGAACCCCGGTACTCACCGTGAAAGGGTGATGTCCTAGGCCTCTAGACGATGGGGACCTGTTGGACTATTGCTACGTTGTGCCTTGTTGGTGGAGGTAAGCGGGATCGAACCGCTGACCTCTTGCATGCCATGCAAGCGCTCTCCCAGCTGAGCTATACCCCCCTGGGCACAACATAATTCGAAAAGCTGGCGTCCCCACGGGGATTCGAACCCCGGTACTCACCGTGAAAGGGTGATGTCCTAGGCCTCTAGACGATGGGGACCTGTTGGACTATTGCTACGTTGTGCCTTGTTGGTGGAGGTAAGCGGGATCGAACCGCTGACCTCTTGCATGCCATGCAAGCGCTCTCCCAGCTGAGCTATACCCCC